>NZ_CP044972.1:4020000-4391519 GCF_010104355.1 Hydrogenophaga sp. PBL-H3
AGCGGCGCTGACGGTCTTGATCTTGATGCGCTGCAGAACCGCATCGAGGCGCTGGACGCCTGGAACTGGGAGCAGCGGGTCGAGGAGACGCTGCACCGCCTGCATCTGGACGGTGCGGTGAAGGTGGGGGAATTGTCGGGAGGGAACAAGAAGCGTGTTGCGCTGGCGCAAGCGCTGGTGAGCCGCCCCGACGTGCTGCTGCTCGATGAGCCAACCAACCACCTGGATCTGGACAGCATCACGTGGCTGGAAGACCTGATGCTGGAATACAAGGGCAGTCTGGTGACGATCAGCCACGACCGCGCTTTTCTGGACCGGGTGGCCACGCGCATGGTGGAGCTGGACCGCGGCCGGCTGCTGAGCTACCCCGGCAACTTTGCGCAGTACCAGATCCTGAAGGAAGAGCAGATGGCGCAGGAGGCGGTGATCAGCGCACGCGCCGACAAGCTGCTGGCCCAGGAAGAGGTTTGGATCCGCAAGGGCGTGGAGGCGCGACGCACGCGCGCGCAGGGGCGCATCACCCGGCTGGAGCGCCTGCGTGAGCAGCGTGCGCAACGCCGTGATGCCTTGGGCAGCGTGAAGCTGGAGGTGGCCAGCGGCAGCGCCAGCGGCAAGATCGTGGCCGAACTGGAGAAAGTGACGCAATCGTTCAAGGCGGTCGACGGCGGCTTGCGCACGGTCATCCGTGATTTCTCGGCCACCATCCTGCGCGGCGACAAGATCGGCCTGATCGGCCCCAACGGCGCGGGCAAGACCACCCTGCTCAAGATCATCCTGGGTGAACTCGTGCCCACCAGTGGCTCGGTGCGCCAGGGCAGCAAGATCAGCGTGGCGTACTTCGACCAGATGCGCGACCAGCTGGACCTGGACGCCACGCTGGAGGATTTCATCAGTCCGGGTAGCGAGTGGATCGAGATCGGCAACAAGCGCACGCATGTGAAGAGCTATCTGAGCGACTTCCTGTTTTCTCCGGCTCGGGCCAATGCGCCAGTGCGCACGCTTTCGGGGGGCGAACGCAACCGCCTGTTGCTGGCCCGCCTCTTTGCGCGCCCGGCCAACGTGCTGGTGCTGGACGAGCCCACCAACGATCTGGACATCGACACGCTGGAGTTGCTGGAGGATTTGCTGCAGCAATACGAAGGCACGGTGTTCCTGGTGAGCCACGACCGGCGCTTCCTGGACAACGTGGTCACAAGCACGCTGGTCTTTGAGGGTGATGGCCGCTGGCGTGAGTACGTGGGCGACGTGCAGGACTGGCTCACGCAGTCGGCCCGCTCGGAGGCCCTGCAACGCGAGCGCGACGCGCAATCTGCACCGCCACCAGTGAAGCCCGCGGCTGCAGCGGCGCCGGCAATCGCTCCTGCGGCCACCGCCAACAAGAAGAAGCTCAGCTACAAGGAGCAACGCGAGTTCGACGCCTTGCCGGCGCGCATCGCTGCGCTGGAAGCCGAGCAAGCAAGCGTCGACAGCGAGCTGGGCGGCGGCCAACTGTTCAATACCGATCCTGCCCGGGCAGCTCAACTTGGCGCACGGCATGCCGATATCGAGGCCGAATGGCTTCGTGCAATGGAGCGCTGGGAGGTGCTGGGCGGAAGCTGATGCACATGCTGGTGTGAGCGTAAGCAGCATAAAACCCACAATGACTCATGACACCTGACCGCCTGGCTCTGGATCTGCAGCGCACGCTCAACGAGCTTGGGCAGGAGAAGGCGCGCACCCTGCAGCTGCTGGGCGAAGTGGAACGTCAGAACCGGGAGCTCGACCGGTTGCGCAGCTCGGTGCATCGCGAATCCAACAGCCGCCTGCTCGCCGAAGAGGCGCTGGACGAAACCCGCGACCGCTTGCAGATGGCGGTGGAAGCCGCTGGCCTGGCCTTGTGGGACTGGCAGTTGCCGGCCCAGAAGGTGTTTCTCACGGCGCGTTGGGGTGAGTTGATCGGCGACATCGCCATGGACGCCTACTGGGCGGTGCCCGATCTGCAGTCGCGCATGCACCCGGAAGACGCGGCCTCGCTGCAAGCGGCCTTCACCGGACTGCTCGAAGGCCGCGACCAGCGCGCCGTGGTGCAGCACCGGGTGCGCTCTGCCTCCGGCTGGACATGGGTGGAGACCCACGGCATGGTGGCCGAGCACGACGCGAAGGGCAAGCCGTTGCGGCTGATGGGCACGCTGGCCGACATTGGTGAGCGCAAACGCATCGAACAGGACAGCGCTCGGGCGCGCGAACTGGCCGAGCAGGGCAGTCGGGCGAAGAGCGAGTTTCTGGCCAACATCAGCCACGAGGTGCGCACGCCGCTCAACGCGCTGATGGGCCTCACGCGAATGCTCATGGACTCACCCCTGAATGCAGAGCAGGCGAACTGGCTCTCGCTCATGGACAGTTCGGCTCAGGCTCTGCTGGCGCTGCTCAACGATATCCTGGATCTCTCCCGCATCGAGGCGGGCAAGCTTGAGATCGAACACACGCGCTTCGACCTGCACCGCGCGCTGCGGGAAGCGGCAGGCCCTCACGCCGAGCAGGCCCGGGCCAAACCCCTGGCCTTCCAGCTCGTGCTGCACCCAGATCTGCCGCAGTGGGTGATGGGAGACCCGGGCCGACTGGGGCAGGTGATCGGCAACCTGCTCTCCAACGCGATCAAGTTCACGCCCCGCAATGGGCGCATCGATGTTTCCGCATCTTCGACCAGAGCCGCGGGGCAAGCGACAGGCCTGCTGCAGCTGAGGGTCCAGGACAGCGGAGTGGGCATCGCCCGCAAGCAACAGGAATCGATCTTCGACGCCTTTACCCAGGCCGATGCGTCCACCGCACGTCGCCACGGCGGCAGTGGTCTGGGCTTGGCCATTTGCGCCCAGTTGGCCCGTCTGATGGGCGGCGAGATCGAGCTGCAAAGCGAACTCGGGCAGGGCAGCACCTTCACGCTCACGTTGCCGCTGCAGACAGCATCGGCGACGGGCGAAGGACCCATGGGCGCGTCCAGGGAACTGCTGCAGATCGTCGATGCCGGCCAGCGCTATGCCGGCATGGTGGTGCTGCTGGCCGAAGACAACCCGGTCAATGAACTGATGCTGCGCCAGCTGCTGCTGCGCCTGGGCTGCATCGTGCGCGTGGCGCGCGGTGGCGCACAGGCCGTGGCGCAGTGGGAACAAGGCGGCATCGACATCGTGTTGATGGACGTGCAGATGCCGGGCATGAGCGGCCTGCAGGCCACGCAGATGATCCGTGAGACCGAGGTCAAGCGGCGCCTCAAGCGCACCCCGATCGTGGCCGTGACGGCCAACGCCATGCCGGGCGACCGCCAGGCCTGCCTGGCCGCCGGCATGGACGGCTACACACCCAAACCGGTGAGCCCACAGGCCTTGATGCAGGAAATGGACCGGGTGCTGGCGTTGCTGGAGTCCGGGCATGGTGCCGCTGTGGCAACCAGCGAGTCGCCACCTGTGGCTGCGGCCGTCAAACGCCCCGCGGCCTCGCCCGAAGCCCTGGACGTGGACAAGCTGCGCAGGCGCCTGGACGGCGATGAAGAAACCCTGCGGCAGCTGGCGCTGGCCATGCGCAGCGACCTCGTCTCCAGGCTGGCCGACATGCAGCGCGCCCTGGAGGCCCAGGACGCCGCCGCCGCGGTGGCGCACGCCCACGGGCTCAAGGGTTCATTGGGCAGCATGACGGCCGAGCGCGGCGCACGGCTGGCCAAAGGGCTGGAGCTGGCGGCACGGGCGGGTGACTGGAGCCTGTTTGGCCGGGCATTGCCGTTGATGCGGACCGAAGCGCGCCAGATCGACCGCATCCTCGCCCGGCTGCTCCATGCAGGGGGCAGCGACCTGTTCGGCAGCACCGAGCCTCCAGCCACGGTGTACTGAGGTCTTACGGCCCCCACGCTCCCCCGCTGCGCGTGGTCCGCGGCCCGGCGGCTGGCTAGTTGGCGTCTCGGGTCAGGCGCGTGAACACGCGCCAGAAAGCGGCGTCCTGCGTGGTGGCGAAATTGATGCGCATCAGTGTGCTGGGCGCGCGGGCCGCGTGGAACAGGGCGCCTGGCGCGATCAGGTAACCCTCGTCGAGCATGCGCTGCGCCAGTGCGTCGGTGTCCACACCGGTGTCGACCCAGCCGAACAGGCCCACCGGCTCGGCAGCAAACGTGCAGCCCGCGGCCAGTGCCAGCTTCACGCTGCGCGCGCGCGCGGCATCCAGCCGGGTGCGGATGCGCTCGGCGTGGCGGCGCAGCTGGCCCTGCTCGATGCACAGCGCCAAGGCTTTCTCCAGCAGCGCGGGCGTGGTGAGCGTGCTGAGCAGCTTGGTGTCGAGAAGCGGCTCCACCAGATCGGTCGGCGCGGCGAGGTAGCCGATGCGCCAGTTGGGCGCCAGGATTTTGGCGAACCCGCTCACGTAAATGGTGCGCTGCAGGCCATCGATCGCGCTCAGCCGGGTGGCGTGCTCGGGTGCGATGTGGCTGTAGGTGTCGTCCTCGACGATGTGAAAGTTGTGCTGGTTGGCCAGCTGGAGCAGGCGGTGCGCACTGCCAGGCGAGAGGCAATAACCCGTGGGATTGTGGAATACGCTCACGCTCACATAGAGCTTGGGTTTGTGCACTTCGCAGTACTTCGCCATCACGTCCAGGTCGGGTCCGTCGGCCCGGCGCGGCACCGGCAGGATGCGCATGCCCAGCGCGGCCAGGCGCGCGAACTCCACCGCCCAGCCGGGCTCCTCCACCATCACCGGGTCGCCCGCGCGCAGCAGGGTGCGGCTCACGATGTCCAGCGCGTGCGTGGCGCCCACGGTGGTGATGATGTGGTCGGCATTGGCGTGGATGTTGAGCGTGGCGAGCTTCTGCGACAGCACGCGGCGCAGGCTGCTGTCGCCCAGCGGCTCGCCGTACTGGAGCGAAAAATCTTGCAGCGCGCGCGTGCTGGTGACCTTGCGCACCGCGGCCGGCATGAAGGTGGATTCCAGCCAGTCGGGCGGGAACACGCCCATGCCGGGGTGCGGCTTGTTGCTGACCTTGTGGAACATGCCGCGGATCAGCGCTGTGGCGTTGATGGGCGATGCGCCTGCGCCGGCGCGCGTGGCGGACTTCGCTTCGGCTGCCGCGCCGTCGCCGCGCGGCGTGGGCATCTCGCGCACGAAAAACCCGCGGTTCTTGCGCGCCTGCACCAGGCCTTGCGCCAGCAACTGGTCGTAGGCCGCCACCACGGTGGACGGGCTCACGCCGTGCTGCTCGGCGCACTGGCGCACCGAGGGCAGGCGTGCACCAGGCGCCAGCAAGCGGCTGCGGATGCGGTCGGCGAAGCGAACCGCGAGTTGCTCAGTCAGGGATTGTGCGGAGGTCTTCATCAGCATGGCGGGCGCATCCTTCCGGGCGGGTCTGTACTGTTGCGGCGACCAATACAGCTTCACAACTGCGCTGGCCAACTGTACTGATCGTGTATTGGCGCGAAAGATTACATTGAACCTCCCGCATTGACAAGCCCACACCGCAATAGCCCATGAGTGCCACCGAGTTGACCGCCCTGCTGCTGTTCTGCACCGCGATGAGTTTTTCGCCGGGGCCGAACACCACGCTGTCCACGGCGCTGGCGGCCAACCTGGGCCTGCGGCGCGCGCTGCGCTTCTGCTTCGCCGTGCCCACCGGCTGGACACTGCTCATGCTGGCCTGCGGGCTCGGCCTGGGTGCGCTGGTGCTGGGTGTGCCGGCGCTGCGCTGGGGCGTGAAGCTGCTGGGCGTGGTCTACATGCTGTGGTTGGCGTGGAAGCTGGCCGGCGCCGCGAAGCTGTCTGATGTCGATACTTCGCGGCTCAACGTCACGTTCGCGCAAGGCGTGGGCCTGCAGTTCCTCAACATCAAGGCCTGGATGCTGGCGCTCACGCTGACCGCGGGCTGGGTCGTGAACGCCAGCGGGCAACCCGCCACCAACCCCGGCGAGCGGCTGGCCATCATCTGTGGGGTGATGGTGATCTTCGCCTTCACCAGCAACTTCACCTACGCGGTGGCCGGCTCGCTGCTGCGCGAGTGGCTCACGCAAGGGCGGCGGCTGGTCTGGTTCAACCGCTTGCTGGCCACCGTGCTGGTGGCCACGGCCCTCTGGATGCTCACGGTATGACCACGCAAGCCCTCGCCACCCCGCGCTGGATCGAACTGCCCGCCAACAAAGGCCTGCTGCTCGGCCTGCTGGGCGTGACGATCTTTGCGCTCACGCTGCCCATGACCCGGCTGGCCGTGGGCACGGTGGACACACCCCAGATGTCGGGCGTGTTCGTCGCGCTCGGCCGGGCCGTGGTGGCGGCGCTGCTGTCGATCGCGTTCCTGCTGGCCACACGCGCGCCACTGCCCCGGCGCACCGACCTGCTGCCGCTGGCCATCACCGCTGCCGGCGTGGTGTTCGGCTTCCCGTTGTTCACCTCGGTGGCCATGCGCTACGTGGAAGCGGTGCACGCGAGCGTGATCGTGGGCGTGCTGCCGCTGGCCACCGCGGCGGTGGGCGCGCTGCTGCACCGCCAGCGCCCGTCCACCGGTTTCTGGCTGTGCGCGGCGCTGGGCAGCGCGCTGGTGGTGGGTTTTGCGGTGCTGCGCTCGGGCAGCGCCGGCCTGAGCATCCACCCGGCCGACGCGCTGCTGCTCGCGGCCATGCTGTGCGCCGCCGTGGGCTACGGCTACGGTGCGCGCCTGTCGCAGCGCATGCGCGCCGAACACGTGATCTGCTGGGCCCTGGTGATCGCACTGCCGCTCACCCTGCCCGCCGCCGTGGTGACCCGCCCGCAGGCGGCGCTGCAGGACTCGGCCTGGTGGGGCTTTGCCTACACAGCCGTGTTCTCGATGTGGCTGGGCTTCTTTGCGTGGTACCGCGGCCTGGCGCTGGGTGGCACGGTGCGCGTGAGCCAAGTGCAGCTGGTGCAGCCTTTCCTCGGCATGCTGTTTGCCGTGCCGCTGCTCGGTGAACAGCTCGACGCGGTCACGCTGGGTTTTGCAGCGGCCGTGATCGCCACCGTCTTCATCGGCAAGAGAATGCCGGTACACGCCATCGCGCCGCCACCACCCGAACGGATTTGAACGGAGAACCCCATGAAGCCCAACGACCTTCCCATGCCATCGTCCACCCCGAATGCCTGGACGCTCGCGCGCCGCGCCGAGCGCATGAACCCCTCGGTGATCCGCGAGATCCTCAAGGTCACCGAGAAGCCCGGCATCATCAGTTTCGCCGGTGGCCTGCCCTCGCCCAAGACCTTCCCGGTGAGCGCCTTTGCCGAGGCCTGCGCCAAGGTGCTGCGCGAAGACGGCCAGGCCGCGCTGCAGTACGCCGCCAGCGAAGGCTATGCGCCGCTGCGCGAGGCGGTGGCCGCGCAACTGCCCTGGGCGGTGGACCCGGCGCAGGTGCTCATCACCACCGGCAGCCAGCAGGGTCTGGACCTGGTGGCCAAGGTGCTGATCGACACCGACAGCCGCGTGCTGGTGGAAACGCCCACCTACCTCGGCGCGCTGCAGGCCTTCACGCCGATGGAGCCGCGGATCGAAGCCGTGGCCAGCGACGCCGAAGGCATCGATGTGGACGACTTTGAGCGCCGCACAGGCAGCGGCGCGGACCGCGCGCGTTTCCTCTACGTGTTGCCCAATTTCCAGAACCCCACCGGGCGCAGCATGAGCGAGGCGCGCCGCGCCGCGCTGGTGGAACGCGCCGCCGCGCTCGGCCTGCCGATCGTGGAAGACAACCCGTATGGCGACCTCTGGTTCGACGCGCCGCCCCCGCTGCCACTCACCGCGCGCAACCCCGAAGGCTGCATCTACCTCGGCTCGTTCTCCAAGGTGCTCGCACCAGGCCTGCGGCTGGGGTTCATCGTCGCGCCCAAGGCCGTGTACCCCAAGCTGCTGCAGGCCAAGCAGGCGGCCGACCTGCACAGCCCCGGCTTCAACCAGCGCATGGTGTCCGAGGTGATCAAGGACGGTTTCCTGGACCGCCACGTGCCCACCATCCGCGCGCTCTACAAGAGCCAGTGCGGCGCGATGCTGGAGAGCCTCACGGCCGAGATGGCCGGGCTGGACGTGCAGTGGAATTCGCCCGACGGCGGCATGTTTCTCTGGGTGCGCCTGCCCGAGGGCATGAGCGCGATCGACCTGCTGCCGCGCGCGGTGGACAAGGGCGTGGCCTTCGTGCCCGGCGCCGCCTTCTACGCCAGCGTTCCCGACGCCCGCACGCTGCGCCTGAGTTTTGTCACCGCCAGCGTGGAGCAGATCCGCATCGGCATCGCCGCGCTGGCCCAGGCCATCCGCGTACAGCAGCAGGCCTGACCCCATGCTGCAGCTGTGGGGCCGCCTGAGCTCGATCAACGTGCGCAAGGTGGTGCTGTGCGCGCAGGTGCTCGACATAGAACTGCCACGCAGCGACGCGGGCCTGGCCTATGGCGTGGTGGACACGCCCGGCTACCGCGCGCTCAACCCCAACGGCCTGGTGCCGCTGCTGCAGGACGGCGACTTCACGCTCTGGGAATCGAACGCGATCGTGCGTTACTTGTGTGCACGCGCAAACAAGCTCTACCCCTCGGACCTGCAGCAACGCTTCAACGCCGAACGCTGGATGGACTGGCAGCAGACCACGCTCAACCCGGCGGGCAGCCCCGGCTTCAAGCAGTGGATACGCGTGGCGCCCGACCAGCGCAACGCCAGCGTGATCGCGCAATCGGTGGCCGCCACCGAACCGCTGTTTGCGCTGCTCGACGAGCACCTGTCGCGCCACGCCTTCATGGCCGGCGACGCGCTCGGCATGGCCGACATCCCGATCGCCTGTGAGGTGCACCGCTGGTGGGGTCTGCCGCAGCCGCGCCCGGCCTGGCCACACCTGGAGCGCTGGTACGCCGGCTGGCTGGCATTGCCCGCCAGCCGTGGCGTGCTCGACCTGCCCTTGTCCTGAATCTGAAGACGCCCCATGACCCAACGCCCGTTTCAACAAGTTGACGTGTTCACCGACACGCCCTACCTCGGCAATCCGCTGGCGGTGGTGCTCGATGGCAACGGCCTGTCCACCGAGGCCATGCAGCGGTTCACCGACTGGACCAACCTCTCGGAGTGCACCTTTGTGCTGCCCCCCACGAACGCAGAAGCCGATTACCGCGTGCGCATCTTCTGCCCGGGGCGCGAGCTGCCGTTTGCCGGCCACCCCACGCTGGGCACCTGCCACGCGTGGTTGCAAGCCGGGGGGCAGCCGCGCGGTGAACACGTGGTGCAGGAATGTGGTGTGGGTCTGGTGCCGATCAAGCGCGACGGTGCCCGGCTCGCTTTCGCGGCACCACCCTTGCGCCGCAGCGGTCCGCTCGAAGAGGCCGACGTGACGCTGATCGCGCGCGGCCTGGGCATCCCGCGCAGCGACATCGTGGCGCACGCCTGGTGTGAAAACGGCCCACCCTGGCGCGGTGTGATGCTGCGCACCGCAGCCCAGGTGCTGGCCCTGAAGCCGAACGCCACTGTGCTCGCCGGCCTGGATATCGGCGTGGTCGCGCCGCAGCCCGCCGGCGCGGACACCGCGTTTGAAGTGCGCGCCTTCTTCCACACCCAGGACACCGTGAGCGAAGACCCGGTGACCGGCAGCCTGAACGCGGCGGTGGCGCAGTGGCTGATCGGCGCGGGCCTGGCACCCGAGCGCTACGTGGCCGCGCAAGGCACGGCCATGGGGCGCGCCGGGCGGGTGCACATCGAGCGCGACGCCGACGGCACGATCTGGGTCGGCGGCGCGTCGGTCACCTGCATCAGCGGTCGGGTCACGGTGTGACGCCGCGCATCGACCACCTTGTGGTGGCCGCTCGCACACTCGAAGAAGGCGTGGCCTGGTGCGAAGCCACGTTGGGCACCGCGCCCGGCCCGGGCGGCGAGCACCCCTTGTTCGGCACGCACAACCGATTGCTCAAGCTCGACGACGGCAGCCACCAGGCGCCGTACCTGGAGATCATCGCCATCGACCCGAAGGCCACCCCCGCGCGGGCGGCCGGGCTCAAGCGCTGGTTCGACCTCGACAGCCCTGCCCTGCAAGCCCGGCTGGCGCAGGACGGGCCTCAGCTCGTGCACTGGGTCGCCAGCGTGCCCGACATCGACGCCGCGTTGCTCGCCCTGCAGGCCATCGGCATCCAGCGCGGGCCTGTAGTGAGCGCCTCGCGCGAAACACCGCACGGCCTGCTGCAGTGGCGCATCAGCGTGCGCGACGATGGCCAGCGGCTGTTCAACGGTGTGCTGCCCACCCTCATCCAGTGGGGCTCGGCGCACCCGACGCAACACATGCCGGCAAGCGGCATCGCCCTGCGCCAGTTGCGTCTGCGGCACGCCGGGGCGGCCGGCCTGCGCGCGGCGCTGCAGGCGCTGGGCCTGGACGACATGAGCGTGATGGACGGCCACGAAGGCCCCGCCGGCCTCACTGCCGAACTCGACACCCCGGCCCGCGGCCGCCTCACCCTGATGTCACCCCCATGAACACCTCCCTGCCCTGCCTTGCCGACATCGAAGCCGCCGCCGAAGTGGTGTACCGCTCGTTCCAGGCCACACCTCAGTACCGCTGGGCCACGCTGAGCGCGCGCCTGGGCACCGACTGCTGGGTGAAACACGAGAACCACACGCCGGTGGGCGCGTTCAAGATCCGCGGCGGCCTCACCTACTTCGACCAGCTCCAGCAGCGTGGCGAACTGCCCCGCGAGGTGATGAGCGCCACGCGCGGCAACCACGGCCAGAGCATCGGCTGGGCGGCGCGCATGCACGGTGTGGCCTGCACCATCGTCGTGCCGCGTGGCAATTCGGTGGAGAAAAACGCCGCCATGCGCGCCCTGGGTGCGAGCCTGATCGAACACGGCGACGACTTCCAGGAAAGCCGCGAACACGCCATGGCCCTGGCCGCCGAGCGCGGCGCGCACATGGTGCCGAGTTTTCACGCCGACCTGCTGCGTGGCGTGAGCACCGCCTGGTGGGAGTTCTTTCGCGCCGTGCCCCAACTGGACGTGGTGTATGTGCCGGTGGGTCAGGGCTCGGGCGCGTGTTCTGCCATCGCGGCCAAGCTCGCGCTGGGTCACAAGGTGCGCGTTGTGGGTGTGGTCAGCGCGCACGCCACCACCTACGCCGACTCGCTGGCCGCCGGCCGCGTGGTGGCTGCCCCCGTGACGACCATGCTCGCCGACGGCATGGCCTGCCGCGTGGCCGACCAGGCCGCGCTCGATGTGCTCGCGCCGCACCTCGACCACATCGTGCAGGTCACCGACACCGCCGTGGCCGAGGCCATGAGGGCGCTGTTCGCCGACACGCACAACGTGGCCGAAGGCGCGGGGGCGGCCAGCTTTGCCGCCGCGTGGCAGGAGCGTGCTTCGCTTCGTGGACAAGTGGTGGGCACCACCTTGTGCGGCGGCAATGTGGACACCGCCACACTGGCTGGCGTGCTCGCCGGGCACTGAGCACTGCCGCCGATTCGGCGCGACCGGCCGGCGCAGCTGGCGTCTGCACCGTGACAGCACGCCCGCACCTTTGCCCCTAGAGTGGTGCCATGTCCCAGCACCCCGTTCCGCGCCACATCCTGCCCATCCTGGTGCTCGCCCAGTTCATGGGCACCTCGCTGTGGTTCGCGGTCAACGCGGTCATGCCCGATCTGCAGCGCGAACTGGGCTGGCCCACCAGCGCGGTGGGCACGCTCACCTCGGCGCTGCAGTTCGGCTTCATCGCCGGCACGCTGGTGTTTGCACTGCTGGCCATTGCCGACCGTTTTGCGCCACGCCGCGTGTTCCTGGTGTGCGCGCTGGCGGGCGCGGCCTGCACCGTGGGCGCCTGGTGGATGGTGCGCGACCACACGGCACTGCTGGCCTGGCGCTTTGCCACCGGTTTCTTCCTCGCGGGCATCTACCCGGTGGGCATGAAGATCGCGGCGCAGTGGTACACGCGCGGCCTGGGCGGCGCGCTCGGCTTGCTGATCGGCGCGCTGGTGCTGGGCTCGGCCAGCGCGCATGCGCTGCGCGCACTCAGCGGCACCCTGCCCTGGCCCACGCTCATGCTCGGCGTGGCCGCGCTGGCCGCGGCCGGCGGCCTGCTGCTGTTTTTCGGCACAACCGACCCACCGGGCGCGCAGGCCCGCGTGACGGTGTTGCAGTGGCGCGCACTGGCCACGCTGTGGACCGATGCGCGCGTGCGCAGCTCGGTGCTCGGCTACTTCGGCCACATGTGGGAGCTCTACACCATGTGGGTGATGGTGCCGCTGGTGCTGGCCACGCGGCTGCAGGGCGCCGCGCTGTCGTGGGCGGCCTTTTTTGTGCTCGGGGCCGGCGTGATCGGCTGCGCTGGCGGGGGCTGGGTGGCGCAGCGCTGGGGCAGCGCGCGCGTGGCCGGCTCTCAGCTGGCCACCAGCGGTCTGTGTTGCCTGGCCGCGCCATGGATGATCGACGCACCCACCGCAGGGTTCTTTGCGTGGCTGGTGCTCTGGGGCATCACCGTCTCGGGCGACTCGCCGCAGTTCTCCACCCTCACCGCGCGCAACGCTCCACCCCAGGCCGTGGGCAGCGTGCTCACGCTGACCAACAGCATCGGCTTCGCGATCTCCATCGTGAGCATCCTGCTGTTTGTGTCACTGGCCGAGACGGTCGCGCTGGGCGCACTGCTGCCCTGGCTGGCGATCGGCCCGGCGCTGGGGCTGTGGGCTCTGTGGCCGCTGGTGCGGGCAGAGCTTCGCCAGGCACCATGAACACCTGATCGAAAGACCCCACATGCACCCCTAATGCATTGGCAGGGGTCACGGGTTCGTCATTCCATGTGCCTACCGTCCCGCCCACAGGGAGCAGGCCTATCTCGCGCAGATGAGTGGTCGCGAACCATGGAATCCAATGAACCTTCAGCTCGACACCCAGCTCATGCCCCAGTACCTGCCCGGCCACACCTCGCGAGAGGCGTGTTCGCGCGTCGAGATGGTGGCCGCCAGCGACCACAGCGTGATCGCCTTCACCCTGGGTGCGGAGCAGCACCTGACCGTCTGGCTGTCCACCGAGGAGGGTTTCGTCCGCTGGCTGCCGATCACCGTGTCGCTGGACGGCAGCAAGCCCGCCACCGTGATCGACTTCGACGTCATCGGCAACGTTGGACAGGGTCGCAACGACGGCACGATCGACCTCGCGTTGGTCACTGAGCAGCCCGACGGCGTGCGTGCGCTGTTCTACTGGCCCGCTATCTCCGCCGAAGCGAGCCCCGAGGCGTGGCGGTTGTTGTTCCCCTCGGCGAAGCCGCTGGACTTTCCCCACAGCCATCCACTCGCAGTGGTGCGGCTGGGCGTGATGCCTTTGGCGGTGCGACGACTGATCACCGGGTCCTGCACTACACCGTTGTCGTGGGAAATGTTTCGCGTGTCGACCGACAGCAGCGGACAGGTTTGCACCGGTCTTGATCCGCTTCCCCAGCCCGGCGGCAATCCCTTGGGTGGACCGAGCCGCTTCGTTCTGGCTGCGGCGGTGGGCACACGCATCGAAACGCCAACGCTGGAAGATGGCGCGATCATGGCCACGTTCCAGGAATCACAAGGCTGGTACTCGGTGAGTTTGATGCTGCCGCACAGCGCACCCCACGGGCGGCCCCTGTCATGGCCGGTGCGCGCCGTCGATTCGACCCTGTCCTGGCCCCCTGGCCTGTGTCATATCCAGACCGTGCTCGACACCGATCTGGGAGGCGCGTCATTCCTGTTCACCCAGGAAGGTGACGGTTACGGCAATGCCACCATCACCATGTTCGAGGTGCTGGACGGCCGCCGGGCAACCGGCCTGCCCTGCAGCGTTGCGGGTCTGCTCCCGGCCAGTGGCGCTGTCCGGGTGGTGCCGCTGGACCCCGCAGGGAACCAGATCGGGCGCCTGGAGCGGATGCGCCCCGATGGCCCCGGAGACAAGCCGGCTCAACTCGTGCTGACCAACGGCACCTCGCTGCGCGACCCGGCGGCTGCATCCGTCCCCCTGATCGACGATGTGGGCGCTTTCTGCGCCTGCCGCTGCGGCGTGGGGCGAGACGAACCAACGTCGCTGCACGTGTTGGTGGCGTACGCAGGCGGTGGACTGGAGTTGTTCACGCAGGACAGCCTGTCCGAACAGTGGACGCGCTTCCCCCTGACCGACGACAACCTGCTGGAAGGCTGGCATGCGGTCAGCAGCTACAGCACGCGTATCCTGGTGCGTGATGAGCGCGGTGCCCCTGCGGTGGGTTCAATCGTTGCACTGCGTCCCAAGACGCCCTGCTTCGCACTGATCAACGGCGTGGCGACCCACCTGACTCCCATGCTGGCCCATGTGGTCGCGGCCGATGGCGCGGGCGCGGTGAACCTGGTGCAACCGCTCAGCGCCCTGGGTGCGGCCATGATCGACGTGAGCCTGCTCGACAGCGGCCCGGTGCCCGACATCCCACCCGGCTCCGTGCTCAGCCGGGCGGCAAGCCACCGCTGGAGCAACACGCAGGCACATACCAGCCAGTCGCTCAACCCCATGACCAAGGTCACCGCCAGGCTGGCCCGCATCACCGGCGGCGCGGACATACGCGATGCCCGCGCGTCCGACGGCACCAAGCCCTTCGCCCATTTGCCGCTGGAGCATTGTGATGAAGCCAGCACAGCGCTGGCGCCGCTGTTGCGCGCATATGAAGCCACCCTCGCTGCCACCACCACCCCCGCCGCCGGCGCGACCATCCTCGCGCGCACACGGCTGAAGTGGTGTGGAAGGCGCGTCACCGTTGAGCACGCCGATTTCTCTACCCCTGAAGCCTTGGCGCCTGCCGGCTGGCTACCGCCGGTGGGCGACATGCTGAGCTACCTGTGGACACTGGTGAACGACACGGTGAGCACGGTGGTCACGGAACTGGAGTGGCTATCCAACGGACTGGCCAACCTGGTTCTGACCATCGGTGACCTGGTGTGGAAAGCCACGTTGTCCATTGCTTCGCAGGCTGTCGAACTGATCGACTGGGCGCTGCAGAAATCGCTGGGCATCTCGCTGGACGATCTGGTGAATTGGCTGGGTCAGGTGTTCGACTGGCCCATCATCCTGCGCACGCAAAAAACGCTGAAACACCTCGTCGGTCTTCACCGGAAGACCGCTGTTGACTGGATCAGAAATGAGGCTCCGCTGGCCATGGGCGACATGTTTGTGCATGTCCGCCAATGTCTGCAGACGCCAGCGCCGACGACACCTGAAAGCAGCCACTGCATCGACCGTCCCGGTGCCAGCGACATCGACGGCGTCTCCCCGGTCAAGCCAGCGGCGAACGGGCCGGACATGCTGTGGGGCAACACCCAACTGCTGCAGTTCAGCGGCGCGGCGTCGGTGGCAGACGGAAGCTTTCCCCTGTTCGACACACTCGTGAAAGCGGTGGAAGCCGCTGGTACAAGCCTGAAGCAGGACGCTGACTCACTGGCCGCCTGGGCCATCGGGCGAGACTTCTCCAACGCCAGTCCTGGCGAACTTGGCAAGGAGGTGCTGGCGCTGCTGGGCACTGCCCTGCTGGACACAACCGAGGCCTTTTCAGAGAAAGTGGTGCCTGGCATGGGCACGGCAGTGGACGAGCTGATGAACCAGGCAGACCAGCCGCTCTACCTCCCGGTGCTCAGCGCCCTCTACCGCGACTGGATCAACCCGGGCCAGGACCTCACCGTGCTGGACGCCATGACGCTGGTGGCCGCGATCGCCGGCCACATCGGCAGTGAACTCACCACGGGCACACCCCTCATACCCGAGGCAATATCGCAGCGGATCTTGAACGCCACCACGCTGGCCACCCTGCTCGACGGGGACGAACAGGGGCTCGGAGCGGCGCCCCGGATCGACACCTTGGTGTACGGCTACAGCACGCTGCTGTCCGGGTTGATGAAGTTTGGCTATTTCGGGCTGTGGGCAAACGAGAACTGGGGACCGCCCGCAGGCGCGACGCGCATCCGCGTGCGGGTGGCGCTGGACTGCGCATCGTGGCTGGTCAGCTTCGGTTGGGCCATCGAGATGCTCAGAAGAGCGCCTGCGGACCAGAAACAGCCCTACACCCTGGCGGTGGTCTTCCTGTTTCTGGGGCTGATCTTGCACCGCAGCAAGGACGCAGTGGACTTCCACTATGCGGGCAGCAGCAGTCCGCTGTGGGCACAGTTCAAGACCTTCTTCGGAATGCTCGAGGCAGTGGCCGGCGGCACGATGCTGATGGGCATCGCCATCTGGCAGACCGCCAGCACCTTCGAGTCCTTGGCCACGCCGCCGGACACCGACCCCGACCACTGGCTCGCACTCAAGGTGCTGCCATCGATCCAGGCCCTGTCGAACGCGACCTACTACGCACTGTCGTTCGAACGGCTCCTGCCGGAAACGCCGGTCAAGGAAACCCTCAAGGTGGTTCGCACAGCCACCAATCTGGCCCGGTCGCTGTGCCCGATCGCGGCAGGATTCATGATCAATGACTGCGCCAGCAAGGGCTGGCGAGTGCCCGGTCTTGTGTCGGACTGAAGCGATCGGGTCCAGGGTCAGGGTGACAGCCGCTGCATCGACCCTCCCAGCCCGGCCCGCTCCAGCCACACGAAGACCGAGTCCACCGTCACCGTCTCGATGCGGTCGGCAAAACGTTTTTCGTTGGGGTGGTCGTCAAACGCGATGTGGGCCGAGCTCACACGTGCACCCAGCCGGGTGAGCGCGCCCAGTTGCAGCGTGGTGGGCTGGTAGCCCTTGAAGCGCAGCCAGGCCTGGGCCTGCTCGCGGCTGCCCACACCCGGCTCGGCGGCAGCGGCCAGTGTTTCCAGTGCCCACTGATTGGACTGCTGGTAGCGCGTGGCCCAGGGGTAGCTCAGCATGTTGTAGGCCCGGGTGTTCAGGGCGGTGCTGCGTGACGGGTCGGTGAGCAGGGCATGCAGCGGCGCCTGCAGCGCGGGCGTGGGCACCATCCAGGCCGCTTCAAAGCGCCAGAGATCATCGAGAAAGAACTCGCCCAGTCCCTGGCGGTACAGCGCGCCCTCGGCGGAGCCGCAGCTGTTGAGTTTGTGCAGCACGCGCCAGGGACCCTCGGCTGTTTTGTAGGCCCAGCCCAGGTGCGAATAGCGCAGCTGGTATTTGCTCAGGTCTTGCCCGGCGCGGGCCAGCACCACCACCCGAGCGCCGCTGCGGGCATGCTCGGCGTCCAGCGCCTGCGAGGTGCGCAGCGCCAGGTTCATGCCCTGCTCGATGGCGCGCGCCGTCAGGGGTGTGGCTTCGCAGGAGCGGCCGGCGTGTGCGGCGGGTGGCACCAGCAGCGCCCAGACGGCGGCGAGCACCGCCAGCCAGAGTCTCAGAAAAGGGTGTGTCATGCTCGGCTCCTCAGTACGTGATGCGTTCGTTGTGCAACAGCGCACGGCCCAGCTCGTTGGGGATGAAGGCCAGCACCTCGCCAGCGGCCGAGAGCAGCACACCGGTGCCGATCACGCTGACCACCACCACCGTGCCCACCCCCATGGAGACCGCTGAAGCCGCACGGCCCGAGACCTGCACGCTGGCACGCGCGCCGTCCGACACCCGCTCCACCACATAGACCGTGCCGCTGGCCGTGATCTCCACCGCCCTGACCACCAGCGTGGCGCCGGCCACGGACAACGCCACCGGCACCACGCTCACCGCCGCAGCGCCAACCGACGCAGCCCCCACCACCGAGGCCACCGGCAAGGCCGACAGCGCCACCGACACCTCGCTCTGCGCGCGGGCCGGACTGGCCGACAGGGCGAGCGACAGCGCAGCCACCGCGGTGATCGAGCGCCAGGAAAATTGGACCGATTTCATGTTCAAGCTCCTTGAAAAAGTGATGAGGAAATGCTTCATTCGACAGCGGCGGCACGCTCGCCCAGCGCCTGCTGGCGGCCCGCCATCTCGCCGCGCACGCGGGCCTCGGTCAGGTCGGCTTCAAAGCGGTCGCGCAGGGTCTTGGCCAGCGTGAAGGCCGAGGTCACGAGGTACAACCAGCTCACACCCAGGTAGGCGCGGTAGGTGTCGTTGATCTCCATGCGCAACAGGCCCCAACCGGTCAGGCCCATGGCCACGGCAAAGCCGCCCCACACCACCAGGCGCCACATCGGCGTCTCGGCCTCGCCCGACAGCGCGGCCTGGTGGCTGTCGCGCACGGCCTTGGAGAGCACGAACACGGTGGACAGGCAGAACACATAACCCATCACCATGAACGCCCGGTCCAGCGCCTGACCCGGCAGATACGCCAGCCCGGTCGCGCAAAGAAACACCGCAACACCAAACGAGGCCCAGACCTGGAGTTGCCAGGCGCGGGTGTCGCGCATCACGATGAGGGGGAATCGGTTCGAGGCCATGAAAAACCTTTGCGGTTGTTGGAGGTGGCGCGATGGTGGGGGCGCTCGCTGCCAACAGGGCGCGGGATTCTGATCTGGTTCACAAGAATCTTCTTTCAGGTACTATTTTTCGATACCCATTCAATCCTGCAAACCGATCCCGTCTTTGGTCTACTCGGCAGACAACTTTGCCGCCCGCCATGAATCTCACCGGCCTATGAAAAACATCCTGATGGGCGCCCTCTGGCTGCTGTTGTCCGCCGGCGCATCGGCGCAAGCGCTCTGGCAGGGCGTGCCCGTGGGCGCCACGCCGGCCGAGGTGCGGGCGCTGGTGCCTGAGGCGCAGGTCACGCCCATCGATCCGCTGTCACAACGCGACGGCGCGCTGCTGGAAATCCCGGCCTTTGAGCTCACCGGAGCACGCTTCAAGGTGTCGTTCGTGTTCAAGGCAGGCCAGCTGCAGCGCATCACGCTGCTGGCCGACGCGGGTTCGGCGGACGGGGCACGCGCGTTGGGCCAGCGCCTCACCACCTCGCTGCGCTCGCGCTACGGGCTGGAGATGAGCACCAAAAGCCGTGGCGCCACCTCGTCGCTGACCATCGACCGCCAGTGGTCGTTCCGGCGCACGAGCGTGCATTTGCAGGTGGTTGATGAAACGTTCGTGCGCCTGGACTACAGCGGCCAGGTGCCGCCCGGTACCGGCCGGCTGTGAGCACGCGCGGATGTCGCGGGCATGTAACCGGTTTCACAGATAATTGAAACCAAATTACACCCGGGCACCTTCAAGCCCGGCCATTCACCGACAGGAGACACATCCCATGCCCGTGCGCGCCACCAAGATCGTTGCCACCCTCGGCCCTGCTTCCAGCGACCCGGCTTTGCTCGAAGCCATGATCCGTGCGGGCGTGAACGTGGTCCGTCTCAACTTCTCCCACGGCACCGCGCAGGACCACATCGACCGCGCCACGCTGGTGCGCGCCGCCGCCCAGCGCGCCGGGCGCGAGGTCGGCATCATGGCCGACCTGCAGGGTCCCAAGATCCGCGTGGGCAAGTTCGTCGAGGGCAAGGTGGAACTGGTTCCCGGTGAAAAATTCGTGCTCGACGCCTCGCGCACCGAGCTGGGCAACCTGGAAGGCGTGGGCCTGGACTACAAGGAACTGCCGCGCGACGTGAAGGCCGGCGACACCCTGCTGCTCAACGACGGCCTGATCGTGCTGACCATCGACAAGGTGGTGGGCCCGGCCGTGCACACCACGGTGAAGCTGGGCGGCGAGCTCTCCAACAACAAGGGCATCAACAAGCAGGGCGGCGGCCTCACCGCGCCGGCGCTGACCGCCAAGGACATGGACGACATCAAGACCGCCATGGGTCTGATGGCCGACTACGTGGCGGTGAGTTTTCCGAAGAATGCGACCGACATGGAGCTGGCCCGCCAGCTGTGCAACGTGGCCGGTGCGGCCACTGGCCACAAGCCCGCGCTGATCGCCAAGATCGAGCGCGCCGAGGCCATCCCCGAGCTGGCCAACATCCTGAAGGTGTCCGACGGCATCATGGTGGCGCGCGGTGACCTGGCGGTGGAGGTGGGCAACGCAGCGGTGCCCGGCCTGCAGAAACACATGATCAAAATGGCGCGCGAGATGGACAAGGTGGTGATCACCGCCACCCAGATGATGGAGTCGATGATCGTCAACCCGGTGCCCACGCGCGCCGAGGTGAGCGACGTGGCCAACGCGGTGCTCGACGGCACCGACGCCGTGATGCTGAGCGCCGAGACGGCCGCTGGCAAGTACCCGCTGGAGACGGTGAAGGAAATGGCCAACATCTGCCAGGAAGCCGAAAAGGCCGAGTACAGCGAGCTCGGCGCCGACTTCCAGGGCAAGACCTTCAAGCGCATCGACCAGTCGATCGCCATGGGCGCGCTGTTCACCGCGCACCACCTCGGCGCCAAGGCCATCGTGGCGCTGACCGACTCCGGCTCGACCGCCCTGTGGATGAGCCGCCACAACGTGCGCATGCCGATCTACGCCGTCACCTCCAACCTCTCGACCCAGCGCCGCATGACGCTCTACCGCAACGTGCGCCCGCTGCTGATGGACACCAGCGCCGACCGCGACACCGCGCTGGCCGACGCCGAGGCCCACCTCAAGAAGCGCGGCATCGTGCACAGCGGCGACGTGTACGCCATCACCGTGGGCGAGCCCATGGGCCAGCCCGGCGGCACGAACACCCTGAAAATCTGCCGCGCCAGTTGAATCTGCGAGCGCAACGGCTGCGTACCCTTGGGATGACTTTTCCGCAACCCGTTCCTCCATCGCCACCAGCCCGCCGCCGCTGGCTCACCCTGCTGGGCCTGGCGCCTTTGCTGCAGGCCTGTTCGCCGCTGCGGCTGATCAACGCCACGGTGCCTTCAGACACCCACACGGTGTTGCGCGACGAGGCCTACGGCAATGCCGAGCGCCAGCGCATGGACGTGTACCTGCCGGTGGACAAAACGCCCGACGCGCCGATGGCCGTGTTTTTCTACGGCGGCAGCTGGAGCAGCGGCGAGCGCGCCGACTACAAATTCGTGGGCGAGGCGTTGGCTTCGCGCGGCATCGTCACCGTGATCGCCGACTACCGCCTGAGCCCCGAGGTGCGCTACCCGGTGTTCCTGCAGGACTGCGCGCAGGCGGTGCGCTGGGCGCGCGACAACGCGCAGCGCCTGGGTGCCTCGCGCTCGCGCCTGTTCGTGAGCGGCCACAGCGCGGGCGCTTACAACGCGGCCATGCTCGCGCTCGACGCGCGCTGGCTGGCCGAGGTGGCCATGCAGCCGGCCGAGCTCGCCGGCTGGGCCGGGTTGGCCGGCCCCTACGACTTCCTGCCGATCGGCATTCCCGAGGTGCAGCGCGCCTTCAACTGGCCCGACACGCCCGCCAACTCGCAGCCGCTCTTCCATGCACCGGCGGGCACAGGCCTGAAGCACCGCGTGCTGCTCCTGGCCGCCAAAAGCGACTCGCTGGTCAACCCGCAGCGCAACACACTGGCCATGGCGCAGGCGCTGCAGCAGCGCGGAACCCCGGTGGAACTGGAGCTGTTCGACCGCGTCAACCACGTCACGCTGATCGGCGCGATGGCCCCGCCGCTGCGCGGTCTGGCGCCCGTGCTGGAACGCTTCAGCGGATTCCTGAACCGACCTGGCGCGACCTGAAGGCGCCGAGCCAGCCCGCAGCGCCCGCCATGCATTGCCGGGCGACCAGCGCGCAAGACACACCGAGCGCCAGGCCCATGGCCACGTCGGAGACGAAGTGAACGCCCAGGAAGACGCGGCTCCAGGCGATGGCCAGGGTCACGCACCCCGCCAACAGGATCCAGACCCGGAGATGGCGGCGGGCATGGAACAGCAGGCCGGCCGACCAGGCCGCCGACACGGTGGCGTGATAACTGGGAAACGCAGGCGTGACGGCGTGCGGTATCCACTGGTGACCCAGCCCCAGGGTGAACGGGCGCGGCATGTCGAACACCCCTTTGAGACCACGCACCGCCAGCCAGGCCAGCGCCATGGCCAGCGCGGCGCCCATCACCTGTCTGCGCGCCTGCTGCCCCGCCAGCGCGAGGGGCGCCAGCGCCAGCAAGGCCACGGTGGGCAAGACCTCGGAACACCAGCGGGCCAGGGCAATCAGGCCGGGCGGCGTGGCAGGGGTTGCGTTGATCCAGAGGAACAACGCGTTGTCGATGGAGGTCATGGGCACACCCTTTCTGCCCTGCACTGTGGTGCGCCTTCATTACGCCCACATGAAGGCACCGACCCGGGTGTGCGGACTAAAATCCACAGTTACCGACCGGTTACCAACTGATTTAAGGGATTCTCATGGCGCTCGTTTCCATGCGCGAACTGCTCGACCACGCCGCCATTCACGGCTACGGCATTCCAGCGTTCAACGTCAACAACCTCGAACAGGTGCAGGCCGTCATGGCTGCGGCGCACGAAGCCGGCGCACCGGTGATCCTGCAGGCCAGCGCCGGTGCACGCAAATACGCGGGCGAGCCCTTCATCAAGCACCTGATCCAGGCGGCCGTGGAGTCCTACCCCCACATCCCGCTGGTGATGCACCAGGACCACGGCCAGAACCCGGACGTGTGCCGCGGCGCGATCGACCTGGGTTTCAGCTCGGTGATGATGGACGGCAGCCTGGAAGGCGACGGCAAGACGATTGCCAGCTACGAGTACAACGTGGACGTGACCCGCAAGGTGGTCGACATGGCCCACAAGCTGGGCGTCACTGTTGAAGGTGAACTGGGTTGCCTGGGCAGCCTGGAGACCATGCAGGGTGACAAGGAAGACGGCCACGGCACCGACGCGGTGATGACGCGCGAGCAGCTGCTGACCGACCCCGAGCAGGCGGCCGACTTTGTGAAGCGCACCCAGCTCGACGCCCTGGCGATTGCCATCGGCACCAGCCACGGCGCCTACAAGTTCACCCGCAAGCCCACCGGCGACATCCTGGCGATCGACCGCATCCAGGAAATCAACCGCCGCCTGCCCAACACCCACCTGGTGATGCACGGCTCCAGCTCCGTGCCGCAAGACCTGCTGGCGGTGATCAACCAGTACGGCGGCAAGATCAAGGAAACCTACGGCGTGCCGGTCGAAGAGATCCAGAAAGCGATCAAATTCGGCGTGCGCAAGATCAACATCGACACCGACATCCGCCTGGCCATGACGGCCGCGGTGCGCAAGTTCCTGGCGGAGAACCCCGAGAAGTTCGACGCCCGCGAATGGCTCAAGCCCGCGCGCGAAGCCGCCAAGGCGATCTGCAAGCAGCGCTATATCGAGTTCGGCTGCGAAGGCCAGGCCGGCAAGATCAAGGGCGAGAGCCTGCAGGTGGTGGCCGCCAAATACGCCAAGGGCGAACTCGCCCAGGTCGTGCACTGACAGGTCTCGGCTCGACCCGCCTTCAAAACGCCACCCTCGCGGTGGCGTTTTTCATTCAATCCTCCCAACCCGCCGCCTGGATCGCGGCCACGATCTCGCGCCCCGTTTTCACCAGCGCGGAGCCAAAGTCGTCGTGCAGCAAAGCCCCTTGCAGCCGCGAGGCCGGGCCGCCCACGGTGAGCGCCAGCGGCTCGCGGCCATCGCCCAGGTCCAGGCCCACGCCGATGGCCGCGATCTCGCTCTCCCACTCCGACTCGGACACCGCGTAGCCGCGTTCGGCCCAATCGATTTCAGCGCGCTTGAGCCCGGCCTCGCGCTCGGGCCAGCGCTCGGGGTCTTGCGCCTGCAGGCGCCGCGCCACCACCGCCTGCATGCCCGGCGAGGCCGCACACCAGATCGCGCGGCCCATGGCGGTCTCGGCAAACGGCAGGCGCGTGCCCACGTCCAGCCCGAGGATGAGGCGCGCCGTGCTGCGGCAGTGCGCCACATAGACCACCGAGGTGTCGTGCCGCACCCCCAGCGAAATGGCGGCCTGGGTGTGCTCGGCCAGCGTTTCCATGAACGGCCGCGCGATGCGCCCGACCTCGAAGTTGGACAACACACTGAAGCCCAGCGACAGCACCGCCGGGCTCAGCGCGTACTCCCCGGTGGCCGCGCGGTGGCGCAGGTAACCCAGGCTGGTGAGCGTGAAGGTCAGGCGCGAGACGGTGGCCTGCGGCAGGCCGGTGCGCCGCGCCAGTTCCTGGTGCGCCAGCCAGCGGTCGGCCGGGCTGAAGCAGCGCAGCACGGTCAGGCCGCGTGCCAGCGCGGTGACGAAACGGCGGTCGTCGGCCGGGTCCGCTTCGGTGAGCGGGGTGGATGGCGTGTGGCGATGGCGCCCCATGGTTGCGCTCCTTTTTCTGCAGACCGGAATATGCAGCGCGCTTACTGCAACCGATATTCCGCAGGTCGGAATTTTGGAGCGATTTTGGAAGATCTCCCATGCTCGCTTTCCCTGATCGGCATTTACACAGCCATGACCACAGCCGTATATTGCTGGCGCGTCATCTGTTTTCCGCTTGGCGGAATGATGAAGCCCGCAACACACCGCCCGCATGACGTCCCCCCACCCGGCCCACTGGCCACCAGGCCTGCCGCAGCACCTCACGCTGCCGCAGACGCACGTCTTCTACAACCTGGAGGTGTCGGCCCGACGCTACCCCGACAAACCCTTCATCGTGTTCTACGACTCGGTGCTGACCTTTGCTGCCTTCCTGCGCGAGACCGAGCACATCGCCGGCCACCTGCAGCAGGTCTGCGGCGTGCAGCCGGGCGACCGCGTGCTGCTGTGCATGCAGAACAGCCCTCAGTGGGCGCTGGCGTTTTACGCCATCCTGCGAGCGGGTGCGGTGGTGGTGCCGGTGAACCCGATGAACCGCACGGAGGAGCTTCGCCACTGCGTCAGCGACAGCGGCGCGCAGGTGGCCTTCGTGGCGCAAGACCTGCTGCCGCAGGTGCTCCCCTTGCTGACACCCGAAGGTGAGGGGCTGCGCCACGGGATCGTGGCCACCTACAGCGACCACCTGCGCACGCCCACCGACCTGCCGGTGCCCGACTTCGTGGCTGCGCCGCGCCAGCCGTTGACCGAACCCGGTCTGGTGGCCTGGTCCGACGCGATCACAGCTGAACGGAACCCCGGGCCGCTCACCACCGGCCCCGACGACCTCTGCGCCATGCCCTACACCTCGGGCACCACCGGCCTGCCCAAGGGCTGCATGCACACCCACCGCAGCGTGATGAGCACGCTGGTGGGCGGCGTGCGCTGGTTCGGCACCTCGACCGACGCGGTCTGCCTCTCGGTGCTGCCGTTCTTTCATGTCACCGGCCTCACGGGCAGCTTGAACGGACCGCTGTACGTGGGCGCGACCATCGTGGTGCTCGCGCGCTGGGACCGCGAAACCGCCGCCATCTGCATGCAGCGCTACCGCGTCACCATGTGGCAGGCGATCTCCACCATGGTGATCGACTTCCTTGCGCACCCGCAGTTGGAGCGTTTCGACCTGTCCAGCCTGTGCTGCGTGCGCGGCGGCGGTGCGGCCATGCCCGAGGCGCTGGCCGCGCGTCTCAAAGCCCTCACCGGCCAGGATTACATCGAGGGTTACGGCATGTCAGAAACCATGGCCGCCACCCACATCAACCCCACCCACCGACCCAAGCGCCAGTGCCTGGGCCTGCCGGTGTTCGACGTGGACGCGCGCGTGGTCGACCCCGACACCCTGGCCAGGCTGCCCGTTGGCGAAACCGGTGAGATCGTGGTGCACGGCCCGCAAATCATGCAGGGCTACTGGCGCAACCCGCAGGCCACGCAAGACGTGTTCGTCACCATCGACGGTCAACGCTTCCTGCGCACCGGCGACCTCGGCCACGTGGACGAAGACGGCTACTTCTTCATGACCGACCGCTTGAAACGCATGATCAACGCGAGCGGCTACAAGGTCTGGCCCGCCGAGGTGGAAGCGCTCATGTACCACCACCCCGCCATCCAGGAGGCCTGCGTGATCGGCGTGCGCGATGCGCGCCGCGGCGAGAGCGTCAAGGCCCTCGTGGTGCTGCGACCCGAACACCGCGGACAGGTGAGCGAGCAGGACGTGATCGACTGGGCGCACGGCCACATGGCCGCCTACAAAAGCCCGCGCGTCGTGGAATTCGTGGAGGCGCTGCCCCGCTCGGGCAGCGGCAAGGTGATGTGGCGCGAACTGCAGGAACAGCAGGCCGCACGCGACGCCACCCCCCCTCCCCCTTGAGCACCCGCGCGGCGCAATGCGCCGCAACCACCGCCCAACAGGCATTTCCCCGAAGGAGACAAGCATGAACAACACACCGTCCACACCCCTGTCCAGCCGCCGCGCGCTGCTGCTCGCCGCGGTCACCGCCACAGCCGCGGCCGGCGTCGCGCCCTGGAGCGTGGCCAACGCACAAGCCCAGGCCTACCCCAGCCGCCCGGTCACGCTCATCATCCCGTGGCCAGCCGGTGGCTCCACCGACCGCCACCTGCGCACCCTGGCCGAACTCGCCTCCAAGCACCTGGGGCAACCCATCGTGATCGAGAACAAGCCTGGTGCCGGCGGCACTCTTGGCCCGAGCACCATGGCGCAAACCGCCAAGCCCGACGGTTACACCATCGCCCAGTTCCCGCTGGGCATGCTGCGCATGCCGCACATGCAGAAGACCAACTGGAACCCGCTGACCGACTTCAGCTACATCATCGGCGTCTCGGGTTACACCTTCGGCCTCACGGTGAAGGCCGACTCGCCCTACAAGACCTTCAAGGACTATGTGGAGGCCGCGCGCAAGCAGCCCGGCACGATCAACTACGGCTCCACCGGCACCGGCAGCAGCCCGCACCTGCTCATGGAAGAGGTTGCTGACAACGCCAAGGTGCAGTTCATCCACGTGCCGTTCAAGGGCAACGCCGACCTGCAGTCCGCCCTGTTGGGTGGCCACGTGATGGCCCAGAGCGACGCCACCGGCTGGGACAAGTTCGTCGACAGCGGCGAGATGCGCTTGCTGGTGACCTTTGGCGAACAGCGCACCAAACGCTGGCCCGACGTGCCCACCGCGCAGGACCTGGGTTACAACGTGGTGTCGACCTCGCCCTACGGCCTGGTGGGCCCCAAGGGCATGGACCCGGCCATCATGAAGACGCTGCACGACGCATTCAAGAAGGCCATGGACGAACCCAAGCACCAGGAGGTGCTGGCCCAGCTCAACCAGGCCATGTGGTACCGCAACGGTGACGAGTACCGGCAATGGGCAGCCACGACCTACGCCAAGGACAAGACGCTGATCGAGCGCCTGGGACTGGCCGCGAAATAAGGCGCCACCCACGGGGTTCTCAACTTGCGATAATCCCCCGGAATGGTTCAAAGCCCGTTGGCTGTTCAACGGGCTTTTTTCTTGTCCTGCTTTTCCCCCGATCCGATCATGACCTCTGCCCTGCACACCTCGGCCCTCACCTCCCTGCCCCTGCTGGCGCGCGGCAAGGTGCGCGACAACTACGCCGTGGGCGACGACCGCATCCTGATGGTGGCCAGCGACCGCATCAGCGCCTTCGACGTGATCATGGGCGAGCCGATTCCCGGCAAGGGCGAGCTGCTCACCAAGCTCTCGCTGTTCTGGTTCGACAAGCTCGGCCCCAAGGGCCTGAACATCTGCCCGATCCACCTCACGGGTGACGCGCCCGAGAGCGTGGTGTCTGCAGCCGAGGCGCCGCAGGTCATCGGCCGGTCGATGCTGGTGCAGCGCCTCAAACCCATCCCGGTCGAAGCCGTGGTGCGCGGGTACCTCGCCGGCAGCGGCTGGAAGGAATACCAGGACAACCAGGCGGTGTGTGGCGTGAAACTGCCCGCCGGTTTGCAAAACGCCTCAAAACTGCCCGAGCCGATCTACACGCCTGCGGCCAAGGCCGAGATGGGCGAGCACGACGAGAACATCACGTTTGAACAAACCGTGGCCATGATCGGCCCCGAACTCGCCGCGCAGATCCGCGACGTGTCGATCGCGCTCTACAAAGCCGCGGCCGAGATGGCGCTCCAGAAGGGCATCATCATTGCCGACACCAAGTTCGAGTTCGGCCTGGACAAGGCCGGGAAACTGGTGCTCATGGACGAGGTGCTCACACCCGACAGCTCGCGCTACTGGCCGGCCGAGAGTTATGTGGTGGGCCAGAACCCGCCGAGCTACGACAAGCAGTTCCTGCGCGACTGGCTGGAAACCGCGCAGGTGGGCGGCAAGCCCTGGGACAAGACACCGCCAGCGCCGCGCCTGCCCAAAGAGGTGATCGAGAAGACGGCCGCGAAATACCAGGAAGCCTTGACCCGCTTGATGGGCTGAACCCGCGCCCATTCGGGCTGGGCTAACCCCTATTCGGGCTGAGCTTGTCGAAGCCCTTCCACGCCACCGTGCGCGGGTGAGCCCTTCGACAGGCTCAGGGCGAACGGAGAGAGGGGAGCCTGGGACGAACGGGGTTGCCTCAGCTCAAGACAACTGAAGAAAGGCGGCGCCGGTACGTCGCCACCGTCGGGTCTTGCGGCGGGACTTGGCCTTCGGCCACCTTCGCTTTGGGTGGCTCGATGATGTCGAGGATCGCAATGAAGGTCTTGCGTGCCAGGTCTTCGCTCCAGGCCTTGTCGCGCATCAAAATCTCCAGCAGTTCGTCCATGGCGGGCACCCACTGGCTGTGCGCCATGAGCAACTGGGCGAGTGCAAAGCGCGATGCAAAGTCGCGTTTGTTGGTGGCAATGGCGGCCTGCAACTCGGCAGCGCGGGCCTGCGGGTCGGCCACCTCGGCCTGCGCGTCGCGCGCGGCCATCCAGCGCTGCAGCGAATCGAGCCGGCGCACGCCAGCGGCCTTGGCGATCACGGGCGCAAACGCCACCTTGGCGTCGTCGTCCAGGCCCAGCTCCAGCAGGAGCTTGATCAGATCGAAGCGCGCATCGTCGTTGTTCGGGTCGGTTTTCACGGCCTCCTGCAGCTTCTCCAGCGCACCTTCCAGGTCGCCTTCGGCGATGGCGTCCTGCGCCGCCTCTTCATCAGCCACCGCTTCCAGCTCGTTGGCGGCGGGCAGGTGCTTGTCGAGGAATTCCTTGATCTGGCCTTCGGGCAGTGCGCCCATGAAACCGTCGACCGGCTGGCCGTTCATGAGCAACACGCAGGTGGGGATGCTGCGGATACCGAAGGCGGCGGCGAGTTGCTGCTCCTGGTCGGAGTCGATCTTGACCAGCTTGAAGCGCCCGGCGTAGGCGGCCTCGACTTTCTCCAGCAGCGGGCCGATCACCTTGCACGGGCCGCACCAGGGGGCCCAGAAGTCGACCAGCACGGGCGTGTGGTGCGAAGCTTCGATGACCTCGGCTTCAAAATTGGCGATGGTGACGTTGATCATGGGGAGGGTCTGAAGGGGAAGCGGTGCGAGGCGGCTGGCGCCATGAGGGTGAACCGTAAAATCGACACTTTACCGGAGAGCGCCATGCCTGTTCATGCGCGCCACCGGGCACCGCCCCTTCAGGGCGCATCGGCCAAAGGCACAACATGAACCCCATCCAGGTGGGCGTGGTCATGGGCTCCAGCAGCGACTGGGACACCATGCAGCACGCCGTGCAGATCCTGCAGGATTTCGGCATTTCCTTCGACGCCCGCGTGGTCTCGGCACACCGCATGCCCGATGACATGTTCACCTACGCCGAGAGCGCGGCCGGCCGAGGCATGAAATGCATCATTGCCGGCGCCGGCGGCGCGGCGCACCTGCCGGGCATGCTGGCCGCCAAGACAGTGGTGCCCGTGCTCGGCGTTCCGGTGGCCAGCAAACACCTCAGCGGTGTGGACTCGCTGCACAGCATCGTGCAGATGCCCAAGGGCGTGCCGGTGGCCACCTTCGCCATCGGCGCGGCGGGCGCGGCCAACGCAGCGCTGTTTGCCGTGGCCATGCTCGCCAACGAAGACCCTGCGCTGCGCGAGAAGCTCGAAGCCTTTCGCGCCCAGCAGACCGCCGCCGCTCGCGGCATGACCCTTCCTCTGTGACACCACCCCCATGAGCCTCAAGACCATTCTTCCCGGCAGCACCTCGCCCACCGGCCAGCAGATCACGCTCGGCGTCATGGGCGGCGGCCAGCTCGGGCGCATGTTCGTGCAGGCCGCCCAGGCCATGGGCTACTTCACCGCCGTGCTCGACCCGGATCCCGCCAGCCCGGCCGGCCTCATCAGCCATTTCCACATCCAGACGCCCTATGACGACGAGCAGGGCCTGGCTCAGCTGATGCAGCGATGCGAGGCCATCACCACCGAGTTTGAAAACGTGCCGGCACCCGCGCTGGTCACGCTCGGCGCGCACCGCCCGGTGGCGCCCTCGGCCGCCTGCGTGGCGGTGGCGCAAGACCGCATCAAGGAGAAGGCGCACTTTGTGCAGTGCGCGCCGGTCAGTGGCGTGTTCCCCGCGCCCTACGCCGCCATCACCACCGACGAACTCCTGGCCGCCGTGCCGGCGGATCTTCTGCCAGGGATATTGAAGACTTCGCGCCTGGGCTACGACGGCAAGGGGCAGGTGCGCGTGAGCACCCGCGAAGAACTCGCCGCGGCCTGGGACAGCCTGAAAAAAGTGCCGTGCGTGCTGGAAAAGCGCATGCCGCTGCGCGGCGAATGCTCGGTGATCGTGGCGCGCGGTGCCGACGGCCACACCGTGAGCTTTCCGGTGCAGAAGAACACGCACCACGACGGCATCCTGGCCATCACCGAGGTGTACGAGGGCGCTCTGGACGCCACCCTGGCCGCACGCGCGCAAGCCAGCACGACAGCACTGGCCCAGCACCTCAACTACGTGGGCGTGCTGTGCGTGGAGTACTTCCTGGTCGACACGGCCGACGGTGGCGTGGACCTGATCGTCAACGAAATGGCGCCGCGCCCGCACAACAGCGGCCACTACACGCAGAACGCCTGCGACATTTCTCAGTTTGAAGCGCAGGTGCGCACGCTGGCCGGCCTGCCGCTGCCCACGCCGCGCCAGCACAGCCCGGCCATCATGGTCAACCTGCTGGGCGACCTCTGGTTTGCGCCCAACGCCCTGCGCGCCACCGTCAGTGAACGCGGTGCGTCGCCACCCTGGGCGCAGGTGCTGGCCCTGCCCGGCACCCACCTGCATCTCTACGGCAAGCTCAGCGCCCGCCCCGGCCGCAAGATGGGTCACCTCAACATCACCGCGCCCACCGTCGCGCAGGTGCGCGAGACCGCGGCCGAAGTCTTGCGCCTGCTGGGCTTGCCGCCGCTGGACGCCTGACCCACCCATGCCCTTGCTGCTGAGTGCCGACGACGCATCTGCCGTGGAACACGCGGCAGAGCGCCTGGCTGCGGGCTCGCTGGTGGGCATGCCGACCGAGACCGTGTATGGCCTGGCGGCAGACGCCGACAACGCCACCGCGGTGCACCGCATCTTCGAGGCCAAAGGCCGCCCGGCCGACCATCCGCTGATCGTGCATCTGGCCCCCGGCACCGGCGCACAAGGCTGGCGCACCGGGGTTGACCACTATGCGCGCGACGTGCCCGCCTTTGCGGTTGCGCTCATGAACGCCTTCTGGCCTGGCCCGCTCACGCTCATCCTGCCGCGCCGACAAGGTGTGGCCGCCGTGGCGGCGGGCGGTCAGGACTCGGTGGGCCTGCGCTGCCCGGCCCACCCGGTGGCACAAGCGCTGCTCACGGCCGCCGCCGCGCGCGGCGTGAGCGGCGTGGCCGCGCCCAGCGCCAACCGATTCGGCCGCGTGAGCCCGACCACCGCCGCCCACGTTTTTGAAGAATTCACCGCGCTGGCGGATGACGATCTGCTCATCCTCGACGGGGGTGCCTGCCCGGTGGGTATCGAGTCCACCATCGTCGACGCCACGCGCGCGCACCCGGTGCTGCTGCGCCCCGGCATGGTCACCACCGCGCAGATCGAGGCGGTGTGCCAGCAACCGCTGCGCGAGCGCGACGAGACCGCGCCGCGCGCCTCGGGCACGCTCGAATCGCACTACGCACCGCGCGCCAAGGTGCGGCTGATGGACGCCCAACCCTTGCAGACCGCGCTGGACTTGCTGGGATCGGATGCGAGGCACATCGCGGTGTACGCCCGCACACCGGTCAAGGCCGCGCGTGGCGTGACCGTGCGCCGCATGCCCCTGGATGCCGCTCGCAGCGCTCAGGAACTGTTTGCCGTGCTGCGCGAGCTGGATGCCACGGGTGCGCGCCTGATTTGGGTGGAAACGCCACCCGCCGACGCGGCCTGGGACGGCGTGCGCGACCGCCTGACGCGTGCCGCCGCCTGAGGACGGGAAACCTCAGTGGCGCCGTTTGCGCCCGTAGCGCAACTTCATCACCAGGATCGACAGGGCCAGCGCCAGCGTGATCGTGTTGGCCACCACCACCGGCCATGCCCCCAGGGTCAGGCCGTAGACCAGCCAGAGCGCCACGCCGAGCGTGAAAGCGCTGTACATGCCCAGGGAAATGCCGCTCACGTCGCGGGACTTGAAGGTGAGCCAGGCTTGCGGGATGAAGCTGGCCGTGGTGAGGAAAGCGGCGCAAAAGCCGATGAATTCGCCGAGTTGCATGGGCTCAATGATACGGACCGGGCCGGCATGCAGCTTCGGTGACGCGGCATTCAGTCGGGGAGTGACGCGGTCCACTCCACCAGTGCCTCCAGCGCCGGCCGGGCGGCGGGCGCGTTGGGGTGGTTCACGAAGCCCACCACCACGTAACGCGCGCCATTGACCGCGTTCACATAGCCGGCAATGCCCGTCACGTCCCTGAGCGTGCCGGTTTTGAGCAGCGCGTTACCGCGTGCAGCACTGCCAGGCGCGCGGGCCATGCGGGCGGCGGTGCCGTTCACGCCGGCGATCGACAGGGAACTGGCGAAGCGCTCGCCCTGCGGGTGGCGGCTGGCGTGGCGCAGCAGGTTGGCCAGGGCCTCGGGCGTGATGCGTTCTTCGCGCGACAGCCCCGAGCCGTTGTCCATCACCGGCACCGCGCTGCGGATGCCGAAGGTGCGCCTCCACCAGTTTTCGAGCACCTCGCGCGAACGCTCGAAACGCGCCGGGCGCATGGGCACGAGTCGGTCGGTCACGGAGCCCTGGGACATCACCGGCTGAGGCGCCGGCGTGGGTGTGAGTCGACCGAGCGTGAGGAACACCTGCTGGGCCATCACGTTGTTGCTCCACTGGTTCACGTCGGTGATGATGTCCGAGAGCGGCAACGACGGGGCTTCGTGCAACAGCGCCGCGCCCAGGGGGGTGACACCCGTTCGGGCATGGCCGGTGATGGCGCCGCCGCTGGCGCGCCACAGACCCTCCATGGCACGCGCCGCGTAGCTGGTCGGGTCCTGGTACGCCACGGGCCATTTGAGCTCACCACAACTCTGCGGGTAGCGGCCCTCGAAGCGGATGCTGTTGGCGTCGTCAAAACGCGCCTGCAGTCCGCCGCGCCAGTCACCGCAACCGGTGCCCACGCGCGCCAGCGGCACCGTGGCGTCGATCGCAAGCCCCGCCATGGGCGGCTCGCTGATCACGCGCGCCACGCCGTTGGCGCCGTCAGGCTGGAAGGTCAGCACGACCGACTTGAAATTGACCAGCAGCGCATCGGGCGTGGCGTTGTACGGACGCAGGGATTCGCCGTCGAAGGCACCCGGATCGGCAGCGGCGATCTCGAACGCGCTGTGGTCGAGCACGATGTCGCCCAGCACCACGCGCACACCCTTGTCCTGCAGCGCAAAGAAAGCGCCCTGGATGCGTTCGAGCACGAACTTCGGATCGCCGTCACCACGCACATACAGGTTGCCGCGCAGCACACCCTGGTCAATCGTGCCGTCGGTGTAGAAGCGGGTGTTCCAGGTGTAGTCGGCGCCCAGCAGGTCGATGGCGGCGTAGGTGGTCACCAGCTTCATCACCGAGGCCGGGTTCACCGGCACGCTGGCGCGAAAACGCAAGCGCTCTTCGGCCTTGCTGTCGACCGACACCACCAGCGCCGACAGCGCACCGGGCGGCACCTGCGCGCGCTTGAGGGCGGCCACCACGGTGGGCGGCAGGGCACCGTAGTCGCCCGGCAACTGGGCGCAGGCCGGCAGCGTCAGCAGGGCCGGGATCAACAGGGCGAACAGGGAGCGGGATAGAGACATGCATTTCATTATGAAACGCGACCCCCGGCCCCGGCGAGCGCCTGTGGGCCGGGGGACCACCGGCCAGACGGTCGGCACCCTGGCCGATAATCCTGCGATGCCCATTGCACCCCCGCCCTCCCTGCGCCTGTTGGCCATTGAAACCAGCACCGACGCGCTCTCTGTGGCTCTGGGTTCGGGTGAGCCCGGTGCGCCGCTGTGGCAGCGCAGCGGCCCCGGCGGCGCCCAGGCCTCGGGCTCGCTGCTGCCCATGGTGCGCAGCGTGCTGAACGATGCGGGCTGGTCGCTGGACACGCTGACAGCGGTGGTGTTCGGGCGCGGACCGGGCTCGTTCACCGGCTTGCGCACCGCCTGCTCGGTGGCTCAGGGCCTGGCCTACGGCGTGCAAGGCCTCACCCGCACGGCAGGCTTGCCAGTGCTGCCGGTGGACACGCTGCTGGCCCTGGCCGAGGAAGCCCGGCAAGCACTGGTGGACTCGGGGAAGGCGGTGCCGGGGGCGATCGTGGCGCTGCTCGATGCCCGCATGGGCGAGATCTACGTGGCGCCGTACGCCTGCCACGCCGCCGGCCCTGCAGGCCTGGTGCCGCTGGCACCACCCCGCCTGTGCACCCCGGCCGACCTGCAGGCCTACCTGCAAGACCTGGCCCCGGGCGAGCGGCTGCTCACCGGCAACGTGTTCGACTCGGCCGCGCTGGCCACACTGGCGGGCCAGCGCCTGCCAGCCCTGCCCTCGGCCACTGCGCTGCTGCGCCTGGCGCCAGGTCTGATCGCCGCAGGCCACACCGTTGCTGCGCAAGACGCATTGCCCCTGTATGTGCGGGACAAGGTGGCCCAGACCACGGCGGAGCGCGAACGCATCCGCCTGGCCACGGAGGCCCGCGCATGACCTCACCGACCCATGCCGACGCGGCGGTGAAAGCCGTGCTGCCCGCCTGGGCCAGCGGTCTCTGGCCCGCCCCCACCCAGCCACTGGTGAGATCTCGCACGGCATCCTGCCCCGAGCGGCAGATCGCGTTCGAACCGATGCTCGAATCCGACCTGGACGCGGTGCACGCCGTGGAATCGCAGGCCTACGCCCACCCCTGGTCGCGCCGGCACTTTCACGACTCGCTCAAGGCAGGCTACCCGGCCATCCTGCTGCTGTCCCAGCCCCTGCCGGGCGACATGGTGAGTCCACCGCGCGCCGATGGCCGTGTCTTGCTGGGCTATATGGTGGCCATGCCCGGTGTGGATGAAGTGCACCTGCTCAACATCACCGTGGCAACCACACACCAGCGTCAGGGCTGGGCGCGCTTCATGCTCGACGCGCTGGTCCTGTGTTCGCGCGGGCAAGGCGCGCAATGGCTGTGGCTGGAAGTGCGCAAGAGCAATGCACCCGCGCGCGCACTGTACGAACGCTACGGCTTTGCGCAGGTGGGCTTGCGCAAGGGCTATTACCCGGCGGGTCACTTCCAGCGCGAAGACGCGGTGGTGATGAGCCTCAATCTGGTCGCGTCGGCTGCGGTGGAGGCCCTCCGGTGAGCGAAGCGCCCGACACCTCGTTCGTGCCCGAACTCGATGCGCGCCAGCGCGCCATGCTGGCCGAAATGGGCGTGCGGGTGTGGGCGCCCAAAACGCAAGCGGTGACCCTGCAGAGCACGGCAACCCCGGCCGCTCCATCCATCGCGGCGTTGGCCACTCCACCGGCCGCGCCTGCGCCCGTCGCCCAACCCGCCGTCGCACGAACAACCCCGCCAGAAGCTGCAAGACCGGTCAGCCCTGTGGCCACGCTGGACTGGCCCGCCCTGCGCGAAGCCGTGGCCGGGTGCCAGGCCTGCGGTTTGTGCCAGGGCCGCACCAACACCGTGTTTGGCGTGGGCGACGAACACGCCGACTGGATGGTGGTGGGCGAAGCCCCGGGCGAGAACGAAGACCTGCGGGGCGAACCCTTCGTGGGTGCCGCCGGCCAGTTGCTCGACAACATGCTCAAGGCCGTGGGCCGCAGCCGCACCGGCACTGGCGCACAGGGCGCCTTCATTGCCAACGTGCTCAAGTGCCGCCCGCCCGCCAACCGCAACCCGCAGCCCGACGAAGTCGCCCGGTGCGAGCCGTACCTGGCGCGCCAGGTGGCGCTGGTGAAACCCAAGGTGATCGTGGCCATGGGCCGCTTCGCCGTGCAGGCCCTGCTCAAGACAAACGAGCCCATCGGCCGCCTTCGCGGGCAGATGCACCACTACGAAGGCGTGCCCGTGATCGTGACCTACCACCCGGCCTATTTGCTGCGCACGCCCACCGACAAGGGCAAGGCCTGGGCCGACCTGTGTCTGGCGATGGCGCAGTTGCCAGGCTGATCGGGGCCGCCCCAAGCCGGATCAGCCCCCTCGAGGGGCAGCGACCCGCGCAGCGGTGGCGCGTGGGGGCAACGGGTCCGGCGCAGGGCCGCCCCAAGCCGGATCAGCCCCCTCGGGGGGCAGCGACCCGCGCAGCGGCGGCGCGTGGGGGCAACAGCACACTTGCAATGGCCAACATGATCAATGCCACGGCAGCCCAGTCCTGCCAGTGCAACACCTCGTTCAGCCACCAGGCGCCGCTGAACACGCCCAGCACCGGAATGAACATCACCGACAGCGTGGACGCCACTGGCGGCAGGTCGCGCGCCATCATGAGCCAGGCCACCTGCGCAAAGGCGAACACACCCAGCGCGTTGTAGACGATCGCGCCCCAGATCGCAGGCGTGGGCGCCACCCAGGCCGCTCTCTCGAACAACACGGCGGCGGCCGTCATCCACAGCGTGGTGACGAGCGTCATCCAGAACGAGATGGCCAGTGTGGGCTGGGGCAAGGTGGTCCGGCGCAGCATCTGCGTGCCCAGTGCCCAGGCGGCCGCGGCGATGAGCATCATGGCCACGCCCAGCGGTTTGCCGGTGAGCTGGGTGAGTTCGTGCCACAGCAACAGCATCACGCCCAGCGCCGCGGCACACACGCCGCCCCAGGCACGCGCACCCAGCCGCTGCCCGAACCACCAGGCTCCGACGATGGCCGAAAACACCGGCATGGTGTAGCCCAGAATGGCTGCACGGCCGCTGGACAAGGTCTGGATGGCCAGCACCGCCAGCGTGTGCCAGACCAGCATGTTGAAGACCGTGAGCACGGCCAGTTCGCGCCAGTGTTCGCGCCCGATGCGAAACGGCACGCGCCGCCACACCAGCACCAGGCCCAGCACCGGCAAGCCGATCCACATGCTGATGGTGCGGAAGGTGAGCGCCGGAAAACCGGTCACGCCGAGTTTCATGATGGGCCAGTTGATGCCCCACACCAGGGTCAAAAGAACCAGTAGGACGAGTTGTTGGCGCGAGAGGGCTTGCATGGGTGGCGATCTTAGTGGGAACCCTCCCCGGTACGCCATGCGGCCAGCACACCAGGCGCGCACCTAAAATCCCCTCATGACTTTTCTCGACATGCTGCGCGGCGCCGAGCGCCAGAACCGCTCCCTGCTCTGCGTGGGCCTCGACCCGGACCCCGCGCGCTTCCCCTCGAAGCTCCAGGGCGACGCCAGCCGCATCTTTGATTTCTGCGCGGCCATCGTCGACGCCACGGCCGACACGGCCATCGCCTTCAAGCCCCAGATCGCCTACTTCGCCGCCCACCGTGCCGAAGACCAGCTCGAGCGCCTCATGGAGCACATGCGCCGCACCGCGCCGCACGTTCCGACGATCCTGGACGCCAAGCGCGGTGACATCGGCAGCACGGCGCAGCAGTACGCCATCGAGGCCTTCGAGCGCTACGGCGCCGACGCTGTGACGCTCTCGCCCTTCATGGGCTTCGACTCGGTGCAGCCCTACCTGCAGTACCACGGCAAGGGTGCGTTTTTGCTGTGCCGCACCTCCAACCCGGGCGGCGACGACCTGCAGAACCAGCGCCTGGCGTCCATCGACGGTGAGCCCCTGCTCTACGAACACGTCGCGCGGCTGGCCCAGGGCCCCTGGAACCTCAACGGCCAGCTGGGCCTGGTGGTAGGCGCCACCTACCCGACCGAAATCGAGCGCGTGCGGTCCATTGCACCCACCCTGCCGCTGCTGATTCCCGGCGTGGGCGCACAGGGCGGTGACGCCGTGGCCACCGTGCGCGCGGGTCTGCGGGTGCAGGGCGACACGACCACCGGGCCGATCATCGTGAACTCGTCGCGCGCCATCCTGTATGCCTCTGCCGGTGACGACTTCGCCGCAGCGGCCAGGCGCGTGGCGCTCCAGACCCGCGACGAACTGCAGGCGGCTGCCAGCTCACCGAGGTCCGCATGATCGACCTGTACACGGCGGCCACGCCCAACGGACACAAGGTGTCCATCGCGCTCGAAGAACTCGGGCTGCCCTACACGTTGAAGGTGCTCGACCTCTCGAAGAACGAGCAGAAGACACCGGCCTTCCTGACGATCAACCCCAACGGTCGCATACCGGCCATCGTCGACCACGAACTCGACGGCTTTGCGGTGTTCGAGTCCGGCGCCTGCCTGGTCTACCTGGCCGAGAAGACCGGCCAGTTGATGCCCACCGATGTGCGCGGCCGCTCGCTGGTGATGCAGTGGCTGATGTTCCAGATGGGTGGCATCGGGCCGATGATGGGCCAGGCCAACGTGTTCTTTCGCTACTTCCCCGAGAAGATCCCGTCGGTGATTGACCGCTACCAGGGCGAGAGCAAGCGCCTGTTCCGCGTGCTCGACGAGCGCCTGAAAGACCATGAATTCCTGGCCGGCGACTACTCCATCGCGGACATCGCCAACTGGGCCTGGGTGCGCACGCACCGGTGGTCGGGCGTGGATGTGGACGACCTGCCGCACCTGGTGCGATGGCGCGATGCGATCCGCGCACGCCCGGCGGTGCAGCGCGGCATCGAGCGCCCGGCGTCCAAGGTGGACCTCACGCGCGACGGGGACGCCGGTGCCCAGCGCTTCGCCGAAGAAGCCCGCCGCATGGTGGAAATGGGCCAGAGCCTGAAGGGCCATGCCCCATGAAGCTGTTTGTGGCGCCCCGCGCACCCAATCCCCGGCGGGTGCAGATGTTCCTCGTCGAGAAGAACATCACCGGCCTGGAGCTCGTCAACATCGACCTGAATGCGCAAGAGCACAAACAGGCCGCCTACCTCGCCAAGAGCCCGCTGGCCCGCGTGCCCGCGCTGGAGCTCGACGACGGCCGCGTGCTCACCGAAACCCGCGCCATCTGCACCTGGCTGGAGGGCATGCACCCCGAGCCCAACCTGATGGGGCGCGACGCGCAGGAGCGCGCCTTCATCGAGATGGCCGACCGGCGCATGGAGTGGTACCTGATGCTGCCGCTGGCCAACGCCATCCGCCACACGCACCCGGGCTTGGCCCCGCTGGAGCAGCCTCAGTTTCCCGACTTCGGTCAATCGCAACTGGCCAAGGCCACAGACACGGCGGTCTGGCTCGACGGCGAGCTGCAGCGCCAGCCCTGGGTGGCCGGTGACCGCTTCACCATCGCCGACATCACCGCGTTCTGCACGGTGGAATTCGGCAAGCTGATGCGCTTCAAGCCCGCCGATGCGGGCCTGCATGCGTTGCAGGCCTGGCGCGACAAGGTGGCCGCTCGGCCCAGCGCCGGCGCCTGAGAGCCCGGCCCCTCAGCCCCAGGGCGTGGGGGTCTCTTCCAGCGAGCGCTCCATGGCGGGCAACCCGCTCAGACCGGCCTCCAGCCGGGCTTGCAGGGCCTGCTGCCAACCCACCACCCGCGCCGACACCGGTCCCGGCGGCGCCGAGGCGAGCAGGGTGTGTGCAACGGCGAGGTCGTTGAGCTGGCCCAGCAAGGCCTGGGCTTCAGCCAGCACCGCCGTGCTGCGCGCCACGCGCTTCGGGGGCAGCACGCTGGCCAGAAACTCCTGTGCGTAGCGCAACTTCTTCAAGGCAATGCGCAAGGCGTGCCGGCCCTCGGGGCCCATGCGCCGCGCCGCGCGAGCTTGCACCCGCAAGGTGGCATGGCGCTCGCGCAAGGTGGCTTGCGCCCAATCCGCCAGCCCATGGCCAGTGTCGGCGTCACCCGCTGACCGGTCCGCCGGCTGCAGGCACAGCACCGCGCGGGTGAAAGCCAACAGGCGCAGCGCGTGTTCGCGGCTGCCCAGCGCATCGGCCGCGCGACGCCAGGCCGCTCGCCGTTGGTCCTGCACCCAGTCCAGCAGCGCCTGCGCCGAGGTGTCGGCCATCCCGGTCGAACCTGGGTCGTTGGCCATCAGTTCGGGCAACCACTCGGTGGCGAACACGTCCCAGTTGCGCGCGTCGCCCAGCTGGTTGGTCAGCGCCTTCCATTCACCGGCCCAGTGCGCGGCGAAACGCCGGGGCAGGTGTGCGCGAAAGATGCGCAAGCCGGTGCGCAGGCGCCGCAGCGCAACCCGCGCCTGGTGCACGAATTCGGGATCGGGCAGCGTGCCCTCCAGGCCGGGATGCAGCACCCCGGCCTCGTTGGCCTGCAAGTGAGTGAGACAGCTCAAGGCCGCCGCGCGGAAAGCCTGCACCGGGTGCATGCCCGCCTGCAACTGCAGCGCCGACGCTCTCACCGGCTGCAGCCGCTCCCCCATGAACAACGCGTAGCCGCGCTCGGCCTTGCTGCGGTTGGCTGGCAGCAAACGCAATGCGCTCGATGCCTGCCCGCGGGGACCCAGCGCCAGCGTGTGGGCAAGATCGAGCAGGGCGTCCACCGGGCCGTCAAGCAGTTCGAGCTCCAGCTCGAGGATGGGCTGGCGGTGGTTGCCTTGCGCATTGCCGGTGGCGATGAACCCCTGGTCCAACGCCACCTCGACCCGCGCGGGCCCGTGCTGCAGCACCCAGCTGCGCCGGGTGAAGTCGGTGCGAAACACCGGCACCAGTTGCCAGGCCACGCTGGCCAGTTGTTCGGCCAGGGCTGCGTCCTCGACGAGGCTGGCGAAATCGAAAGCGCCCGGTCGGCTGGGCGCCTCCCACTCACCGCGCTGCGACAAGCCCCCCACCGACTGCCCGGCGGTCTTCACCGTCAGCAGCGTCTGGCGGCCCACACGGCGCTCGCGCACGGCCATGCGCTGCGCGCGCAACGCGAGGGTGGAGGTGTCGAAATAGGTGTTGTACAGGCGCTCGCGCCGGGGCACCACGGCCTTGAGCAGCGGGTGCGCCAACAGGCCGGGCAGGTCGTGCGGATGCACGTCGAGCTTGAGTTCGGTTTCTTGAGACAAGGAAGTACCCGGTAAAAAAAGCGAGTGGCGGAGGGTTCGAGTCTGCCACCCGGTCGGCGGGTCGATGACCGGCGCCAGCGCCGCGACGGCCGAGCAGATGTAACTGGTCGTGCGGCAAGGCAACGAAGTAGACTGTTCCAGACCTCACAACACAAGAGACCTGCACCATGAAAAATCCGTCCAGATCCGTATGGGCCTTCGCTGGCCTGAGCCTGGTGATGGCCATTGCCGCCTCCCCCGCGCTGGCCGAAAAGCCCGACCACGCCGGCGGCGGCAAACACGACAAATGGGAGAAACAGGGCGGCAAGGGCGGCGGTAAACGCGATCGCGACGACCAGCCGCGCTACACCCAGCAAGGATCGGGCGACCGCTCCTCCAGCAACGTCGCCGTGCAGATCAACATCGGTGGCTACTTCCAGGACAACCAGCGCGTGGCGGCCCGCGATTACTACGAGCCGCAATTCCGCGCCGGCAACTGCCCGCCCGGCCTGGCCAAGAAAAACAACGGCTGCCTGCCGCCCGGACAGGCCAAGAAGTGGCGCAAGGGCTACCGCCTGCCGTCCGACGTGGTCTATTACCCGGTGCCTGCCGACGTGTCGATCCGCCTGGGCGTGCCACCGTCGGGCTACAAATACGTGCGCGTGGCGGCCGACATCCTGCTGATTGCCGTGGGCACCAGCATGGTGGTCGATGCCATCGAAGACCTGAGCCGCTTCTGAGCATTCGCCCATGCGAGGCTCCCGGGTCGGCATCCAGGCGGTGGCCACGCTGGCCTGGGCGCTGTCGGGTGCGGCGGGCGCTGCCGAGCCGGTGGCCCTCGAAGCCAGCCGGGACTACCTGCTCGGTGCCTCGCTCTCCAGCGGGCGCGACCCCTTCGGCACCAGCGACCAACGCCTGAGCCTGCGCCCGATCTGGGCTTTCCAGCTCGGGCGCTTCCGCTTCGCCACCTCGGGCGCCAGCGCCTTGCTGGCGCAAGGCCGCGAGTCGGTGGACAGCGGCGTGAGCACCGTGCTCACGCGCAGCGACCTGGTTTCCCTGAGCACGTCGTTGGCCATTGACGAGGGCCGCTCCTGGCGCGGTGACCCGGTGTACGACGGTCTGCCCCGGGTCCGTGACACGCTGCGCGGGCGCTTCACCGCTGGCGTCACGCTCAGCCCGCGCTGGAGCGCATCGCTGCGCGCATCGCAAGACCTGCTCGGCCGCGGCGGCGGCCTGCGCCTGGATTCGGGCTTGAATTACCGCCACCCCATCTCGCCACAGACGCACTGGGACCTCTCCATCGGCACAGGCTGGGCCAACCGCACCTTCCGGCAAACGCACTACGGCATCGCGCCCGCCGCAGCTGCGGCCACGGGCCTGCAGGCCCACGACCTGGGCGCGGGCTTTGACACCGTCTCGCTGGGTTGGCGCATCACCTCCGCGCTCAACAAGCGCTGGGTGGCCTATGGCGGCTTGAACGTGTCACAGCTGCAAGGTGCCGTGGCGCGCAGCCCGCTCGCCACCCGCACCACCACCCTGGGTGCCTCGGTGGGCCTGGCCTACCGCAACGACTGACGCTTCACGCGGCTTGAGGCAGCGTCAGCAGGCGCTGGAGGTAGTGCCCGGTGTGGCTGCCCGCGTGCGCCGCAATGGTCTCGGGCGTGCCTTGCGCCACCACCGTGCCGCCACCTGAACCACCTTCCGGCCCCATGTCGATCACCCAGTCGGCGGTCTTGATGACGTCGAGGTTGTGCTCGATCACGACGATGGTGTTGCCCGCGTCGCGCAGCTGGTGCAGCACCTGAAGCAGCAGTTCGATGTCGGCGAAGTGCAGGCCGGTGGTGGGTTCGTCCAGGATGTAGAGCGTGCGGCCGGTGTCGCGCTTGCTGAGCTCCAGCGCGAGCTTGACGCGTTGCGCCTCGCCGCCCGAGAGCGTGGTCGCGCTCTGGCCGAGCTGGATGTAGGTCAGGCCCACGTCCATCAGCGTCTGCAGCTTGCGGTGCAGCGTGGGCACGGCGGTGAAGAAGGTGTGCGCCTGCTCCACGGTCATGTCCAGGATCTGCGCGATGTTCCGTCCCTTGTATTGCACGTCCAGCGTTTCGCGGTTGTAGCGCTGACCGCTGCAGACTTCGCAGGGCACGTACACATCAGGCAAGAAGTGCATCTCGACCTTCACCACGCCGTCGCCCTGGCAGGCTTCGCAGCGGCCGCCGGCCACGTTGAAGCTGAAGCGGCCCGGGCCGTAGCCGCGCTCACGCGCAGTGGGCACCTCGGCCATGAGTTCGCGGATGCCGGTGAAGAGACCGGTGTAGGTGGCCGGGTTGCTGCGCGGCGTGCGGCCGATGGGGCTTTGGTCGACGTTGATGACCTTGTCGAAATGTTCGATGCCTTCAATGGCCTCGTGCTCGGCGGGTTCGTCGTGCGAGCGGTAGAGCGTGCGCGCCACGGCGGCGTAGAGCGTGTCGTTGACCAGGGTGGATTTGCCGGAGCCGGAGACACCGGTGACGCAGGTGAGCAGCCCCACCGGAAACGCCACGCTCACGCCCTTGAGGTTGTGGCCGGTGGCGTTGACCACGCGGATCTCCTGCAGTTCGCCCAGCGTGGCCTGGTGCGCAGCCTCGCGCGCGGCGCGGCGTTCGGCGGCGGGGCTGGGGGCGAAGCGCGGCTTGAAGGCGGCTGTCTTGGCCGCAGCAGCGCTCTTGACCACCGGCAACCACGGCGTGCGCCGCGCCGGCACCGCAATGCTGCGCGCACCGCTGAGGTACTGGCCGGTGAGCGAACCCGGCGTGGCCATGACGGCCGCGCAGGTGCCCTGCGCCATCACACTTCCCCCGTGCACGCCAGCACCTGGGCCCATGTCGATCACGTGGTCGGCGGTGCGGATCATGTCTTCGTCGTGCTCGACCACCAGCACGGTGTTGCCCAGATCGCGCAGGTGCTGCAGCGTGGCGATCAGGCGGTCGTTGTCGCGCTGGTGCAGGCCGATGCTGGGCTCGTCGAGCACGTACATCACGCCGGTCAGGCCACTGCCGATCTGGCTGGCCAGGCGGATGCGCTGGGCCTCCCCACCGGAGAGCGTGTCGGCGCTGCGGTCCAGGCTCAGGTAGTTCAGACCCACGTCGTTCAGGAACTTCAGGCGCTGGCGGATTTCATTGATCACGCGCGCGGCGATGTCACCCTTGGTGCCGCGCAACTCCAGCTTCTGGAAATAAGCCAGCGCATCGCCGAGCGTGACGTGGCTGATCTTGTAGATGGGCTGTTTGTGCTCGCCTTCGCCCACGAACACATGGCGCGCTTCGCGGCGCAGGCGCGCACCGCCACAGTCAGGGCAAGGCTGCACCGCGCGGTATCGGGCCAGCTCTTCGCGCACGGCCGCGCTGTCGGTCTCGCGGTAGCGGCGTTCGAAGTTGCGGATGATGCCCTCGAAGGGGTGCTTCTTGCTGATCTTCTTGCCCGCGCGTTCGCCCGATTCGAGCGCGTAGCTGAACTTGATGTCTTCTTCGCCCGAGCCGTAGAGCAGGGCCTGCTGTACCTGCGCGCTGATCGCGTCCCACGCGCCTTCGGCGTCGAACTTGTAGTGCGCGGCCAGGCTCTCGATCATGGCGAAGTAGTAGCCGTTGCGCCGGTCCCAGCCCTTGATGGCGCCGCTGGCCAGGCTCAGCGTGGGAAACGCGACAACACGCGCCGGGTCGAAGAACTCGGTGTGGCCCAGGCCGTCGCAGGTGGGGCAGGCGCCCATGGGCGAGTTGAACGAGAACAGGCGCGGCTCCAGTTCACCCACCGTGTAGCTGCACAGCGGGCAGGCGAACTTGGCCGAGAAGGCAGTTTCCGCGCCGTTGTCCATGTCCACCGCCAGCGCCCGGCCGTCGGCCAGTCGCAAAGCGGCCTCAAAACTCTCCGCCAGCCGCTGCCGAAGCGGGTTCACGCCTTCTTCTTCACCATCGGTTCGCACCTTGATGCGGTCGATCACGACGTCGATGTTGTGCTTCTCGGTTTTCTTCAGTGCCGGCAGGGCGTCGAAGTCCAGCACGGTCTGGTTGATGCGAAAGCGCACATAGCCCTGTGTCTGCATGTCGGCAAACAGCTCGGTGAACTCGCCCTTCTTCTCTCGCGCCACGGGGGCCAGGATCATCAGGCGCGTGCCCTCGGGCAGGGACAGCACCGCGTCCACCATCTGCGCCACGCTTTGCGCGGCCAGCGGCAGGTCGTGGTCGGGGCAGTGCGGTGTGCCGGCCCGGGCGAACAGCAGGCGCAGGTAATCGTGGATCTCGGTCACCGTGCCCACGGTGGAGCGCGGGTTGTGGGACGTCGCCTTTTGCTCGATGGCGATCGCCGGCGACAGGCCTTCGATCAGGTCCACGTCGGGCTTGTCCATGAGCTGCAGGAACTGCCGCGCATAGGCCGAGAGGCTTTCCACGTAGCGGCGCTGGCCTTCGGCGTACAAGGTGTCAAACGCCAGGCTCGATTTTCCCGAACCCGACAACCCGGTGATGACCACCAGCGAGTGCTTGGGGATGTCGAGGTCGATGTTCTTGAGGTTGTGCGTGCGGGCGCCGCGCACCGACAAAAACGGGCTGGCGTGGCGCAGATGCGCACCACTGATGCGGTTCAACAGCGCTTGTTCGTCGGGCTCCACCGGCACAGTCTCCGGAATATGGGCGCCGGGCAAACTCGGCAGGTTCAGGGCCGGGGGCAGGTTCTGGTTCAAGGCGCGGTGGGTGTGTTCAGGGCAACCCGGCATGATAAGCCGCCCCGGGTTTTCGCGCCGGGTTGCCCGGCGCGCGCAGGCCCATCAAGCACAATATGAGCTTTGCCCGGCGCCGCCTTGTCCTCCCTCAGCACAGCCCCTTCCGATACCCCCGCTTCACAGGCGGCCGCGCGCATGACGCCGACCGAGCGGCGCACCAGCGGTGCTCTGGCGTCGATCTATGCCCTGCGCATGCTGGGCCTGTTCCTCGTGCTGCCGGTGTTCGTGCTGCAGGCCCACACCTATCCCGGTGGCGACGATCCTGCGCTGGTCGGCCTGGCCATGGGAATTTACGGCCTCACCCAGGCCCTGCTGCAGGTGCCGTTTGGCATCGCCTCCGACCGGCTGGGCCGCAAACCGGTGATCCAGGCCGGTTTGGCGCTGTTCGTGGTCGGCAGCCTGATCGCCGCCTGGGCGCCCAGCATGGTCTGGCTGGTGATCGGCCGTGCGCTGCAGGGCTCCGGCGCCATCTCGGCCGCCGTCACCGCCTTGCTGGCCGACCTCACGCGCGACGAGGTGCGCACCAAATCCATGGCCCTGGTCGGCATCAGCATCGCGCTCATGTTCGCGCTGTCGCTGGTGCTGGCGCCGCTGCTGGTGCCCCTCATTGGCCTGGCGGGCCTGTTTGCGCTCACAGCGCTGCTGGCCGCCATTGGCATGGCGGTGGTGGCCTGGGTGGTCCCCCCCGAGCCACCGGTGCAACACGCGCAGAACCGGGGCGGCCTGCGCGAGGTGCTGGGCGACAAAGAGCTGCTGCGCGTGGACCTGGGCGTGTTCGTGCTGCACGCGGTGCAGATCGCCATGTGGATGTCGGTGCCGGCCTTGCTGCTGGAGGCGGGTCTGGCCAGCGCCGAGCAGTGGAAGGTGTACCTGCCTGCGGTGCTGGCGTCCTTGCTGGTCATGGGTGGATTGCTGTTCCGGCTGGAGCGCATGGGCTACTTCCGTCAGGTCTACCTGGGTTCCATCGCGCTGATCGTGCTGGCCCAGATCGGGTTCTGGCTCAACCTGCAGTCACCCTCGTTGTGGGCGGTGGGCGCGCTGCTGTGTGTGTATTTCGTGGGCTTCAACACGCAAGAGGCCAGCCAGCCCAGCCTGGTGTCGCGCCTGGCCGAGCCACGCCAGCGCGGGGCGGCGCTGGGCGTCTACAACACGCTGATGTCGCTGGGCATCTTTGCTGGCGGCAGCCTCGGCGGTCTGGTCATCAGGGCCTGGGGCAGCACCGGAATCTTTTTGGTGAGCGCCAGCCTGATGTTGCTGTGGATGGCGCTGGCCTGGCCGATGCGGCCAGCCCGGCGTTCCTAACGCCCCAGCGGTTCGGGTTTTGGACCCGGGTCGGTGCGATCGCGCAACGACCTCATCATCAGCAACGACATGGTGCTGTAGAGCGGGCGGCTGATCATGCGCGACACCATGCTGGCCAGCAGCGCGCAGGCCATGAGGCTGAGCACCATGCTGTGGCCGTCGGTCATCTCCATCACAATGATCATCGCCGTGATGGGCGTCTGCGTCACGGCGGCCAGAAACCCGCACATGCCCAGCGCGATCAGTGCAGCGCCGTGGGGTGAGTTGAGCAGCCAGGCCACGTCGGCCCCCACGCCGGCGCCCAGCGACAGGCTCGGCCCGAAAACGCCGCCCGGCACACCGGCCCAGGCCGACAGCCAAGACGCCACGAACTTCAAGCCCGTGAACACCAGCGGCTGATGCGCGGCGCCGGGGTCTGCAACCTGGTCCAGAAGCGCCTTCGTGTGCGCGTGGCCCACGCCCACGGCCGCCCCATCGCTGACCACCGCAATCACCGCCACCACCAGACCGCAGGCCGCGGCAAATGCGACCGGACGCTTGCGCCGGTAGGCGCAGAACCGATCGGGCAGCCCCGTGAACGAGGCCAGCATCAAGCGCGAGAGCAGACCACCCAGCAAACCACAGGCCAATGCCACCAGCGCACCCGGCGCCAGCAAACCCCACCACGAGACGGCGTCCGCCCGCACGCGTCCGAAATAGGACAGGTTGCCAAAGGCCGAGACCGCCACCAGGCCGGCCACCACGATGGCCGCCAGCATCAGGCCGCTGCTGCGGTCCTGCAGGCGGCGCGAGAGTTCTTCGATGGCAAACACGATCCCGCCCAGCGGTGTGTTGAAGGCCGCAGCAATGCCGGCGGCACCTCCGGCCACCAGCAATTCCCGGTCGCTGATGCCCGAGGCGGGCGACAGCCATCGCCGGGCGTGCAGCATGACACCCGCGGCCACCTGCACCGAAGGCCCTTGCCGACCAACCGACAGGCCGGCCAGAAGTCCCCCCGACACCCCGAACACCTTGACCACACTCAGCTTGAGCGAGACGAAGCGCGAGCGCTCACTCAGCGGGGTTTCGGGCGCCAGCGCCGTGAGCACCTGGGGCACACCCGATCCCACCGAGCCGGGTGCCCAGCGCCGGATGGTCCAGACGATCAACGCGGTCAGGGCCGGCGTCCAGACCAGTGGCGCCCACCACCAAGCACTTCGCATGCGACCGTACAAATCAATGGCAGCGTCTGCCAGCAGCGTGAATCCCACCACCGCCAGGCCGGCCAGCACGGCGTAGGCAATTACCACGGCCCGGTCCAGCCACTGCCTGCCGCCACCCATTTCGTCGCGCAGGTTCTGCAGGAAATCCGGTTCGCCTTTCATGGGGCGCGAGTGTAGGCCCTGGGGGGGTATCGCTTCGCTTTGCCCCGAACGCTGGCGGTCAGTTGCGGCACAATGACTGACCGTTTTTCGGGCCGGCCCGCGCGGACCGCCCCACTCTCTACAGGACATCAACCATGGCATCCGTCAACAAAGTCATCCTCGTCGGCAACTGCGGCCGCGACCCCGAGATCCGCTACCTCCCCTCGGGCCAGGCCGTGGCCAACGTGAGCGTGGCCACCTCCAGCCGCCGCAAGGACAAGAACAGCGGCGAGATGATCGAAGACACCCAATGGCACCGCGTCACCTTCTACGACCGGCTGGCCGAGATCGCTGGTGAATACGTCAAGAAAGGACGCCCGATCTACGTGGAAGGCCGCCTCAAGTACGGCAAGTACACCGACCAGGCGGGCGTCGAGAAAAACACCGTCGACATTGTCGCCACCGAACTGCAGCTGCTCGGCGGCCGTGAAGGCATGGGTGGAGCCGAGGACAGTGGCAGCGGTGGCGGCTACTCCCGCCCGCCCGCCGCGCCCCGCGCGCCGGCACCGGCCGCGCGCCAGGCACCTGCCGCAGCGCCAGCGCGCCAGTCCAGCGGTTTCGACGACATGGACGACGACATTCCCTTCTGAAGCAGCCCAGGCCCGCGCCGTGAACACACGGCGTGGTGTTTCTTCCTCTAACTGATGCCCACTATGGTCAAAGTTGTCGTTGCAGAAGATCATGCGCTGGTCCGCCAAGGCATCAACATGTTGTTGTCGGCCACAGGCGGATTTGATCTCGTGGCCGAGACCGCGCTGGGCAGCGAAGTCGAGATGCTTGTGGCCTTTCACAAGCCCGATCTGCTCCTGCTGGATCTTGCCTTGAGTGACAGTTCGGGCATCGAAGTGGCTCGCAAGGTGAAGAAGGTTGCGCCCAAGACCAAGGTGTTGATCGTCACCGGCAACGTCTACCCTGGCTCGGTGGCCAATGCGTTTGCCGCGGGGGCGGATGGCTTTGTTCTCAAGCACGAGCAGGGGTCTGAACTGCTTGACGCCATTCAGGCGGTGCTCTCAGGTCGTCAATACGTGAGCCAGCAGGTGTCGAAGGGCCTGGACAGCACCACCAACGCGCGCCCCGGCGGATTTGGACTCTCGCAATCCTTGACGCAGCGCGAACAACAGATCGTTCGCATGATCGCCAAGGGCGGCAGCAATCAGGAGATTGCCGATGCCTTGCACATCAGTGTGCTCACCGCGCGCAAGCACCGTCAGAACGTGATGCTCAAGCTGGGCCTGCACAACGGCGCGGAGATTGCGGCCTACGCCATGCAATCGGGACTGGCAGAAGCGCCCGACCTCGACAACAACCTCTGAACCCCCAGGTACATCCCCCCGTACCCCCGCGCTTCCGGAGGAAGCCGGAAGTCTTGCATACCAAGGGGAAATCGACCCATTATTCGCAAAATAGTGCTCATGCATTATTGGGGGTAGGGGTATCCGAAGCAGATACTTCATCCCATGGTGAACGCATCTTCGGACACCAAACCAACACCAGACACGCGAGGCACATCATGGGGATTCATGCACTGACGCAAGAGGTCATCAAACACCTGGGCTTGAAGACCGAGGTCAAGCTGCCAGCGACCGACGAGATCGACTCCGAAGTCACACCCTCCTCAATCTCGGATGATTACCAGGACATGATCAAGGACTGCTTTCAGATGTTGGGACTCGGCCCCGACCAGATCCGCATCATGGTGCGATCGGTCGGTCTGAACCCCGCTGGCCTGGAGGTCTATGCGGCATTCGTCAAGGTGGTTCGCTGGGACGCCAGCGTGGTGGACATGCTCGCCAAGATGCCCGTGATCGAAAAGAAGATCGACCGGCGCGTGCGTCAGAGTTCGATGGTGCGTTACAGCGCCTTTGCCGGTCTGTGGTTCAGATCACCTGCCGATGTGAACACGCCGCTGGTCACGGTGCATTGAGCGTATTGCGCCATCCGTGCGCATCAAGGGCCTTGCTGCTGCGCAGCAAGGCCCTTTGTCTTGATGGGATCAACGAGGTCTCAGAACCCCGCCGCTGGCTCGATCAATCCGAACTGCCTGGGCAACAGACCCGCGAGCGCGTACAGGTGGTATCCGGCTGCCTGCCGCTGCGACTGGCACACAAGCACCGCAAGGTTGCGCCCACTCTCCTCCAGAATGGCATCTGCGAAATCGGGCGCGCTGCGGGTGTTCAAGCGAAAGCCTGTTTCGGCGGTGCGCCGCAGTGAGCGCGCCCTGACCAGACAGGCATGCTCACGGTCGAAATTCAAGACCGCTTGCAGATACGCTTCCCGCGCACTCGCGAAATCGGCCACCGCCTGCGCTCTGGCGCTCTCCAGATTCGACAGCCAGACACCAAAGTCCTCCGGCCCAAAGCTCCCTTCACACGCGGGATCAGATCGCCGCGCGGTCCATGCCTGAGCTCGCTGGCTCAGGCTGAAGTGCACATCGGCATGCGTGGACAAACATGCGCGCGCAAGGCGATCCATTTCATCGGCGAGGACAGGCCCAAGGGTCTCGAAGCCAGTCTCCAGCTGGACGGGAAGCAACCGGGTGAGGTGGGTGAAACGCCGGCCGATCCGGTTCCATTCGCCCACGATCCGGATCACTGTTTCGCGTGCAGCGGTCAGGCGGCTCGTGACCTTGCGGTGATCCATCTGACTGGCATGTCCCAATTCAACCCGGGCCGCCAGCATCTCCAGCACGACTTCCAACTCGCGCTGGGTGGAAATGGCGCTCTGGAGCTGCTGACGCGCGGCATCGAGTTGCAGGCAGGTCTCAAGCACCGTGTGGAGAAGGTGGTTGACGCGGCTCAAAGCCGGCGCGCTGGCGGAGACAGGCTCACGCGACGCGACGCGACCAGGTTCTTCCATGAGCGAGACATGGCGCAGCACCGCTGCCAGTGGCAAAGGTTTGTGGATTTGCCCGCCACCACCCCGGGCAACGGTGTTCTGCGAATCAGCCGTCTGGGGCGACATCGCGTGAGCCTGATGGTCACGCTGGCCGGCTTGGGCGCCGGGCTGCAAGGTCATTGCAAAGCTCTCTGTCATGCTCGCGTCTTCCGGAATGGGTGGAGTGAGCTTCGAGTCTCTGGGCAGGCAATTCGGGCCTCAATAATGCACGGGCAGTATTTTCCCGGCGCGGTTGTTTCGGACTTCACGAACACAACATCCGGGGCAAAGCGCACACCCGCCCGATGGATTTATTTCAATCCAAAGGCTACGATGAGCCACCCTTGCCCAGCCACCCCAGGACAGCCCGACGCCCATGCGAAATCCCTCCTTGATTCCATGGGAACTGCTCCCCGGTCTCGGAGCGGCCTTGGGGCCTGGAGCCGCGTTGCTGCACGCGCCGCTGGCATTCAGGGAGCTGCATCAGTCCGCAGAGTGCCCCGAAAAATGGACGGAGCTGTTGTCGGACCCGTCTCGCCTTGAGCTGCTCGCCCGCCTGAATCGTCAGGAAGACTTTGAAGCCACGCTCCATTTGAGTGAACGATCCAGCGCAGGCGCGTCGTTCCGACCCACATGGTTGACTTGCAAGGGCTACTGGATGCCGGAGTCCGGTCATCACGCCTGCTACTTCGCGGACACCACGGCCATCGAGCTGGCTCGCGTCGAGGCGCAGACGCTGGCCGAGCGCATCCGGCTGATCTTCAAACACCTGCCCGTGATGGTCGCTCACTTCGGCCCGCCTCCTCAGAACCGCTGCGAGTTTGCCAATCAGCGGTTTGCAGAGTTGTTCGGGTTCGACGAGCAGACGATCATCGGGACGCCGGCTCTTGACCTGATTGGCGCGGACCTGCGAGCGGCGGTGGTGCCCTTCCTGCGCCGTGCGCGCGAGGAACACGTGCCAGTCACATTCCCCTGTGAACTCACCTCAGTGGCAGGTGACGCCCTGCGGCTTGAGGTGACGGTCACATCGGCAAGGGGTGTGAATGACGCGGGCACGGACAAAGGTTTCTTTTACCTGATCACCGACATCACGGAGCGGTACAGGGCGGAGTTCGCCCTGCGCGAATCCGAGGACCGTCTGTCCCGTTTCATGAACGCCAGCGAAGAGGGCGTGGTCTTCCACCGCGATGGATTGATCACCGATGCGAACCCGGCTGCCAGCCGGCTGTTTGAAACGCCATTGCACATGCTGCTGGGCCGTTCGGTGCTGGAGCTGATACCCCCCGAGTACCGTGCGCGGGCGGCCTCGGTCATTGCCTCCGGCGCGGACGCCTCCTACGAGAGCGAAGTCTTCAACGTGCACGGCGAGCGCATCCCGGTGGAGATCATCGGGCGCTCCATGATGCGCAACGGCGAACGCCTGCGCATGGCCGTCGTGCGCGACATCCGCGACCGCCGCGAGGCCCAGGCACGCATCCACGAACTCATCGAAGGCCTGCGCTCGGAGAAAGACAAGGCCGAGGCCGCCGACCGCGCCAAATCCGTCTTCCTGGCCGCCGCCAGCCACGACCTGCGCCAGCCCATCCACGCCCTCAGCCTCTTCCTCACCGCCCTGCGCTCCATGTCCCAGGCCAGGAGCGTGCGCACCTCCGACCTCGCCGAGATCTGCCGGCGCATGCAGGCCTCCCTGGACGGCCTGGGCCAACTCCTCAACATGCTCCTGGACGTCTCCCGCCTGGACGCCAACGCCGTGCAGGTCGAGCGCGCACCCACCAGCGCTCAGCGCCTGCTCGAAGACCTCGATCAGGACTTCCACCAGCTCGCCACCGAGAAAGGCCTGCAGCTGCACGTCTGCAGCTCGCGCCTGTGGGTCGACACCGACCCCACCGTGCTGCGCCGCATCCTCGTCAACCTGGTCTCCAACGCCGTGCGCTACACCTCCCGCGGGCGCGTGCTCATCGGCTGCCGCCTGCGCGGCCCCGAGGTCGAGTTCCAGGTCTGGGACAGCGGCATCGGCATCCCCCAGGAACAGCGCGAGGCCATCTTCGAGGAGTTCTTCCAGATCGGCCAGACCCCCGCCGCGCGCCACGAAGCACACGGCCTGGGCCTGGGCCTGTCCATCGTCAAGCGCTCCGCCCTCCTGCTGCACGCCCCCCCTGGACCTGCGCTCCACCCCCGGGCGCGGCTCCATGTTCAGCATCCGCGTGCCTCGCTGCGAGCCTCCCGAGCACACCGACCTGCCCACATCAGAGCCCTCCTTCCAGCCCTCCGGAGACCGCCTGGGCGTGCTCGTCATCGACGATGACGAGCAGGTCCTCGCCGCCATGCGCAGCGTGCTCGGCGTCTGGGGCCACCGCGTCTTCTGCGCCACCTCCCCCGACGAGGCCGTCGTCATGGCCATCTCCCACGCCCCCGACATCGATCTCCTCATCTCCGACTACCGCCTGGGCGGCAACGTCACCGCCGTCGATGCCATCCGCGCCGTGCACGCATGCCTCCCACGCTCCATCCCCACCTACATCCTCACCGGCGATACCTCCCCTCAGCGCATCCAGGAAGCCTCCGAACTCGGCTTCCCCATCCTGCACAAACCCATCGACGCACTCGCCCTGCGCTCCATCCTGGAGACGTGAGGGATGGCGCTCCAGGCCCTCAGTCGATCAGGGCGGCGACCCGATTGCGCAAGCCTTCCGGTGCGACAGTCGAGGCCGCCAGCGGCTCGCCCACCCGAAGCCCCACACGGCTGAAGAACCCGCGACGAAACGGTCGAACCATCGCCACCGCTTCACCGTTGCGCACCTCCACCCGGCTGAAGTACGAGCCCCACAGGTTGCTCAGGCCCAGGGGGATCACGCTGGGCTGCATGCCCTCGCTTGCGGCCAGCTCCAGAATCTTCATCACGCCACCTTTGAAAGCTTGCAGCTGCCCGTCGCGCGTGATGCCACCTTCGGGAAAGATCGCGAGCAGCTCGCCGTCGCGCAACACCGCCACAGCCGCCTCGAACGCGGCATCGTAAGCCTGCGCGTCCTCCTTTTGCGGCGCGATCGGAATCGCCTTGGCCAGCTTGAACAGCCAGCCCAGCAGCGGCACCTTGAAGATGCGGTGGTCCATCAGAAACCGGATCGGGCGCGGGCTGGCGGCCATGAGCAGCACCGCGTCGACAAAGCTCACGTGGTTGCACACCAGCACCGCCGCGCCCTGCGTGGGAATGTGTTCGTCACCCCGCACCTTGAAGCGGTACACCAGCCGCGATGCCACCCAGGCCACGAAACGGATCAGGTATTCAGGCACCAGCATGAAGATGTAGAACGCCACCACCGCGTTGGCCAGGCCCACCAGCAGGAACATCTGCGGGATGGTGAAGCCCACCGAGAGCAAGGCTCCCGCGATGACGGCGCTGGCGATCATGAACAGCGCGTTGAGGATGTTGTTGGCCGCGATGATGCGGGCGCGGTGCGTGGGCTGGCTGCGCATCTGGATCAGCGCGTACATGGGCACGCTGTAGAGGCCCGCAAACAGGCTGAGCAAGGTGAGATCGGCCAGCACGCGCCAGTGGGCCGGCTGGGCGATGAATTCGGCCAGCCCCAGCGAGCTGGCCGGCGGCAGGCCCCTGGAGGCGAGGTAAAGATCGATCGAGAACACGCTCATGCCGATCGCGCCCAGCGGCACCAGGCCGATCTCCACATGCCGCCGCGAGAGCACCTCGCACAACAGCGAACCGGTGCCGATACCAATGGAGAATACGATCAGCAGGAGTGAAGCCACCTGCTCGTTGCCGTGCAGCACCTCCTTGGCAAAGCTGGGGAACTGGCTGAGGAACACCGCGCCGAAGAACCACATCCAGCTGATGCCCAGCACCGAGCGGAACACCACCGTGTTGCCGCGCGCCAGCTGGAGGTTGCGCCAGGTCTCGGTGAACGGGTTCCAGTTGATGGTGAGGCCAGGGTCTGTGGCCGGCGTGGCGGGCACCGCCTGCGCGGTGATGCGGCCGATCAGGGCCAGCGCCACACAGCTGAAGCCCACGTGGTGGGCGCCGATCTCGGGCACCGCGATGATCAGACCACCCGCCAGGTTGCCCAGCAAAATGGCCACAAAGGTGCCCATCTCCACCATACCGTTGCCACCCGTGAGCTCACGCTCGCTCAGGTGGTTGGGCAGGTAGGCGAACTTCACCGGGCCAAACAGCGTGGAGTGCAGCCCCATCAGAAAGGTGCACAGCAACAAGAGCGGAATGTGCGTGGTGAAGAACGCCCAAGCAGCCAGCGCCATGATGCCGATCTCCAGCCGCTTGACGAAGACGATCAGCGTTTTCTTGTCCAGCTTGTCGGCCAGTTGGCCGCTGGTGGCCGAGAACAGCAGAAACGGCAGGATGAACAGCGCACCGATCACCAGCCCGGCCAGCGCCGGCGGCAACCAGCTCACCTGCAACTGGTACGTGACCAGCACGGTGAACGCGAACTTGAAGAGATTGTCGTTGGCCGCCCCGAGGAACTGCGTCCAGAAGAACGGTGCGAATCGGCGCTGACGCAGCAGGGCGAACTGACCACCCTCGGCGGGGTGCGATGGGGACACGGACATGGCTGATTTCTCCTGTCGTTGTGGGTGCGGGTCTCAGCCCATCGCCGCAGGATGGACGGGCGCATTGTCACCGGGCTCCCGCCGCCTCACTGCGGAGAATATCGGCAGCGCGGCGCAGGCCGCCGCCACGTGCTTGAGGCTGTGGCCCGACACCCATTCACCCGTGGCACGGAACACGGCCTCGTCACCGAGCTCCAGCAGCTTGGCCAGGGCATACAACGCTATCAGGCCGGCAAAGAAGACCTGCAATGCATGGCTTGTGGACTGCGCCAATGCACCCCCTGGCAGGCACCAGAAACCGGCAGCACCGGCGAACACCAGCGGCAGGTTGCTCAGCACGTCCAGCGTGTTGGGCACACCCCACCAGCTGCGGGCATCCACGAACGGGTGTCCGTGTGCATGCAATGGCGCATGCCCCTGTGGGTTGAGCGAGAGATCGAGCAGCGAGACCACGGCGGGCCCCAGCAGCCACGCGAACACCCACAACGTGAGCAGACTCCAGGCGACCACGATGAACGCAGTCGCAGGAGCGGAATGGCGGATCGGGGAGACCAGGGAAACAGGCGAAGTCGGGATCATGTGTCGAGCTCCAGATGAACAGCCGCAAACAGGCTGGCGGGAGTGTCTGGCGGCTGGGGCCAAAAGGTCGCGAATTTCGATACAGTGCCAAGATCATTTGCATCAGGTATCGATCGGCAATACCCGACGGGACAACGACCATGAGCACCACCACCGACCTCGTCACCGCCCTCAAGCAGGAACTCAAGGCCGCGCACATGACCTACGCCGATCTGGCGCAGGCCATGGGCATGGCCGAATCGAGTGTGAAGCGCATGCTGGCCAAGGGTGACATGTCGCTGTCCAAGGTGGACGCGATCTGCCGCGCCCTGCGGCTGGACTTCGCCGACCTCGCGCGCCGCGTGACCGACGCGCAACCGCTCTTGCGCGAGATGACACAGGAGCAGGAGCGCGCGGTGGTGGCCGACAAGAAACTGCTGCTGGTGGCCATCTGCGTGCTGAGCCAGTGGACACTGGAGCAGATCACGGCGCAGTACCGCCTGAGCGAGGCCGACTGCGTGAAGTGCCTGGCCCAGCTCGACCGCATCGGCATCATCGAGTTGCGCCCACTCAACCGCTACCGCCTCAAGCTGGCCAAGACCTTCCGCTGGCGCCCGCACGGTCCGGTGATGAACTTCTTCCGCGACCACGCCCTGCTCGACTATTTCCGTGGTGGCTTCGATGGCTCGGGCGAGGGCCTGATGCTGGTGCACGGCTCGGTCAGCCGCACGCTCGCGCCGATGTTCATGGAGCGCCTGCAACGTGTGGCACAAGACTTTGCGCAGCAACACCAGACCGACCAGAAACTGGCCGAGAAGGACCGCGAAGGCTACACCCTGGTGCTGGCCATGCGCAGCTGGGAATTCGAAGCCTTTGGACAACTGCGGCGTTGAGTTGGCCCGGCTGTGCAGCACGGCTGGCATGATGTCGGGCTTTGCTCGACCGCCTGAATGCAGGAAACCATGAATCCGAACGCCTCCGAACCCACCGACGCAGCAGCGCCGGCTCCTGCCGCATCCGACACCGGGAACCGCCCCCCGGCACGCGGCGGGCGCAACCGCCGCGGCCCGGCGCCCCAGCGCGCGCAGCGAGGCGGTGCCAACCCGCCCGCCGGCGCCGCGCCGGCGCGCCACCACCCCATGCTCGACCAGCTGGCCTCGCTGTACCCGGCGCTGTTCGGCGAAGTGTTTCTGCCCATGAAGCGCGGCATCTTCCAGGACCTGCTGGACGCGCACCCCGACACCCTGGACAAGGACGGTCTGAAAGCCGCCCTGGCCCTGCACACGCGCTCCACCCGTTACCTCACCGCGGTGGCCAGCGGCCACCCGCGCTGCGACCTGAGTGGTCAGCCCGTGGAAGACATGGCGCCCGAGCATGTGCACCACGCGCTGGTGGAGGTGTTTCGCCGCCGCCAGGGCCGCGCACCGCAAGACCTGCGGCCCAAGCTGCGCCAGCGCATCGAGCAGGCGTTCGAAGCCTCCGGCCTGGGCGCCGAAGCCTACGCTGCGCTGGTGCAAACGCGCGACGAGGCTGTGAATGCGCTGACCCAGGAGGCGCTGGACGCGGTGGTGGCCCGGGCGGCCAAGGACGCGGCGCTGCTGCGCGCGTTTGAAGCCAGCGGCAAGACGGTTGAGGAGTTCGCCGACATGTACGGCATGGGCGTGGCGGATGCGAACCGCACGCTGGAGCGGGCCCGCGCCCGCGCGGTCAAGTCCGCTTGATTCGCACCGGCCGCATCACGCGGCCGGCATCGTGAACACCGTCAGCACCCCGGTGTAGCCATAGAGCCGGTGGTGCGCGATCTCGCCACCGGCAAAAAACCCCACCAGCGGCACGTCGCCCAGTGCGCGTCGCACCACCTGCAGCTCGGCACTCGGGCTGCCGAAATGCGGGCCACCTCGACCAGCACAGCTCACGTAAATGGCGCCGGCAATGCGCCGCGCCGGATGGGGTGCGGCATCCGCCTCGGCCGCGGTCAGGGCGCTGGCCATCGACAGGCTGAGTTCCTCGGGCTCCAGCTCTTCGCGCACCTCGGAACACACCCGGACCAGATCGGCCCGCGCGGCCTGCACGTTGCGCTCGCAAAACGCCAGGCGCGTGCCCTCGGGCGCCAGGTCGCCAATGGCCACGCCGCGGCGACCCGGGTCCAGGCCGATCAGGTGCCGCACCATCACCTCGGTGCCGAACTGCCCGCGCAGCTGCGGGCCACTGGCCGGTAGCAGGAAGTCGACATCGGGGTGGGGTTGCGTCAGGCCCACCAGCGTGGCGCGCAGGCGCGGCATGGCCAGCTCGGGCTGCTCCAATGAAATGTCGAGTTCGCGCAGCAGCACTTCCAGCGCTGGTTCACCGTCGAGCTCCAGCACGAGGTTGCCGTCCGAGGCTGTGACCGTGCGCTCCCGATCCACCGGCTGTGCCCCCTGCGTCACGCGCGAGACGATGCCCACGTCGGGCCCGAAAGCCACACCGCTCAAGCCGCCATGAAACACGCCGCTGGCGGCACCCTGGCCGCTCAGATTGCCCGCGCTGCCGAGCGAGAACTGCACGCTCGGCCCACGGCTGCCAGCCAGCCCGCCGAACACATAGCCGCCGGTGGTGCGGTCGGCCACTTCGGCGATCAGCTCGTTGAGCTCGGGGGTGCTGCCATCGGCATGCACCAGCGCGGTGTGGGCCACGAAACCGGGAGCGCCTGCCGTGCGGCCACTGGCCGAAAGCGGCGCCACGCCGCTGAACACACGGTACTGGTCAGGGCTCAGGTCGCACAGCATCACGCTGAGCGCGGGTTCGTCGAAATACTCCACGTTGTTGGCCGACACGCCCACCCCCACCGTGCCCGCCCAGTCGGTCACCTCAGGCAGTTCCGCGCTCAGGTGCTCCAGGATGGCCTGGGCCTCGGAGGCGTAGTGATCGGTGATGTAAAGCAGCGCCAGTGAAGGCGCCTTGGCGAAGTCGGGCAGGGCCATCTGGCCACGCAGCTGCGCCAGCACCAGAGCCGCAGCCATGCGCCATTGCGGATGGGTGGCGTGGGCGTAGGGAAAGAGCTTCATCGGGAGTTGACCCAGCAACGGCGTTGTGGTTCAGCGTCGGCGGGCGGACTTGGCCGCCGCAGTCTTGCGGGCAGCCGGATTCGGGGCGGCCGCATTGCGGGCTCCGCCCTTTTTGGCCGCAGCCTTGGGCTTGGCCTGCGTTGCAGCCGCCGGCTGCAACGCGGCAAATCCCGGAAAGAACGCCGTGGGCATCGGCCAGTCACCCGCCGCCATGGGCTGCGCCGATGGCACTCGCGCCAGGGCCTTGGCCGCGGGGGCACGGGTCGGAGCCTTCCTTGCCGCAGCCCGGGGTGCGACCTTCTTCGCTGGCGCGGTGACTGCCCGGGCCGCTGCGCGACCCATGCCGGCGGCGGTGCCTACGTTGCGCGCCACCGTGCCACCGATGCTGCGCGCAGCCTTGCCGGCCATGCCGGTCGCCACCTTCACGGCCTGGTCGGTCAGGCCCGAGGCCACCTGGCGCGTGGTGTCCAGCGCGGTCTGTTTGGCCACGTCTTTCATCGCGTTGCTGGCGATCTGCTGGAACTGCTGCGAGATCGCACCCCACCACTGCATCGGGTCCACCACCCCGCCCGCGGCAGGCGCCGCCGCGGGGGCCGTCTTGCGGGCCTTGCTCCGGGGTGTCGGTTCGGGCGCTGCTTCGGGTTCGGGCTCCTCGTCGGGTTCGGCCGCTGGCGCCTGGCCGTAAGTGCGCGCAGGGATCTCGAGCCCGGCGAACTGCGCTGGTGCGGCAGCCGGCGCCGCCCCGGTGAAACTGGCCAGCGTGTCGGCAGCCTTGATCTTGAGCGCATTGGCCACGTCGCCCATGCTGAAGTTCATGCTCTTGAGGGTGGACAGCGTCATCTTCTGCACTTCGAGGGCCTGGATGGTGGCACCCAGCGCCTTGGAGTTCTGGTCGAGCCAGAAGTGCACCGCCTTGAGCTCCTCGATGCGTTTTTCCAGGTCTTCCACGTTGAAGGTTGGCGCCACCCAGTGGCCGAGGTTGGGCATTTGCGGGATGTTTTGTCCGATGCCCTGCGCCACTCCCCCGGCGGCCTGGCCCGCGAGGTTTTGCAGGAACTCGAAGCCGGGCACGAACTTGCCAAAACCACTGCTGGGCGCGTCGCTCATGGGTGTCTCCTGTGGGGGGGTCAGGGGCGACTGCCGTGCTGCCGGGTCTCAGCCGTCCACGCCGTAGCGGGGGGCTCGACGTTCACGCAAGGATGCCACACCTTCGCGCACGTCGGGCCCGGCAAAACCCATGAATTCCAGCGCCAGCGAGGTGTCGAACGCCGGGCCCGCCTGGCGCAGCCAGTTGTTGAGCGAGTACTTGGTCCAGCGGATGGCGGTCTGGCTGCCACTGGCCAGACGGTCGGCCACTTCGAACGCCTTGTCGAGCAGTTGCTCGTCGTCCACCGCAAGCGACACCAGTCCGATGCGCTCGGCCTCTTCGCCGCTGATGGGGTCGCACAACATCAGGTAGTACTTGGCCTTGGCCAGGCCACACAGCAGCGGCCAGACGATGGCCGCGTGGTCACCAGCGGCCACGCCCAGGCGGGTGTGGCCGTCGACGATCTTGGCGGTCTTCGCGGCGATCGAGATGTCGGCCAGCAAGCCGACCACCAGCCCCGCGCCCACGGCCGGGCCGTGCATGGCGCTGACGATGGGCTTGTCGCAATTGATCACGTTGTAGACCAGGTCGCGTGCTTCTTTCCACACCCGCGTGCGCACCTCGAAATCGGTCGCCATGTCCTGCACCAGCGCCAGATCGCCGCCGCCCGAAAAACCCAGGCCACTGCCACGCAGCACGGCGCAACGCACGCTGTCGTCGCGCCCCACGTCGCGCCAGATTTCGCTCAGCTCCCAGTGGCCTTCGTGGCCGGCGGTGGGCAGCTTGCCGTTGCCGCCCGGGCCGTCGGCTCGCATCTGGATGTCGAGCACCGACGGCACCCCACCCACCGCAGGGCCTCGGCGGGTGATGGCCAGGGTCTGGTAGCGGCTGTAATCCACGGTGGTCATCAGGGTCTCCTCAAGAAATCGGGTTGTGAATCAGGCGCTCGCCGCGGCGCGCCCGGACCTGGCGATTGTGATTGACGTGCGTCAAGGCGCAGCACGCCCACAAGGTGCAAGATGGCGGCGTTCTCCGGGTCGACACACGATCCGGTTCTCTTGCCGAGGAGCCCCGCATGACAGCCCGCATTTCAGACACCTTCGCCATCCAACTCCAGCAGATGCGCACCGATGTGCTGGCGCAGTTGCGCGCCCAGCAAGGCGGCACCACGAGCCGTTCCGAGTCGGCCGCCGAAGCACTGGGCAACGCCAGCGACGACCAGTCCCAGGCCAACACCGAACGAGAGCTGTCTTTTGCACTGGAAGAGCGGGAGTCCGCCGAGTTGATCGCGATCGACGCCGCCCTCAAGCGCATCGCCGACGGCAGCTTCGGCCTGTGCGTCGATTGCGGCGTGTCCATTCCCGCCGCGCGGCTGCACGCCAACCCCACGGCCATGCGCTGCATCGACTGCCAGACCAAAACCGAAGCTTGATCGACGCTGCTGTCGGTATGCTGGGGGCATGAACGACCAAGCCACCACCCTGTCCACCCGCAGCCTGTTTCACTTCGCGTTCCACGTGACCGACCTCCATGAGGCGCGCCGCTTCTACGGCGGTGTGCTTGGCTGCGCCGAGGGGCGCAGCACCGAGACATGGGTCGACTTCGATTTTTTCAGCCACCAGATCTCGCTGCACCTGGGCGAGCCGTTCAAGACATCACGCACCGGCCGTGTGGGTGAGCATCTGGTGCCCATGCCGCACTTCGGTCTGGTCTTGTTGCTGCCCGAGTGGCAGGCGCTGGCCACGCGATTGCAGGCGGCGGGGATGGAGTTCGTGCTGCCGCCGCAGGTGCGCTTTGCAGGGCAGCCGGGCGAGCAGTGGACGATGTTCTTTTGCGACCCGTTCGGCAACCCGATCGAGGTCAAGGGGTTTGCTTCGCTGGCGCAGGTGTACGCCAGCTAGGCACTCCCGTTCGGGCTGAGCCTGTCGAAGCCTTCTTGCGACAGTTCGCGCGAGCCCTTCGACAAGCTCAGGGCGAACGGGGTGTACCTCAAGCCTGCAATGGGGCGATCTTCTGGTCAATGGCACCGAAGATGCTCTGACCATCCTTGCCCTTCATCTCGATGCGGATGGTGTCGCCGAACTTCATGAAGGCGGTCGAGGGCTGGCCATCCAGGATGGTTTCGATCGCGCGCTTCTCGGCGATGCAGCTGTAGCCCTTGGGCCACTCCTTGCGGCCGTCCACTTCCACGCTCTTGTTGCTCACCGTGCCGCTGCCCACGATGGAGCCGGCGCGCACGTTGCGCGTCTTGGCGATGTGGGCGATCAGCTGGCCGAAATGAAAGGTCATCTCGGGACCGGCCTCGCACATCCCGACCTTGCGGCCGTTCCAGGTGCTTTGCAGCGTGAGGTGCACACGGCCGCCCTGCCAGGCGTCGCCCAGCTCATCGGGCGTGATCGCCACCGGGCTGAACGCGGTGGCCGGCTTGCTCTGGAAAAAGCCGAAGCCCTTGGCCAGCTCGGCCGGGATCAGGTTGCGCAGCGACACATCGTTGGCCAGCATCAGCAGGCGGATGCCGTCCAGCGCCTGCTCGGGTGTGGCGCTCATGGGCACGTCACCGGTCACCACCGCGATCTCGGCTTCAAAGTCGATGCCGAAGTCTTCGCTGGGCACCACCACGTCGTCGCACGGTCCGATGAAGTCGTCGCTGCCGCCCTGGTACATCAGCGGGTCGGCGTAGAACGACTGCGGCACCTCGCTGCTGCGCGCCGCGCGCACCAGCTCCACGTGGTTGATGTAGGCCGAGCCGTCGGCCCACTGGTAGGCGCGCGGCAGCGGCGCCATGCACATCGCCGGGTCAAACGGAAACGCGTGACGCGCCTTGCCCTGGTTGAGCGTGACGTAGAGGTCGTGCAACTGCGGACCGATGAAGTTCCAGTCGTCCAGCGCCTGCTGCAGTTTGTGCGCGATGCCGGTCGCATAATGCGCCGTGCTCAGGTCGCGCGAGACCACAACAAGCTGTCCGTCGCGCGAGCCGTCCTTGTAGGTGGCGAGTTTCATGAGAGTCTCCTGGTGGTTACGCGGGTGGTTCCGCCGGTGATTACGATTAGTGAAATCGATTAACCTATTCGTAAGGACAGGATTCTAGGCGATGCCCCGGGAACGCGGATACCTGGCTTCAATCGGACACACATCTCGTTGAACCTGTCTGCCCGCCCTTCGTCCTACCTGTTCAACCCAGTTCCATGCCCACCGCCCAACGCAACACCCTTATCACCCCAGTCGTCACGGATGCGGACGAGGACGAGCCGCAGCGCGCGGGCATCCAGTCGGTGGAGGTGGGCTTCGAGCTGCTGAACGCCTTGTCGGAAGCGCCGGGCGCGCTGATGCTGCGCGACCTGGCCGCGGCCGCCGGCATGAGTGCGGCCAAAGCGCACCGCTACCTGGTGAGCTTCCAGCGCATGGGGCTGGTGGTGCAAGACCCCGTGAGCACCCGCTACGACCTCGGCCCCGCCGCGCTGCGCCTGGGCCTGGCCAGCCTCTCGCGCATCGACGCGGTGAAGCTGGCGCGCGAACGCATGGACGCGCTGATCACCCAGACCGGCCACACCCTGGCCATCGCGGTGTGGGGCAACCAGGGGCCGACCATGGTGCACTGGATCGAAGCGCCGCAAACCGTGCCGGTCACGCTGCGCCTGGGCGATGTGATGCCACTGCTCACCTCGGCCACCGGGCGGTGCTTTGCCGCCTTCATGGGTACCGAGGGGCGCGACGCACAGCGCATTGGCCCCATGGTGCGCGACGAACTGGCCCGCCTGAAGAAGCTGCCGCGTAGCGGCCTGCCACTGGTGGACGTGCCACACACGCTGGCGGAGGTACAAGCCCTGCTGGACGAGACGCGCCAGCACGGGCTGGCCCGTGTGGTGCACAGCCTGCTGCCCGGCGTGGGCGGTTTCTGTGCGCCGGTGTTCGACGCCCAAGGCCGCCTGGCGCTGGGCCTGGTGGTGCTGGGTTCGGTCGCCACGCTGGACACCGAGTGGTCGGGCGCGCCCGCCCGCGCCGTGCTGGAGAGCGCACGCCAGCTGAGCGCCGATCTCGGTCACCGCCCGCCCCCACTCAGCCCATGAGCCTGGTGCGCACGCCCGCAGCCGCACCGCGCTGGCCGACGTTGCTGGCGCTGGTTGCCGGTGTGCTGGGTGTGCACTTCGCGCTGCTGCTGGGCGAGCTGCCCGGCTTCAGCACCAGCGCGCGACCAACGGCCACCATGCCGGCCCCCGCGGCGGCGCTGCAGGCCCGCAGCAATGGCATGGGGATACCCGACCCCGCGCCATCTGTGGCGGTGGCGCGCGTGAGCACCGTGCGGTGGATCGTGCCGGCCGAGGCATCGGTGCCGCAGGCAGTGCAGGCAGCGCCCACCGCTGCCGCGCGCGCAGCGTCCAAGCCCCGGCCAGTGCCCCCCACACCCTCACCAGCGCCAGTGGTGGAACAAGTGCAAGCTGGCGCCGTTGCACCGGCAGCGGTCGCAATGGCCCCGCCGGAGGTCACCGAGGCCCCTCCCGCCGAGCCGGCGCCCGTGGAGCAGTTCGCCCTGGCCGAACCCGGCGCGGACGACACCGCGCGCACGCCGGCACCGTCCGAAGATGACGAAGCCAACACCGCGCCCGACGAAGAACGGCTGGCGGCCGCCGCCCTCAGGAAGCGTGCACCAGCGAGCGCTGCCGCTCGGCCCCTGCCCCCGGCGCAACCACCCGGTAGCACCCAGCTCGACTACGACGTCACCGGCCGCATCAAGGGCATCGCCTACAGCGCACAGGGCCGACTCGAGTGGCGGACTGGCGATGGCCGCTACGACGCCCGCATGGAAATGAAGGTGTTCCTGCTGGGCAGCCGGGTCCAGACAAGCACCGGCCGGGTGGGCCCCGCCGGCTTGATGCCCGAGCGTTTCGCCGACCGCAGCCGCAGCGAAAAGGCGGCCCATTTCGACGCCGCGAACCAGCGCATCCGCTTCAGCAACAACGCACCCGACGCCGAGTTGCGGCCCGGCGCGCAAGACCGCCTGAGCCTGTTCTTGCAGATCGCCAGCCTGCTGCAGGCGCGCCCGCAGGCCTACGCCAGCGGTCAGACCATCGAGATGCAGGTGGCCGGCACGGGTGATGCCGACATCTGGCGGTTTGAAGTGGGCGACGAGGTCCGGCTCTCGCTGCCTGCCGGCGAGGTCCGTGCGCGCCTGCTCAAGCGCCTGCCGCGCAAGGAATTCGACAGCACGGTGGAGATGTGGCTGGCGCCCGACCTGCAGCATCTGCCGGTGCGCCTGCGCGTGACCCAGTCCAACGGCGACGTGGCCGACCAGCAACTCAGCCGTCTGCCCTAGGAACAGAGCCGGGTTTGTGCCGAAAAACCCACGCATCTTGAAATGACAGGGAACGTTGCCATGTAAAGACCACTCGGAACTTCAAGACCGCCAACTTTTGCCGATATAAGTGACAACGGAAGCCGGTTTTCCCAACACAAGGAATTTCAGTCATGAACATGCTCTACGACTCGGATGCCTTCGCTGTGGTCCACATCCTGGCCAACGCACCCACAGAAGGTGAAGACACGTCCGCGCAAGGCCCACAGATCCCGCGCCATGGGTTCGAGATCGTGGACAAGCGCTCGGGCAAAGAGGTGTATCTCGACGGCTCATGGGCCGAGATGTTCCAAATCCAGATCACCGCCTGGCAGCAGAGCACCCCTTCGCAGGAAGAGGTGGAAGACACGCTGGAAGGCTACGCAGAATTGGCTCAAATGCCAGTTGTGATGCACTAGACGAGTTCCTCCCCGCTCCACTGCCCGGCCTTGTCCGGGCTTTTTCACGTCTGGCGGTAGCGCCAGCGGTACACCGGCTCGGCCAGCACCAGCACGGCCACCAGGCGGCAGACCTGGAAGGCGGTCACCACGGGCACACCGAGTTGCAACACCTTGGCGGTGATGGCCATCTCGGCGATGCCGCCGGGGGCCGTGCCCAGCAGCAGGGTGGCCGGGTGCAGGCCGGTGGCTTTGGACAGGCCCCAGCCGAACAGCGCACAGATGCCCATCATGAAAAAGCTGGCGAACGCCACCGAAGCCAGCCAGCGGGGTGCCGTGTGCACGAAGGCCGGCGTGAAACGCACGCCCAGGCTCACGCCGATGACCAGCTGCGCCGCGTTGGACAGCGGCTGCGGGATCGCGGACCAGGTGACGCCACAGAGCGTGATCACCATGGTGACCACCAGCGCACCCATGAACCACGGGTTGGCGCGGCCCAGCCATTGCATGACCAGCGCCCCCACGAGCGTGAGGCTGGCGAGCACCAGCAGACCGGTGGCCTGCACCTCGCGCGGGCCCAGGGTGAGCGTGTCCAGGCCATTCACACCCCAGAACTGCAGCGCAAACGGAATGGTGAGCGTGACCAGCAACACGCGCAGGCTGTGCGCGGCGGCCACCAGATCGGTGCTCGCACCCTGGCGCTCGGCGATCAGCGTCATCTCCGAGGCCCCGCCGATGGACCCGGCAAAGTAGGTCGTGCTCAGCAACTGCGCAGGTGTGAGGTGCGCCAGGTGCCCCGCATGCAGGCGGCGGAGCCAGGCACCAAAGGCCAGCCCCAGCAGCAGCGCCCAGGCAATGCCCAGCGCGATCGCCCACCACAGGCTGGCCACCAGCGCGCCCACGACCGGCGTGAAATACAGGCCCAGTGCGGTGCCGATGACCCACTGCCCGGTGTTGCGCAGTGGCGTCCAGCTCTCGGTGGGTACACCCAGCATCGAGACCAGCGCGGTCACCAGCAGCGGACCAATCATCCAGGGAATGGGCGTTCGCAGCCACACGCAAAGCAGCGCGGCGGCCAGGGCGAGCAACAGGGTGATGACAACACGCCGCCACGAAGTGGGGCCAAAGGCGGGCAAGGGAGGCACTCGGGTACTGGTGTGATGCGTCTGCCACGGGCGGCAGGCCACGTAGTATCCACGCATGACCTGTCGATCTGCTGTCGCACTGAGCGTGAGCATGGCCCTGCTGGGCGCCTGCGCTCACCAGCCGCCCACCACCGTGTCCGCCCTGCTCGAACGCGTGATGCCAACGCCCGTGCTCATGCTCGGCGAGCAACACGATGCGCCCGAACACCAGGCATTGCAGCGCGACGTGGTGCAGGCGCTGGGTGCGCGCGGTCAGCTCGGCGCGCTGGTGATGGAGATGGCCGAGCAAGGCCGCCAGACCACCGGCCTGTCGGCCGATGCCAGCGAAACCCGGGTGCGGGAGGCTCTGGCCTGGACCGACGACGCCACCACCGGCTGGCCCTGGGCCACCTACGGCCCGGTGGTGATGGCCGCCGTGCGCGCGGGTGCACCGGTGCTCGGTGGCAACCTGCCGCGCAGCCAGATGCGCGCGGCCATGGGCAATGCCGGGCTGGAAGGCCGCATCAACAGCGCTGCCCTGCAGGAGCAGCGCGAAGGCATCCGCAGCGGCCATTGCGACCTGCTGCCCGAGGGCCAGATCGGGCCGATGACGCGCATCCAGCTGGCGCGCGACGACGCCATGGCCCGGACCACGGTGGCCGCTGTCGAGAAGGCCGGTGCGGGCAAGACGGTGGTGCTGGTGGCCGGCAACGGCCACGTGCGGCGCGACCTGGGTGTGCCGCTGTACCTGCCGGCCACGCTGGAACACCGGGTGGTGATGGCACAGGCCGGCGGGCCCAGGACGGCCCTGCCCTCGGACGCGGTGTGGCTCACGCCGCCCCAGCCGCCGCGCGACCACTGCGCCGAACTGCGCCAGCAGTTCAAGCGCTGAAGCGCGAACTCAGGCGGCTCTTTTCACGGCGTCGGCCAAGGTGCCGACCATCGTCTCGATCTGGGATTTCTCCACAATGAAGGGCGGCGCGAACACCAGGTTCTCGCCCGCGTTGCGCACCAGCACGCCGCGGTGGTAGCAGTCCATGAACACGTCAAACGCGCGCTTGCCCGGCAGACCGGCGATGGGAGCAAGTTCCACCGCTGCCGCCAAGCCCAGGCTGCGGATGCCGATCACATTGGGCAGGCCCTTGAGCGCGGCGTGCATCGCATCGCCCAGCACCGGGCCCATCGCGCCGGCGCGCTCGAACAGATGCTCTTCGCGGAACAGATCGAGGGTGGCGATGGCAGCAGCACACGCCACCGGGTGGCCCGAGTAGGTGTAGCCGTGGAAGAACTCGATGGCGTGCTCTGGTGCGCTGCCGTGCGCGCCCATCATGGCTTCATAGATGCGGTCGGTGCAGACCACGCCACCGAGCGGGAACACGCCGTTGGTCACGGCCTTGGCGAAGTTCAGCATGTCGGGCTGCACACCGTAGTAGTCCGACGCGAAGGCCGTGCCCAGACGGCCGAAGCCGGTGATGACCTCGTCGAAGATCAGCAGGATGCCGTGTTTGTCGCAGATCTCGCGCAGCCGTTTCAGGTAGCCCTGCGGCGGCACATACCAGCCCGCGCTGCCGGCCACCGGCTCCACGATCACGGCAGCCACGTTGCTCGGGTCGTGCAGCGGCAGGATGCGGTTTTCCAGCTCCAGCAGCAGGTCCTCGTCCCACACCGGTTCGGTGTTGTGCACATAGGCATGTTTCACCGGGTCGTGAATGAAGCGCAGGTGGTCCACGCGCGGCAGCAGGCTGGTGCCGTAGACCTTGCGGTTGGCCGGAATGCCACCGACCGACATGCCACCGAAGCCCACGCCGTGGTAGCCGCGCTCGCGGCCGATGAAGACGTTGCGGTGGCCCTCGCCGCGCGCGCGGTGGTAGGCCAGCGCCACCTTCATCGAGGTGTCGGCCGCCTCACTGCCCGAGTTGCAGAACAGCACCTTGTTCAGGTCGCCGGGGGCCAGGGCGGCGATCATCTCGGCGGCGCGGAAGGCCTTGTCGTTGCTCACGCTGAAGGCGGTGCTGTAGTCGAGCGTGTCGAGCTGCTTCTTGATCGCCTCGTTGATGGGCTTGCGGTTGTGGCCGGCGCCCACGCACCACAGGCTGGAGATGCCATCAATCACCTGGCGGCCGTCGTGCGTGGTGAAGTGCATGCCGTCGGCCGCCACGAAGATGCGCGGGTCCTTGGCAAAGCTGCGGTTGGGGGTGAAGGGCAACCACTGGTTGTCCATGCGAAGGTCGTTGTAGGCCATGGGGGGAGACTCCGGCACAGATGAGGAGCCGGAATTGTGGCACCGGCACCCACACGCCGGTGGCTCCACTGCCAGGGCGCTGCGCAGGCCCACCGGCGCCCTTGCTGCGACAATCGGCCCGCCATGAACCACACCCACGTCCTCACCCTCTCCTGCCAGGACCGCCCCGGCATCGTGCACGCCGTCTCCGGCTTTTTGTTCGAGCATGGCGGCAACATCGAAGAAGCCGCGCAGTACAACGACCACGACACCGGCCTGTTCTTCATGCGGGTGCAGTTCGCCTGCAGCCAGCTCACGCAAGACGACCTGCTGCTGCGCCTGAAACTCTTCGCCGAGCCCTTCGGCATGCGCTGGAGCCTGCATCCGCTGGCCGAGCCGGTGCGCGCCGTGATCTTTGTCAGCAAGGAAGGCCACTGCCTCAACGACCTGATGTTCCGCTGGAAGAGCGGCCTGCTGGCGCTGGACATCCGCGCCATCATCAGCAACCACCGCGAGTTCTACCAACTCGCGGCCAGCTACAACGTGCCGTTTCACCACATCCCGGTGACGGCCGCCACCAAAGCGCAGGCCGAGGCGAAACAGCTTGAGGTCATCCGCAGCGAAGGCGCCGAACTGGTGGTGCTCGCGCGCTACATGCAGGTGCTCAGCAACGACCTGTGCCGCGAACTCGCGGGCAAGGCCATCAACATCCACCACAGCTTCCTGCCCAGCTTCAAGGGCGCCAAGCCCTACTACCAGGCACACGACCGCGGCGTGAAGCTGATCGGCGCCACCGCCCATTACGTCACGGCCGACCTCGACGAGGGCCCGATCATCGAACAGGACGTGGCCCGCGTGGACCACACCGACACGGTGGAAGACCTCACCGCGCGCGGCCGCGACACCGAAAGCCAGGTGCTGGCGCGAGCGGTGAAGTGGCACAGCGAACACCGCGTGCTGCTGAACGGACACAAGACCGTCGTCTTCAAATGATCCGGATTCCGCCGATTCAGTGCCTGCTCACCTTCGAGGCGCTGGCGCGCCTGCGCAGCGTCACGCAGACGGCGGATGAACTCAATGTGACACCCAGCGCGGTGAGCCACCGCATCAAGCAACTGGAGCAGATCCTGGGCACCAAGCTGTTCGGGCGAGCCGATTTTTCGCTCACCACCGAAGGCAGCGAATACCTTGCCCACGTGCGCGACGGTCTGGCCACGTTGCAGAAGTTTCCGAGCAACGCCGCCACGCCGGGACGGCGCAAGCTGCGCGTCGCGGTCACGCCCACCTTTGCGCGCTCGGTGCTGCTGCCGCGCCTCAAGCAGTTCAATGACGCCTACCCCGAGATCGACCTCACGCTGCAGGTGAGCATTCCGCTGCTGGACGTGGTGGCCGAGGACGCCGACCTCACCGTGCGTTTCGGCACCGGGCGTTATGCCGACGTGGAACACGTCTGCCTGATGAAGGACGAAGTGACGCCGCTGGCCTCACCCGCCTTCGTGCGCGAACACGGTCCGTTCGAGAGCACACAGGACCTCGACGGTGTGCCGCTGCTGCGCAGCCCGCTGGAGCCTTGGCGCACCTGGTTCGCCGCGCACGACCTCGACTGGCCCGAACCCAACGAGGGTTCGCAGTTCAACGACATCGGCCTCATGTGCGACGGCGCCGCCGCCGGCATGGGCGTGGCCCTGGTGCGGCTCAAACTCGCCGCGCCCTGGCTGGAGCACGGCACGTTGGTGCCGCTCTACAGCCGCCACGTGCCCAGCCCGCACGCGCACTACCTGTGCTGGCGCACCGGCACCATGGACCGCTGGGAGTGCGCGGCGTTCGCAGAGTGGCTCAAAAAGGCTGTGAGCTGACCGTCAAAGCTGACGATCCGGCGCCGGGCCGCCCCAAGCCGGATCAGCCCCCCCGGGGGGGCAGCGACCCGCGCAGCGGCGGAGCGTGGGGGCATGAACCTCCGGCGCCGGGCCGCCCCAAGCCGGATCAGCCCCCCCCGGGGGGCAGCGACCCGCGCAGCGGCGGAGCGTGGGGGCATGAACCTCCGGCGCCGGGCCGCCCCAAGCCGGATCAGCCCCCCGGGGGGCAGCGACCCGCGCAGCGGCGGAGCGTGGGGGCACAGTCACTCGATCGTCAGGCGTTGGCCGGCGGTGGGCAGCTTTTTCGGCAGCGTCAGCTGCAGCACACCGTTCTCGTATTTCGCCTTCGACGTCGCGTTGTCGATGTCCTGCGGCAACTGAAAGCTGCGCGACACAGCGCCGTAGAAGCGTTCGCTGCGCAACAGCTTTTCGCCTTCGGACTGGCTGTCCTGCTGGCGGATCTCGGCGCGCAGTGTGACCACCGGGCCGTCGATCGTGACGTGTATGTCTTCGCGCGACACACCAGGCACCTCGGCTTCCACCGCATAAGCCTCGGGCGTTTCCTTCACATCGATCTTGATTTGCGCTGGCAGCGGCTCGCCGTGCAGGGGTTTGACGTAAAAGCCAGGGGCGACATCCTTGAAGAAGTCGTCGAACAGGTGGTTGCGGGCAATCAAACGGTTCATGGCAAGTGCTCCAGAAAAGGGGTTGAACAGTTGCGCCCGAGGGCGCCTTTCGGTGCTCCTCAGTTGAAGCTGCACGCGGGAAATTTCAAGGGGGCTGCAAGTTTCTTCAAACCATGGACGGGGCGTTGTCCTAAACTGAACTGGCCACCTTGCAATCCATTTCGAGCCTGCCATGAACGCACCCGCCTCCCCCGCCCAGGCCACCCAGCTCCAGCGCGCCGCGCGACAGGCCGAGGTGGTGCGCGCCCTGCAGGCCGTCGTGCCAGCCCACGCCCTGCTCTGGCAGGCGGAAGACACCGTGCCCTACGAATGCGACGGACTGACCGCCTACCGCGAGCGCCCACTGGTGGTGGTGCTGCCCGAAACCGAAGCCCAGGTGGCCGCCGTGCTCAAGGCCTGTCACGTGCTCGATGTGCCGGTGGTGGCGCGCGGCGCGGGCACGGGTCTCTCGGGGGGGGCCATGCCGCACGCCCTGGGGGTCACGATGTCGCTGGCCAAGTTCAACCGCATCCTGAAGATCGACCCGCGATCGCGCACGGCGGTGGTGCAGGCCGGCGTGCGCAACCTCGCCATCTCGGAGGCCGCCGCGCCACACGGCCTGTACTACGCGCCCGACCCGAGCAGCCAGATCGCCTGCACCATCGGCGGCAACGTGGCCGAGAACTCCGGCGGCGTGCACTGCCTCAAGTACGGGCTGACGGTGCACAACGTGCTGCAGGTGCGCGGCTTCACTGTTGAAGGCGAGCCCGTCACCTTCGGCGGCGAGGCGCTGGACGTGCCCGGCTTTGACCTGCTCTCGCTGGTCATCGGCAGCGAGGGCATGCTGGCCGTGACCACAGAAGTCACCGTGAAACTGGTGCCCAAGCCCCTGCTGGCGCGCTGCATCATGGCCAGCTTCGACGACATCCGCAAAGCCGGCGACGCGGTGGCCTCCGTCATTGCCGCCGGCATCATCCCGGCCGGGCTGGAGATGATGGACAAACCCATGACGGCCGCGGTGGAGGACTTCGTGCACGCGGGCTACGACCTCGACGCCGAGGCCATCCTGCTCTGCGAGAGCGACGGCACGCCCGAAGAGGTGGAAGAAGAAATCGGCCGCATGAGCGCAGTGCTGCGCGGCTGCGGTGCCACCGCGATCGCGGTGAGCCAGAACGAGGCCGAGCGCCTGCGCTTCTGGAGCGGGCGCAAGAACGCGTTTCCGGCCAGCGGGCGCATCAGCCCCGACTACATGTGCATGGACTCGACCATCCCGCGCAAGCGCCTGGCCGACATCCTGCTGGCCATCGCCGAGATGGAGAAAAAGTACGGTCTGCGCTGCGCCAACGTGTTCCACGCCGGCGACGGCAACCTGCACCCGCTGATCCTGTTCGATGCGAATGACGCCGACCAGCTGCACCGCTGCGAACTCTTCGGCGCCGACATCCTGGAGACCAGCGTGGCCATGGGCGGCACGGTCACGGGCGAGCACGGCGTGGGCGTGGAGAAGCTCAACAGCATGTGTGTGCAGTTCTCGCCCGAGGAGAACGAGCAGATGTTCAGCGTCAAGCGGGCTTTTGATACCAAATCGCTACTGAATCCGGGCAAGGTGATTCCCACGCTGCAACGTTGTGCTGAATACGGAAAAATGCTGGTGCGCGGCGGACGTCTGGCGCACCCCGACCTGCCCCGGTTCTGAGGGTCAAATATCACATTCGACGGGGTGCCCCCTGGGGTACAGTTGGCCGAATGAGCGCTCTCTTCCCTCCGAAAGACAGCCGTCTGGATGCGAACCGATCTGAAGCCACGGTTTCGGCTCGCGAACGGGCGCTGTTGCTGGAGATCGAGACGCTCAAGGCGGAGAACCTGCACCTGCGCCGCAACTACGCCCAGCACATGGGCGGCAGCCTGCATGAAGGCTCCGATCTGAGTTTTCACGCCGATCTGCCACTGTCGCTCGAGCTGGCGCTCGACGCAGACAAAGGTTCGCCCGTGGCGGCCGCGCAGCTCGAATACGAGGCGCTCTTCGCCGCGCTGGGCAGCGCGTTCCCGATCGGCATCTTCCGCACCGACCAGGCCGGTGTGCTGACCCATGTGGATGCCCGGCTGCAGCAGATTTTTGCGCTCGACAAACACGACTTCCCCAACTTCGGCTGGCTCGACCGCGTGCATCCCGACGATTTGCCGCGGGTGCAGGAACACTGGATACGAGGGATCGCCACTGGCGAGAGCCTGAGCTTGGAGTTCCGGCTGGTCCGGCCAGGCAACGAGTTGGTGCATGTGCTGGCGCGCAATTCGCCCTTGCGCGACGAACACGGAAACGTGACCAGCCAGCTCGGCTTCATCCAGGACATCACGCCCATGCGCGTGCTGGAGGCCGAAGCCCGCATCAAGGATGAGCTCAACCGCCAGATCATCGCCAGCAGCCCAGACTGCACCAAGGTGCTGGATCTCGAAGGCCGTGTGGTGCAGATGACGGCGCAAGGTTGCCGACTGGTGGAAGTGGACGACTTCGAGCAGGTTCGCATGGGCGCATGGGCCGAATGGTGGCCCGATGACGGCGTTCAACTCGCGCTGGACGCGGTGGCTTCGGCGAGCCGCGGCGAGGGTTCGAGATTCGTGGCCTATGGCCCCACGTTCAAGGGCACGCCCAAGTGGTGGGACACCATGGTCACGCCGATCTGCGATGCCAGCGGCCAACCGGTGATGCTGCTGGCGGTCTCACGCGACATCACCGAGCAGCACCTGCAACAGGAGAGCATCCAGCGCTTCAACGCAGAGCTGGAAAGCGCCGTGCAGCTGCGCACCGAAGAGCTGGCCGAGGCCAAGGACCGGGTTCAGTCGGCCTTGCGCGAGGCCCAGATTGCCTACAACCAGGCGCCTTGTGGCTACCACTCGGTGGATGCCACCGGCACCTACGTGCTGATCAACCAGACCGAACTCAACTGGCTGGGCTACGAGAACCGCAGCGAGGTGGTGGGCAAGAAGCACTTTCGCGACCACGTGCAACCCGCTTACCTCCCCACGGTGCTGGAACGCCTGCAGCGCCTGGTGCGCGGCGAGACGCTGGAGGCCGCCGAGATAGGCATGCTGCGGCGCGACGGCTCCACCTTCATTGGCCTGCTCAACACCACCGCGGTGCTGGACGAGCAGGGCCGCTTCCTGCGCACGAACAACACGCTGGTGGACATCACCGAGCGCAAGGCGGCCGAGGTGGCGCTGGCGACGCAGCGCAACTTCCTGCAAACCATCACCAGCAGCGTACCGGTGCAACTGGCTTATTTCGATCGCGACCTGATCTGCCGCTTTGCCAACGCCAGCTATGCCCGCTGGGTGGATGGTTCGCCCGAGAAGCTGGCAGGCCTGCACATGAGCCAGATTGCCAGGCCACAAGACCTGGAGGCCACGCACGCGCGCCGGCAGGGGGCGTTGGCGGGTGTGGCACAGCAGTTCGAGGGTGAGCGCGTGTTCCCGGATGGCACGGTGTTCTACGCCAGCATCAACTACACGCCCTACTGGCAAGACGGCGAGGTGGTCGGGCTCTTCGTCCAGATGATGGACATCACCGAGCGCAAGGCGTCGGAAGATCTGGTCACCCAGGCCAACTGCCAGCTCAACCAGGCCCTGAGCCAGGCGCAGGCCCTCTACAACCAGGCGCCTTGTGGCTACCACTCACTCGACATCCGGGGCATCTTCGTGTCGATCAACGACACCGAGCTGGGCTGGCTGGGCTACAGCCGCGACGAGGTGGTGGGCAAGATGGGCTTTCGCGAGGTGATCCCGGCAGCGGACGTGGCGCTGCTCGAAGCCCGCATGCGCAAGATCCTCAAGGACGATGCGCTGGAAGGGGTCGAGTACCAGATGCGCCGGCGCGATGGCAGCACCTTTGATGCGCTGCTGTCCTCGTCGGCGGTGCGCGACAGCGAGGGGCGCTTCCTGCGCAGCAACACCACGGTGGTGGACATCACCCACCGCAAGGCAGCCGAGACCTCACTGCGCGACAACCAGCGATTCCTGCAGACCATCACCGACCATGTGCCCGGCCTCATCGCCTACCTGGACGCCGGGCTGCGCTTTCGGTTTGCCAACGCAGAACACCTGCGCGTCTATGGCATGGACCCGGCGCTCATCCTGGGTCAGCACATCAGCCATTGCGTGCGGCCCGAGCTCTGGGCCGAGATCAAACCCCGCATGGAAGCCACGCTGGCGGGCCAGGAGCAGAACTTCACCGCGTGGCGCCCCACGGTCGATGGCAAACACATCTTCGTCAGCTCACGCTACCTGCCCGATGTGCAGGACGGCATGGTGAAGGGCCTGTTTGTCCAGATCATCGACATCACCGCGAGCAAGCTCATTGAAGAGCGGGTGAGCAACCTCAATGAAGAGCTGGAGGAGCGCATCCGCGAACGCTCGACCGAGTTGCTGGAAGCCGAGCAGCGTTTCCGCCTGATGGTGGACAACCTGCGCGACTACTGCATCTTCTTCATGGACGCCGACGGACTCATCACCGACTGGACCGACAGCGCCCAGCGCATGGACGGCCACTCGCCCACGCAGATGCTGGGCCGGCATTACGGCGTGCTGTTCGACCCCGCCAACCCCGAGCACGGGCGGACCCGGGCAGACCAGATGCTGCGCCTGGCGGCCTCGCGGGGTCAGCACGAACTGCACAACTGGCACACCCGCAAGGACGGCACTCAGTATTGGTCGCACTCGGTGCTGATCGCGCTGCGAGACGACAGTGGCGAGTTGCGCGGCTTTGCCAAGATCAACCGCGACATGACCGACGCCAAGCGACTCGACGACCTGATGCGCAACATCAACGACGAGCTGGAGAACCGCGTGGTCGAGCGCACCGAACAGCTGCTGGCGGCCAACAAGGATCTGGAATCCTTCTCGTATTCGGTGTCGCACGACCTGCGTTCGCCCCTGCGCCACATCTCCAGCTTCGTGAGCCTGCTCGAAGAACACATGGGCAGCCAGTGCGACGAGGTGAGCGCGCGTTACCTCAACACCATCGGCAACTCCGCCCGCCACATGAGCCAGCTCATTGACGGCCTGCTGGCGTTCTCCCGCCTGGGTCGGGCCGCGGTCAACGTGACGCCGGTGGATTTTCAGCTGCTTGTGGAAGCGGTGGTGGCCCAGATCGGGCACGACACCGAGGGGCGCATTGTCGACTGGGTGGTCGCCCCCGACCTGCCGGTGGTACAGGGCGACGCCTTGCTGCTGCGAGAGGTGTGGGCCAACCTGTTGGGCAACGCCTACAAATACAGCCGCCCACGTGAACGATCGCGCATCGAGGTGGGCTGGAGCGTCGACCCGGTCGTGGGCTACACCTTCTTTGTCCGTGACAATGGTGTGGGTTTCGACACAAAATACGCGCAGAAGCTGTTTGGCGTGTTTCAGAGACTGCACCGCGCCTCGGAGTTTGAGGGCACGGGCATCGGGCTGGCGCTCACACGGCGCATCATCGAGCGGCACAGCGGCAGCATCTGGGCCGAAAGCGAGCTCGGTGTCGGCAGCGTCTTTTACTTCTCCCTCCCTTTTGAGGGCCCTGGTTTTTCCGACTCCCCCCTGGATTCGATGCCTGCCCCCCTGGAATCATGAGCAAAAACGCCGACGCCATCCTCCTGGTCGAAGACAACCCCGACGATGCCGAGCTGACCAAACTGGCGCTCTCGCGCCATGGTCTGGACGGAAGGGTCACCCACGTCTCCGACGGCATGCAGGCGCTGGACTACCTGCACCGCCGCAACGGCTTCAGCAACCGCGCCGGCAGCAATCCCGTGCTCGTGCTGCTCGACCTGAAAATGCCGCTGCTCGACGGTATCGGTGTGCTCAAGGAAATCAAGGGCAGCGACCTGCTGCACAACATCCCGGTGGTGGTGCTCACCTCGTCCACCGAGCCCAGCGACCTGCTGCGCGCCTACGACGCCGGCACCAACGCCTACATCGCCAAGCCGACCGAGTTCTCCCAGTTCCTCAGTGCCATGAAGCACGTGTGCGAGTTCTGGATCAACATCAACCAGACCGCGCCACAGACCGTCAATGCGACGGTTCGCAACACCGGCTTCGGCGACCTCATCTGAACCGGTTCACCAGGTATCGATGAACCGGCTGGCTGTCGGCTCGCCGAGCTTCGCGCCGGCCAGCCCCCGCACCAGCCACGAGCGTGTTTGCGCCGGATCGATCACGGCGTCAATCTCCAGCGTGGTGGCCATCTGCTCGGCCGATCCCTTCGCATACTGCTCCGCCACCAGGCGCTCGTACAGCGCATCGCGCTCGGCGCCTTCAGCCGCAGCCTGCAACTCCTTGCGGTAGCCCAGTCGCACCGCACCTTCCAGCCCCATGGCGCCAAATTCACCGGTGGGCCAGGCCACGGTGAACATCGGTGCGTGGAACCCGCCGGCTGTCATGCCCATCGCGCCCAGGCCATAGCCCTTGCGCAGCACCACACTGAAGCAGGGCACGCGCAACTGAGCCGCCACCACGAACAGCCGGCTCACATGGCGCACCTGTGCCCGAGCCTCCATGGCCGGCCCCACCATGAAGCCCGGCGTGTCGACCAGGCTCACGATCGGCAGACCGTGCGCGTTGCACAACTGCATGAAGCGCGCGGCCTTGTCGGCCGCGTCCACGTCGATCGCACCCCCCAGGTGCAGCGGGTTGTTGGCCATCAAGCCCACGGCGCGCCCCTCGATGCGCGCCAGCGCGGTGTGAATGCCCACGCCAAAACCGGTGCGCAACGCCAGCAAGCTGCCCTCGTCGACCAGTCCCCGCATCACGGTCTGGGTGTCGTAGGCACGCAGGCGGTTCTCGGGTACGGCATCGCGCAGGGCCAGCGCATCTGGCGCAACCCAATCGGGCAGGTGCCCCTGGAAAAACGACAGGCAGTGCCGCGCCGCCACCACCGCCTGAGCCTCGTCGTCCACCAGCACATCGATCACACCGTTGGCGTGCTGGATATCGCTCGGCCCGATCTCTTCGGGCCGAAAACTGCCCAGCCCGCCGCCCTCCACCATGGCGGGTCCACCCATGCCGATGTTGCTGCCGCGCGTGGCGATGATCACGTCGCTGCAGCCCAGCAGCGCGGCATTGCCCGCGAAGCACCGTCCCGCCGCGATGCCGATCACCGGCACCTGGCCGGACAGGCGGGCGAATGAGGCAAACGTACCCACGTGCAGGCCCGCCACGATGGGCATGTCGGTGTCGCCCGGTCGGCCGCCACCACCCTCGGCGAACAGCACCACCGGCAGTTTCTGACTCAACGCAATGCCCAGCATGCGGTCGGTCTTCTGGTGGTTGCGCATGCCCTGGGTGCCGGCCAGCACGGTGGCGTCGTAGGCCATCACAACGGTGCGCGATCGCTGCGGACCGACCTGCGCTGCGTTGACCGACCCGATGCCCGTGACCATGCCGTCGGCCGGCGTGTTGGCCACCAGATCTTCAGCGCTTCGGCGAGCGCGCTGCGCGGCCACCGCCAGGGCTCCGTACTCGATGAAGCTGTCCTCGTCGCACAGATCGGCGATGTTCTCGCGCGCTGTGCGCAGACCCAGTGCGTGGCGACGCGCCACAGCGTCGGGCCGCGCCGCATCTTGCGCGAGCGCATCGCGGTCCAGCATCGCCTGCAGGTCGGGGCGCACCAATCCCTGCGCGGTCGGACGGATGGACGCCTCGGCCACCACGGCGGGGCTCGTTGCCAACGGTTCGGCGCGCAGCAACACGTCGTTCAGCTGCACCGGCTCGTCGGGTCCGAACATCAGCTCCAGCACCCGCGCATCGGACCCGGCACGCAGTTCATGCTCCATCTTCATGGCTTCGAGCACCACCAGCACGTCACCGCGCCGCACGGTGTCACCCGGTGCCACGAGCCATTGAACGATCCGTGCCTGCAGGGGTGAGTGCAAGAAATTCATGGCGGGATTCTGCGCTGCGTCACCCGCGGCAACGGTCGATGACGCGACAGGTACCCACCATGCAAACAGGCCCTGAAGAGGGCCTGTGACGGGGGACAGCAGCGGGGGATCAATAGATGTCGGAATCAGCCCACTGGGACGAAGGACCGAAGTCGTTGGCCGAAACCGGGGTGTTGAGGTTGAGGACGAACACCACCTCGCCACCGAAACGACCCACACCCAGGCTTTTCATGAGCTGCTGCTCCTGCTCGGGGCGCTCCATGCGCAGGAAACAAATGGCCTGCTTCGTGCCTTCGTGCATTGCGGTCAGGATGTCCAGCCGCGTGATGCGTCCGAATTCGCTGCACAACTGGTGCAGCGCCGACTTCAAGCTCGGCACATCGCTGTGTTGTCTGAGTTCTGCAAGTGTGCTCACAATCGACTCCAAGTTCGTTTCTGTCGTTGCGGTTGTACCCTGAGCCAAGGTCCAAGGCGTTGGCAGGCGTGAATGGTAGCCCAGTTGCCACGAAAACTAACAGTTTTGTTACAACTTGGCCGAGCTGCGGGGTCCGCTGTGCGCTACGTCACACACAGTCTGTGATGGGAGCACAAGTCTGCGCCATTGCGATGACAACACTTCTGTATTCTCAGGCCACACCACCACCGGAAGTTCCCGATGCGACCCGCTTCCCCAGCTCCCACCTCCGCCACCAACAACGCGGCCGAAACGACGCCGGCGAATGACCCTGGGGCGTTCCCACAACGCGGGGGATTTGATCGACTGGCCAGCTGGGCTGCCCGTGCGGCGGGTGTGTCCGCTGTGGTGCTCTTCGACACCACACAGTGGCCGCCTCGGGTGATGGGGTCTCACGGGCTCGCGCCGTCGGCCATCGCAGGCGCACCACAGGCCGTTGCAGCGCTGTTCGATGAGGGTGCCCAGGAATGCCGCCTGACGGCTCTGGCCAACCACCCGGCCGGGGCAGCCCTGGAAGCCTGGGCGGCCCTCAAACCCCTGAACAACCTTCACTGGTGGCCACTTTCAGCCGCTGGCGCAAGCGCCGCATCGGCCTTGCTGCTCATCAACAGCGTGCCTCTGCATCCATGCGACACCAGCGAACCGGCCCTGCAGGAGCTGGCGGCCCACGCCGTGGACATGGTGACGCTGGCGCTGCGCTGCGAGCAAGGCGAGTTGCGCAATGTCCAGATCGTGCGGGAAAGCGAGAGCCGCCTGAACCTCACGGAGCACACCGCGGGCGCGGGCAGCTGGTCCATGCAGCTGGACAGCGGCGAACTGGTGCACTCCGATGAGTTCGCCAGCATCCTGGGACTGACAGATCACCGGCAGGTCACTTCGCTGGACACGATGGTGCAGCGCTACAACCCGGAATGGCGCAGCGGCATTCGCCAACGGCTGGAGCGCTGTGCGCAAACCGGCGAGGGCTTTGACGAAGAGATCCAGATCATGGTGGAAGGGGGGGTGTCGAAGTGGGTGCGCACCGTCAGCTCCGCCGTGCGTGGCATTGATGGCGAGATCGTTCGCATCCAGGGGGCGATCCAGGACATCTCGGCGCAGAAGCAGGCCCAGCAGGACACGCTGCGCCTGGCGATGCGCCTGACCACCACGCTGGCCAGCATCACGGAAGCCTTTGTCACGCTGGACCGCCAGTGCTGCTTCACCTACTTGAACCAGGAAAGTGAGCGTCTGCTGCAGAAGACCACCGCCGACCTGCTGGGCCAGGAGGTCTGGCACGATTTCAGCGGCGCTCTGGCCGAGCGGCTCAAGGACAAGCTCACCCGATCGCTCAACACCAACCGCCGGGTGGAGCTGGAAGAATTTTTCCCCACGCTGGGCAAGTGGATGGAAGTGCGGGCGTATCCGTTTGCCGAGGGCCTGGCGGTGTATTTCCGCGACGTGACCGAGCGCAGGCGCTCGCAAGAGCAACTGATGCTGCTGGAGACCAGCGTGTCCCGGCTCAACGACATCGTGGCGATCGCGGAAACAGGCGCCGGCAGCCAGGAGCCGCGCATCGTCTTCGTCAACGACGCGTTTCAGCAGCAGACCGGGTACACGCGCGCCGAAGTCATCGGTCAGACGCCGCGCATCCTGCTGGAGCTGGACCCGGCCATGAACCACCTCAACACCCTGGTTGCCAGTCTCCAGCACAACCAGCAGGCCCGCACCGAGCTGATGGTGCGGCGCAAGAACGGCGCGCTGTTCTGGATCGAGCTGGAAGTGGTGACGGTGCAGGCAACGGCCGAAGAGGTGACGCACTGGGTGGCCGTGGGCCGGGACATCACGCAGCGCAAGACAGCCGAAGACATGATCCGCCACCTGGCGTTCTACGACGCGCTGACCGACCTGCCCAACCGCCAGTTGCTGCTGGACCGGCTGCAGCAGGCGCTGGCCGCCAGCGCGCGCACCGGACAGTTCGGTGCGTTGATGTTCATCGACCTGGACAACTTCAAGATCCTCAATGACACGCTGGGCCACCACATGGGTGACCAGTTGCTGCAGAAGGTGGCCACGCGCCTGACGCAGAGCGTGCGCAAGAGCGACATGGTGGCTCGCCTGGGCGGTGACGAGTTCGTGGTGATGGTCGACGACCTGAGCACCGACGCCGAAGCGGCAGCCTACAAGGCGCGCGCGCTGGGTGAAAAAGTCCTCAAGACCTTGCGTGAGCCTTTTCAGCTCAACGGCCACCAGCACTTCGCCACACCCAGCATCGGCGTGACCTCGTTCGACGGCAATCAAAGCGATGTGGGCGAATTGCTCAAGCAGGCGGACCTGGCCATGTACCAGGCCAAGTCGATGGGGCGCAACACGCTGTGTTTCTTTGATCCCGACATGCAGGCCACGGTCAGCATCAATGCCACGGTGAGCTCAGACCTGCGCATCGGGCTGCGTGAGGAACAGTTCATCCTGCACTACCAGCCGCAGGTGGACCGGGTGGGGGTGGTCACCGGCGTGGAAGCACTGGTGCGCTGGAACCACCCCGTGCGCGGGCTCACCTGGCCAGCCGAGTTCATCCCGGTGGCCGAAGACACGGGCCTGATCCTGCCGCTGGGTCAGTGGGTGCTGGAGACCGCCTGCGAGCAGCTCGCCATCTGGGCGCACCGCCCGCAGACCGCCAGTCTGAGCATCGCGGTCAATGTCAGCGTGCGCCAGTTCCGCCACCCCGACTTTGTGGACATGGTGATGGCCGCCATCACGCGCACCGGCATCCGGCCCCACCGCCTCAAGCTGGAACTCACCGAGAGCCTGCTGGCCGACCGCATGGAGATCACCATCGACAAGATGGGCATGCTCAAGGCACTGGGTGTCACGCTCTCGCTCGACGACTTCGGCGTGGGCTACTCGTCACTCTCGGTGCTCAAGCGCCTGCCGCTGGACCAGCTCAAGATCGACAAGGGTTTCGTGGCGGATGTGCTGACCGACCCCAACGATGCTGCGATCTCGCGCGCCATCATCGCGCTGGCGCAAAGCCTGAGCCTGCAGGTGGTGGCCGAGGGCGTGGAGACGCAGGAGCAGCGCGACTTCCTGGCCTACCAGGGTTGTGACCAGTTCCAGGGCCACCTGTTCTCCAAACCGCTGGCCATCGAGGAGCTGGACGCGATGCTGGAGAACCCGACCTCGGGCATGGTCGTGATGAGCTGATGCCTCAACCGGTGAACAGCGCCACGTTGCCGCCGGCGGCGGTGGTGTTGATGGTCAGGGTCTGCTCGGCGCAGAAGCGCAGCAGGTAGTTGGGACCGCCCGCCTTGGGGCCGGTGCCGCTGAGTCCTTCGCCGCCGAAGGGCTGCACCCCCACCACGGCACCGATCATGTTGCGGTTCACGTAGACGTTGCCCACCCGCGCCGCACCGGCCAGCGCCAGGGCGCGGCTGTCGATGCGGGTCTGGATGCCCAGCGTGAGGCCGTAGCCCAGCGCGTTGATCTGCTGCACCACGGCCATCGGGTCGCCGCCCCAGCGCACCACCTGCAGCACCGGTCCGAAGATTTCCTGCGTCACCTCGGCGATGGAACCCACCTCGAACATCTGCGGTGCGATCACGTGCGGCTGCTCGTGCGCGGCACGGCGGCTGCCCAGCAAGGGCTTTGCGTCGGTGTGCAGGCGCTGCACATGGCGGGTGATGCCTTCGAACGCCTCGGCATCGATCACGGGCCCCAGGTCGGTGGCCAGCTCGGACGGGTTGCCGGCGACCAGTTCTTTGGCTGCGCCTTCGATCATCTCGATCACACCGTCGGCAATGGCCTCGTGCACGCACAGCAGGCGCAGCGCCGAGCAGCGCTGGCCCGCGCTGCGGAATGCACTCTGCACCACCGCGTCGGCCACCTGTTCGGGCAAGGCCGTGCTGTCCACCAGCATGGCGTTGATGCCGCCGGTTTCGGCGATCAGCGGGATGATGGGGCCGTCTTTCGCGGCCAGAGCGCGCTGGATGATCTTGGCCACCTGGGTGGAGCCGGTGAACACCACGCCGGCAATACCGGGCTGGGCCACGAGCGATGCGCCCACGGTCTCGCCCGGGCCGTGCAGCAGCTGCAACGCGTTGGCCGGCACGCCGGCGGCGTACAGCAGCTTCACCGCCTCCAACGCGATGGCGGGCGTCTGCTCGGCCGGCTTGGCCAGCACGGTGTTGCCGGTGGCCAGTGCTGCGGCGACCTGGCCCGCGAAGATGGCCAGCGGGAAGTTCCAGGGGCTGATGCAAACCCATGCGCCACGGCCTTCCAGGCGCAGCGTGTTGCTCTCGCCGGTGGGGCCAGGCAGCGTCTGCGGCGCCATCACGCGCTCCGCATCGTTCGCGTAGTAGCGCAGGAAGTCGATCGCTTCGCGCACTTCCGACACGGCATCGCCCCAACCCTTGTGCGCTTCCTTCACCAGCAGGGCACACAGGCGCGCCTGTTGCTGCTGCATCGCGTCGGCCGCGCGGCGCAACGAAGCGGCGCGCTCGGCCACCGGCGTGTGGTTCCAGCCCGCGAAGGCCTGCACGGCTTTCGCCACGGCCGCCTGCGCCTCTGCGGCTGTGGCCTCGGGCACGGTGGGCACCACCAGCGCGGCGTGTGCGGCCAGCAGCGGTTCGCGGTGCGCGACCACGGCGAGATCCAGCCCCAGGCTGTTCGGCCGTGCCATGCCATACAGATCGGGCGGCAGCGGAAGCGCTGCGGCCATGGCGGCGGGCCTCGACTGCTCCAGCGGCGAGACCAGCAGCTCGTCCATGCCCACCGATTCGTCGGCGAGCTGGTGCACGAAAGAAGAGTTGGCACCGTTCTCCAGCAGGCGGCGCACCAGGTAGGCCAGCAAGTCTCGGTGCGCGCCCACGGGAGCGTAGACGCGGCACGACACGGCCGGGTTTTTCAACACCTCGCGGTAGATGCCTTCGCCCATGCCATGCAGGCGCTGCAGCTCGAACGGGACTCCCTGCCTGGTTGCCATTTGAAGGATGGCTGCAATCGTGCCGGCGTTGTGGGTGGCGAACTGAGGGTAGATCGCAACGGATGCGTTCAACAAGGCCTGTGCACATGCCAGGTAGCTCACGTCGGTGTGCGGTTTCTGCGTGAACACCGGATAGGCCGGCAGGCCCAGCTCTTGCGCGCGCTTGATCTCGGCATCCCAGTAAGCGCCCTTGACCAGACGGCACATGAACTTGAGCCGGTACTGCCGCCCCAGCGTCGCCACGTGTTCGATGAGTTCGACCGCGCGCGTCTGGTAGGCCTGCAGCGCCAGACCAAAACCCTGCCATTGCGGACAATGCTGTGCTACCAGCTTCGCCAGCGCCTCGAACACCTCCAGCGAAAGCTCGAGGCGGTCGACTTCTTCCGCATCGATGGTCAGGTTCAGGTTGGCTGCAGCCGCGCCCTCGCACAGCTGCCACACGCGGGGCACGAGTTCGCGCATCACACGATCGTGTTGGGCGTCCTCAAAGCGCGGGTGCAGCGCGCTGAGCTTGATGGAGATGCCGTCGTTCTGGCTCGGCGCGCGCTGGGGGTCGGCTGTTCGGGCGATCGCCGCAATCGCGTTCTGGTAGCTCGCGAGATAGCGCAACGCATCGGCATCGGTGCGCGCGCCCTCGCCGAGCATGTCGAAGCTGAAGCTCAGATTGGCCTGGCGCTTGCGCGCCGACGCGGCCTCCTTCATGCCTTCTTCGATGGTCTGTCCCAGCACGAACTGGCGGCCGAGCAACTGCACCGCGCGCAGCGTGGCGGCCACCACCGTGCGCGCGCCGAGCTTGACCATGAGGCCCGGCTCGTTGCCCGCTTCGGGCAGGAACTTCTTGGACATCGCGATCGCCGTGGAAGACAGCCGCGCCAATGTCGAATCGGCAGCACCGTCAAAGTCCGCGCGGCCGAGCTGGTCGGCGGTCAGCGCGATCGCGGTCTCGGCGTCGGGCACGCGCAGCAGCGCTTCGGCCAAGCGCATGAGGGCCAGGCCTTCGGCGCTGGAGATCGGGTACTCCTTCAGCAAACTCTCCATGGCCCAGAACGGCGGCGGGTTCTCACGCACCGCGCGCACCCAGGGAGCGGCGTCAACGGCGGCTGCAGCCCAGTCGAGCGCGCCCTGCAGCGCGGCCAGGCGCTGGGCCAGCACACCGGCCTCAGAACGGTAGGGGAAGGGGAGGCGGTCGGTGGTGCGCGGCATGAAGGACTCCAGAACGAACGTTGGTTTGTGAATCTGCGTATGTTCTCGCCATCAAGGCTGCACTTTTCACCAAAAATCAGCACTTAACTGGATAATTCACAGCCATGGAACCCAGTCCTGCCGAACCCGACCGCATCGACCTCAAGATCCTCAAGTTGCTGCAGGCCGACGGCCGCATCACCAATCTCAAGCTCGCCGAGGCGGTGGCGCTCTCGCCCACCGCGGTGCTGGCGCGCACCCAGCGCCTGCAGCGCGATGGCTTCATCCTCGGCTACGAGGCGCGGCTGAACCCCCTGAAGCTCGGGCGCGGGATGATGGTGTTCGTGGAGGTGCTGCTCGACCGCACCACGCCCAACGTGTTCAACGAGTTCAAGGCCGCCGTGCAGGTGCGCGACGAAATCATGGAATGCCACATGGTGGCCGGTGGTTTCGACTACCTGCTCAAGACCCGCATGGCCGACATGGCCGCCTACCGCGACTTCGCAGGCAGCGTGCTGTGGCAACTGCCTGGCGTGCGCGAGACGCGCACCTACGCGGTGATGGAAGAGGTGAAAAACAGCTCACAGCTGCCGCTGTGACGCCCAAGGCGGTGAGGGTCCTGCCCGCCCATCAGCTGCGGGCGGGCCGGCTACCGAACACGCCCCGCCCCACCCGCACCATCGTCGAGCCGGCGGCGACAGCCGCTTCGAGGTCGTCGCTCATGCCCAGGGACAAGGTGTCCAGGCCCAGGCCCTGTGCGTTGAGCTGATCGAACAGACCTTTGGCGCGCAGGAACAGGTCACGCTGGGTCCCGAAATCCGGCGCTGGTTCGGGAATGCACATCAGCCCGCGTAGCTGCAACCGTGGCAACCGGGCAACCGCCATGGCCAGCTCCGCCAACGCATCGGGAGCCACACCCGACTTGTTCGCCCCACCATCGACATTGACCTGCAGGCACACCTGCAAGGGCGGCAGGTTGGCTGGACGCTGTTCGCTCAGGCGTTGAGCGATCTTGAGCCGATCGACCGACTGCACCCAGTCAAAGTGCTCCGCCACCGGCCGTGTTTTGTTGCTTTGCAACGGTCCGATGCAATGCCATTGCAACGCAGCATGGGGACGCAACAGGCGCAAGGCTGCGATCTTTTCGGTGCCTTCCTGGACGTAGTTCTCTCCAAAAGCATGCTGACCGGCGGCCAGCGCCAGACAGACGGCGTCTGCATCGAAAGTCTTGGAAACCGCGAGCAAGGTGACCTCGCTCACATCCCGAGCAGCCGCCCTGCAAGCCCGTGCCAATCGCTCGTGAACCTGTTGGAGATTGCCTTCGATGGTCGTCATAATCAGTCGTCATACCTCAACACCGCACGGGACCCCGGGATGGATATCACCCAATTGCTTGCCTTCAGCGTCAAGAACAAAGCATCCGATCTTCACCTCTCGGCCGGTCTCCCACCCATGATACGGGTGCATGGCGACGTGCGACGCATCAACGTCGAACCGCTGGACCACAAGCAGGTCCACGGCATGGTCTACGACATCATGAACGACAGCCAGCGCAAGCAATACGAGGAGTTTCTGGAGTGCGACTTCTCGTTTGAAATTGAAGGGCTGGCCCGTTTTCGCGTCAACGCCTTCAACCACAACCGTGGCGCTGGCGCGGTGTTCCGCACCATCCCGAGCAAGATCCTGACGCTGGAGCAGCTCAATGCGCCCAAGATCTTCGGAGACCTCGCCCTGCGTCCTCGCGGCCTGGTGCTGGTGACCGGCCCGACCGGCTCGGGCAAGTCCACCACGCTGGCCGGCATGGTCAACCACCTCAACGAAACCGAGTACGGCCACATCCTCACGGTGGAAGACCCGGTGGAGTTCGTGCACGAGTCCAAGAAGTGCCTGGTGAACCAGCGCGAGGTCGGCCCACACACGCTGAGCTTCTCCAACGCCCTGCGCTCGGCCTTGCGCGAAGACCCGGACGCGATCCTGGTGGGCGAGATGCGCGACCTGGAAACCATCCGCCTGGCCATGACGGCGGCGGAAACGGGCCACCTGGTGTTCGGCACGCTGCACACCTCAAGCGCTGCCAAGACGATCGACCGCATCATCGACGTGTTCCCCGCCGAAGAGAAAGACATGGTGCGTGCCATGTTGTCCGAATCGCTGGTGGCGGTGATCTCGCAGACGCTGTGCAAGACCAAGGACGGCACCGGTCGCGTGGCCGCACACGAAATCATGCTGGGCACCAGCGCCATCCGCAACCTGATCCGCGAAGCCAAGGTGGCACAGATGTACTCGGCCATCCAGACCGGCAGCAACGTGGGCATGCAGACGCTGGACCAGAACCTCTCGGAGCTGGTCAAGCGCAACGTGATCAGCCCGGCCGAGGCGCGCGGCAAAGCGAAGATTCCCGAGAATTTCCCGGGCTGAGCACAAGAAGGCAGAACACATGGAACGCGACCAGGCATCGAAATTCGTCAACGACCTGCTGCGCCTGATGCTCAGCCGCAGCGGCAGCGACCTCTTCCTCACCGCCGACTTTCCGCCGGCGATCAAGGTCGACGGATCGGTGGTCAAGGTGTCGCCGCAACCGCTGAACGGCTCGCACACACTGGCGCTGGCGCGCGCCATCATGAACGACAAGCAGGCCGCCGAGTTCGAACGCACCAAGGAGTGCAACTTCGCGATCTCGCCACCGGCCATTGGGCGTTTCCGGGTCAGCGCCTTCATCCAGCAGGGCAAGGTCGGCATGGTGATGCGGACCATCCCCGCCGTGCTGCCCACCATCGACAAGCTCGGTCTGCCGCAGGTGCTCAAGGACGTGGTGCTGTCCAAGCGCGGCTTGTGCATCCTGGTGGGCGCCACGGGCTCGGGGAAGTCCACCTCGCTGGCGGCCATGGTCGACTGGCGCAACGAGCACACGCACGGTCACATCATCACGATTGAAGACCCGGTGGAATTCGTGCACCCGCACAAGAACTGCGTGGTCACGCAGCGCGAGGTGGGGCTGGACACCGACAATTGGGAAACAGCGCTCAAGAACACGCTGCGCCAGGCGCCCGACGTGATCCTGATGGGTGAGATCCGCGACCGCGAGACCATGGAACACGCGATCCAGTTCAGCGAAACCGGCCACCTGTGCCTGGCCACGCTGCACGCCAACAGCGCCAACCAGGCGCTGGACCGCATCATCAACTTCTTCCCCGAAGAGCGCCGCACCCAGCTGCTGATGGACCTCTCGTTGAACTTGCGCGCGCTGGTGTCGCAACGCCTGATTCCACGCCAGGACAACAAGGGTCGCCACGCGGCGGTGGAGATCATGCTGAACTCACCGCTGATCTCCGACCTGATCTTCAAAGGCGATGTCGCCGAGATCAAGGAGATCATGAAGAAGAGCAACCAGATGGGCATGCAGACGTTTGACCAGGCGCTCTTCAACGCCTTCGAGGCCAACCTCATCACGTTTGAGGACGCGCTGCGCAACGCCGACTCGCTCAACGATCTGCGTTTGCAGATCAAGCTCAACAGCCAGCGCGCCAAGACCCTGGATCTGGCGGCGGGCACCGAGCACCTGACGATCGTTTAACCCCCCTGCGCCGCGCCTGCTGCACGTCACCCCCCAGGGGGGGCAATGCCTGCGGCGTGGCGTAGCCAGTTCCGCGGCATTCTTGAATTGAATCCCTTCCAACCTCCGAGAGCTTTTCATGAGCAACATCGCTGAACGCACTTACGAATCCATCCCTGCCCGCAAAGTCGCCTTCATCGGCCTGGGTGTCATGGGCTATCCCATGGCCGGCCACCTGGCGCGTGCCGGGCATTCGGTGACGGTCTACAACCGGTCCAGTGCCAAGGCCGCAGCCTGGGTGGCTGAATTTGGCGGCGCGCACCAACCCACGCCGCGCGAAGCAGCGCAGGGTGCCGACATCGTGTTTGCCTGCGTGGGCAACGACGATGACCTGCGCTCCATCACGCTGGGTGCCGACGGTGCGTTCGCCGGCATGGCACCGGGTGCGATCTTCGTGGACCACACCACAGCCTCCGCCGACGTGGCGCGCGAGCTGTACCAGGCTGCGAAAACACTGGGCCTGTCGTTCGTGGACGCCCCCGTGTCGGGCGGTCAGGCGGGCGCCGTCAATGGCCTGCTGACCGTGATGTGCGGCGGTGACGCAGCGGCCTTTGACGCGGTGAAGCCCGTGGCCATGGCGTTTTCGCGCGCCTTCACGCTGCTGGGCGACACCGGTGCCGGCCAGCTCACCAAGATGGTCAACCAGATCTGTATCGCCGGGCTGGTGCAAGGCCTGTCGGAAGCCATTGCCTTTGGCCAGAAGGCCGGACTGGGCATGAACCAGGTGCTGGACGTGATCGGCAAGGGCGCGGCGCAGAGCTGGCAACTCGACAACCGCGGCAAGACCATGGTGGCCGACAAGTTCGACTTCGGCTTTGCCGTGGACTGGATGCGCAAGGACCTGGGTCTGGTGCTCGACGAGGCCAAGCGCAACGGTGCACGCCTGCCGGTCACCGCCCTGGTGGACCAGTTCTACGCCGACGTGCAAGCCATGGGCGGCAACCGCCTGGACACCTCCAGCCTGATCAAACGCCTGAAATGAAGGCCTGAATGGACAGCAGCGCCGAAGCGCTGCTGTTTTGTCATTTGGCTTCGTTCGCCGCCGGCTTGGGCAGCATGCGGGCGAGTTCGGCCTCGGTGAGGATCTCGAACGAGCGCACGACGCGCTGCACACCCGAGGTGTTGCGCGCGATCTCGGTGGCGCGGTCGGCTTCGCGCTGCGTGACACGGCCCATCAGGTAGACCGTGCTGCGCTCGGTCACCACCTTGAAGGCGCTGGCCGACAGGTCCTTGGCGTCCACCAGCGATGCCTTCAGGCGGCCGGTGATCAAGGTGTCGGCAGCGCGCTCCTGCAGCGACGGGCTGTTGGTCACCGACAGCTCGTTGATGATCTCGGCCACGTTGTCGACCTGCGAGACGATTTTGCTTGCCAGTTCCTTGTCGGCAGCGCTGGCCACCTCGCCGGTGAGCAGCACGCGGCGGTTGTAGCTGGTCACGCCGGCGCGTGCGCGGTTGCCCATCTGATCGCGCAAGCGGTTGGTCGCGCGCAGTTCGATGCCCTGGTCATCCAGCTGGGCGCCCGAGGTGCGGCGGTCCACCGCCACCAGGGCACCGCCCACCGCACCGCCCACGATCAAGGGCGCGCAGGCGGACAGTCCAGCGCTCAGCGTCACGGCGACCAGCACGCCAGCGGCAACACGGCTGCGAACAGCAAAAGGGACATGGCTCATGAGGAACTCTCCTGTTCGTTGGTCAAGACGTTGGGCAGGCCCAGCAACTGGGCGTCCACGCCGTCACAAATGCAGTGCAACACCAGGTGGTGCACCTCCAGAATCCGGGCGGCGAGGTCGTGCGGCACACACACATGCACATCGGTATCGCGCAGCAGCAGCGCCAGCTGGCCTCCGCGCGCGCCAGTGAGGGCCACCACCGTCATGTCGCGCTCGTGCGCGGCTTCCACCGCGGCGAGCACATTGGACGAATTGCCCGAGGTGGTGAGCGCCAGCAGCACGTCGCCAGCCTGGCCAAGTGCACGCACCTGGCGGGCATAGACCGAGCGCACATCGAAGTCGTTGGCAATGCCGGTGAGCACCGCCGCATCGGCCGAGAGGGAGAACGCGGCCAGCTCGGGGCGCTCGCGGTCGTAGCGGCCGACGAAGCTCGCAGCGAAATGCTGGGCGGCGGCCGCCGACGCGCCGTTGCCGCACGAGAGCACCTTGCCACCACCGGTGACGCTGGCGAGCACCGCGTTGGTGGCCGCCTCGACCACCGGCGCGAGCGCCTGTGCGCACTGGTACTTCAGGTCGGCACTGTCGATGAACTGTTGCTGGATGCGTTGCAGAAGCATGGGGCGATCATAGCGGTGGGGTCTGTATCAAATTGCGCCGGAGGCGTCGAAGGCCGCGCGTAGCCAGTCGATGTGGCCACTGGTGCCGTCGATCAGCACAGCGTCGAATCGGCATGGGGGCTCTGACCCAAGCCGCAGCAAAAAGTGCCGCGCGGCAAACACGATGCGACGCTGCTTGAGCGGAGTGACACTGGCACCCGCACCGCCCTGGCGCTGGCTGGCGCGCTGGCGCACCTCGATGAAGACCAGCGTACCGTCGGGCTCACGCATAATCAAATCGATCTCGCCACCGCCCCGTCCCGGCGTCTTGAAGTTGCGCTGAACCAGCTTCAAACCCTGGCGCTGCAGGTGCTCAAGCGCAGCGTCTTCGGCCGCATCTCCCCGGGCCTTGGTGGTCGGTGCAGGCGCCATCGGCGCCCCGTCTTTCCTGGAACTCCACATTGTCTGCAAGCTCTCCATCCCTGTTGGCGGCCGCGCGCGACGCGGCGGCGCACCAGCATTATCCGCAGGGCGCGCTCTACATGGTCGCCACCCCGATCGGCAATCTGGCCGACATCGGCTTGCGCGCGCTGCAGGTGCTCTCCATCGTGGACACCGTGGCCTGCGAAGACACGCGCCACACCGCCGCGCTGCTGCAAGGCTACGGCCTGCACAAGCCGCTGCTGGCCCTGCACGAGCACAACGAAGCAGAGGCCGCACAAACCGTGGTGCAACGCCTGCAGGCCGGCCAGCGCGTGGCCTATGTGAGCGACGCCGGCACGCCCGGCGTGAGCGACCCGGGCGCGCGCCTGGTTGCGGCCGTGAACGCCGCGGGCCTGCGCTGCGTGCCGATTCCTGGCGCCAGCAGCATCACCGCCTTGCTCAGCGTCTCGGGCACGGTGGCGGGCATGGGGGGCTGGGACGGGCGCTTTGTGTTTGCCGGCTTTCTGGCCAGCAAGGCGGCCGAACGGCAACGTGAGGTGCAGCTCATCGGCGCCGATGCGCGCGCCTGCGTGCTGCTTGAAGCACCGCACCGCATCGAAGCCCTGGCCAAAGACCTGGGTGCACTCGGCGAACGCATGTTGACCGTGGGCCGTGAACTCACCAAACAATTTGAAGAAGTGGTGCACCTGAAGGCCCAGGACTTCAGCACCTGGCTGCAGGCCAACGCGAACCGCACGCGCGGCGAATTTGTGTTGCTGGTTCACCCGCAACCAGCGGCGGCCGAGGCAGAGGGCAGCGTGGACGCAGCGGCCTTGCGCACGCTGGATGTGCTGTTGAAAGAACTGCCGCTGAAAACCGCGGTGAAACTGTGCGCCGAGATCACCGGCCAGCCCCGCAATGCGCTCTACGACGCCGCGCTGGCGCGCCGCCAGGGCGCAGACGATTCAGACGACTGAACTCAGCGGATCACACGCGCCATCGGGTCGGGCCCGGAGCGCGGAGCCGGGGCATCGGGCACTTCGTGGGCCTGCACGTCGACCACATCACCCATGGGCTGCACCGGGCCACGGCCCGGCCACACGCCCTGCGTGTAGCGCTGCGAGGTCTGGCGAAACCGGTTGAACACCACCAGGGGCGCGGGTTTGCGGCCCGTGATCAGCGCCCAGAGCGAGACGCCCAGCACCACCACCAGCGTGGCCAGCAGCAGGCTGAGCACGAACACCAGCGCGGCCACGCCGAGCACGAGCTTGAGAACGCCGCGCACCAGGCGGGCAAAAAAATCGAATAGACCGTTCATGGATGACTGAGTCCCAAGGGCCGGTGTGGGTTCCGCGGGCAGGCTGTGCACCGATCCAGCCCCACCGGTTTGCGGGCCAAACAGTGCTTACATGGGGCCATTGTCCCCGCATGCAAGACAGGCCGGGGCACCGACGGTCGTCACACAGCGTGGCGATGCTCGCTGATATGCTGGCCGCTGCCCGCGCGCACAGCCCGCGCGAGGCCCATCCAAGGCCCCCATGAAACCGATTTACCAGTACTTCTTCCGCGGCCTGATCACGTTCCTGCCGCTGGCCATCACGGTCTACGTGCTCTACCTCACCGTGGCCTGGATCGAGTCGATCGCCATGTGGGCGATCCGGCCCTTCATCGGCGACTTCTACCTGCCCGGTCTGGGCATCGTGCTGGGTGCCGCGCTCATCCTCGGCCTGGGTTTCCTGATCTCGCAGCCCCACCTGGCGCGCTGGCTGTCGTGGATCGAGCTGCCCTTCACCAATCTGCCGGTGGTCAAGAGCATCTACTCCTCGCTCAAGAGTTTTGCCGACTACTTCTCGCCCCACAAGGACACCCCGCAGCAGGCTGTGGTGGTGCTGCGCATGCCGGGCAACGAGATGTCCATCGTCGGGCTGGTCACGCGCCAGAACATGCAGGGCCTGCCGCCCGGGCTGGCCGAGCTGGACCAGGTCGCCGTGTACCTGCCCATGGGCTACATGATCGGCGGCTACACGGTGTTTGTGCCGCGCAGCTGGATCACGCCGATCGAGATGTCGGTCGAAGAGGCCATGCGCTCGTCGCTGCTGGCCTGGATGGCCTCCTCCCGCAACGGCGAGCAGACGCCCGCCAACGACCCCGCCCCATGAGCATCCGCCACCTCGACGCCCTCTTCTCCCCCGCCTCGGTGGCGGTGATCGGTGCCTCGATGCGGCCCACCAGCGTGGGCGGCACCGTGTGGCGCAACCTGAACAACGGCGGGTTCAAGGGCCTGCTCTACGCCGTCAACCCCAAGCACGCCGAAATCGGCGGCGTGAAGACGCACGCCTCGGTGGCCGACCTGCCCGCCGCACCCGAGCTTGCCATCCTGTGCACGCCGGCGGACACGGTGGTGGCGCTGATCGCCGAGCTGGGCGCACGCGGCACCCGCGCGGCCATCGTGCTCACCGCCGGGCTCAATGCGTCGCAGAAGCAGGCCATGCTCGACGCTGCGCGCGTGCACACCCTGCGTATCCTCGGGCCCAACTGCATCGGCATGCTGGTGCCGCACCTGGGCCTCAACGCCAGCTTCGCGCACACCGGCGCGCTGCCAGGAGAACTGGCGTTCGTGTCGCAGTCGGGCGCGCTCGTCACCGCCCTGCTTGACTGGGCCGGCTCGCGCGGCATCGGGTTTTCGCATTTCGTCTCGCTGGGCGAACGCGCCGATGTCGACTTCGGCGACATGCTCGACTTCCTCGGCAGCGACCCCAAGACGCGCGCCATCCTGCTCTACATCGAGAGCATCGAAGAACCGCGCAAATTCATGTCGGCCGCCCGCGCGGCCGCGCGCAACAAGCCGGTGATCGTGGTCAAGGCCGGGCGCTCGACCGCCGGGCAACAGGCCGCCGCCTCGCACACCGGCGCGCTCGCCGGGTCCGATGGCGTGTTCGACGCTGCGATCGCGCGCGCCGGCATGCTGCGCGTGAACACCTTGCAAGACCTGTTTCTCGCTGCCGAGACGCTCTCCCGCTTCCACGGCAACCGCGCCGACCAGCTGATCGTGCTCACCAACGGCGGCGGTGCGGGTGTGATGGCGGCAGACGCCGCCGCCACCGAAGGCGTGCCGCTGGCCGCGCTGAGCCCCTCGCTGCGGGCACAGCTCAACGCCGTGCTGCCCGCCAACTGGTCACACGCCAACCCGGTGGACATCATTGGCGACGCACCGGCCACGCGCTATGTGCAGGCGCTGGAGGCGCTCGCGCAGGACACCGCAAGCGCCGTGCTGTTCATCCACGCGCCCACCGCCATCGTGCCCAGCCTGGACATCGCGCAGGCGCTGCTGCCGCTGGCCCGCGCCGCGCCGAAGCGGGTGCTGGGCTGCTGGCTGGGTGATGGCGCGGTTGCTCAGGCGCGCGAGCTGTTTCGGGCCGCCGGCGTGCCCGACTTCAACACCCCTGAAGACGCGGTGCGCGCCTTCTCGCTGCTGCGCACCTTCCGCGAGCACCAGGCCGAGCTGCTGCAGACACCACCGGCGCGCGCTTCTGCACAAGAGCCCGATCTGCCGCGCATCCGCACCATCGTGGACAGCGTGCTGGCCAGCGGGCGCGAACTGCTCACCGAACCCGAGGCGAAAGACCTGCTGGAAGCCGCCGGCCTGCCGGTGGTGGCCACGCGCGTCGTGGGACCCAGCGCGCCAGCAGCCCAGGCAGCCGCCGACGCGCTGGGCTACCCGGTGGCGCTCAAGATCCTGTCGTTCGACATTTCGCACAAGTCCGACGTGGGCGGTGTGCGCCTGAACCTGGGCAGCGCGGCCGAGGTGGGCGAGGCCTGCGCGACCATGCTGGCGCGTGTGCGCGAGCAGCGCCCGGATGCAAAGGTCGAAGGCTTCACCGTGCAGACCATGGTCCGCAAGAAGCACGCGCACGAACTCATCGTCGGCGCCAGTGTGGACCCGGTGTTCGGCCCCACGGTCCTCTTTGGCCAGGGCGGTGTGGCGGTTGAGGTGCTGGCCGACACCGCACTGGCACTGCCGCCCTTGAACACCACGCTGGCGCTGGCGCAGATCGCGCGCACCCGCGTGGCCCGGCTGTTGCGCGGCTACCGCGACGAACCCGCTGCCGACATCGATGCCATCGCCCAGGTGCTGGTGAGCGTGTCGCAACTGCTGGCCGACGTGCCCGAACTCGCCGAACTCGACATCAACCCGCTGCTGGCCAACCACGAGGGCGCGGTGGCGCTGGACGCGCGGGTGCGCGTGTCGGCGCGGCGTCCGGCTGGTGCTGTGAACTTCGCCATCCAGCCCTACCCGCAAGACCTGGTGGAAAGCTGGGACTGGCAGGGTCAGCCGGTCACGCTGCGTCCGATCCGCCCGGAAGACGAAGCCCAGCACCTTGCGTTTCTGGAAAAACTCGATCCGGAGGACATCCGCCTGCGCGTGTTCTACAGCCGCCGCCACATCGAACACAGCGAGCTCGCGCGGCTCACCCAGATCGACTACGCGCGCGAGATGGCCTTCATCGCCACCCGCGTCGGTGCCGACGGCGTGGAGGAAACGCTGGGCGCGGTGCGCGCGGTGGTGGACCCGGACAACGTTGGTGCCGAGTTCGGCGTGATCGTGCGCTCCGACCTCAAGGGCAGTGGTCTGGGCCACAAGCTGATGTGCAAGCTCATTGAGCACCTGCGCGCGCGCGGCACACAGCGAATCTTTGGGACGGTGCTGCGCATCAACCGCGGCATGCTGGAACTTGCGCGGTCCCTCGGCTTCCAAGAGACGACCAACCCCAGCGATCCCGGCGACGTTGAGACGCGGTTTGTCGCGCTGGACCTGCAAACCACTGTCGGGCAGCCGCCATGAAAAATCCACCCAATCGCCGCCACCTGTTGATCGCCAGCGCCGCCGCGCTGGCCGCGCCCGCCTGGTTGCCCTCTGCGCTCGCGCAGGCCAACAACCTGCGCCCCACACCCAGCCAGACCGAAGGCCCGTTCTACCCCGTGGCCCTGCCGGCCGACAGCGACGCCGACCTGCTGAAAAACGGCACTGTGAACTACGGCCAGGGCCAGCCGGCCTGGGTCGAGGGCACGGTGGTCGACCTGGCGGGCGTGCCGGTGTCGGGAGCGGTGGTCGAGATCTGGCAGTGCGACCACGCCGGTCACTACCACCACCCCGGCGATGGCGGCCGGGCCGACCCGGCCTTCCAGGGCTTCGGCAAGGTCACTGTGGGGCGCGACGGCCGCTACCGTTTCCGCACCATCCGCCCGGTGCAGTACAGCGGGCGCACGCCGCACATCCATGTGAAGGTGCGCCTGGACCGCATGGAGCTGCTGACCACGCAGCTGTATGTGGCGGGCGATCCGGGCAACGAGCGTGACTTCTTGTGGCGGCGGCTCAATGAGGCAAGCCGCGCGGCACTCACGGTGCCTTTTGCATCAGGCAGCGACGGCGTTCGCGCGACCTTCCCCATCGTCGTTCAGGCCTAGAAAGCCCCGGGGGCACCCGGGGGCTCTGCTTGCGCGCTTAAGCTGCCGGCCATGGATTCACTGACTCAGATTGCCCTGGGCTCTGCCGTCGGCGTGGCTGTGATGGGCCGGCGCACGGCCCTGTGGAAAGCCGCGCTGTGGGGCGCCATTGGCGGCACGCTGCCCGACCTCGATGCCTTCATCGACCACGGCGACGCCATCCTCAACATGACGCGCCACCGCGCCGAGAGCCACGCGCTGTTCATCCTCACGCTGGCCGCGCCGGTGCTGGCGTGGATCGTCTCGCGCATCCACGGTGAAGCGGCGCTGTTCAAGCGCTGGTGGCTGGCGCTGTGGCTGGTGCTCATCACGCACCCGCTGCTCGACGCCATGACGGTCTACGGCACACAGCTGCTTCAGCCCTTCACCGACCATCCGTTTGGCGTGGGCAGCGTCTTCATCATCGACCCGCTCTACACCGTGCCGCTGATCGTGGGCGTGGTCGCCGCGCTGCGGCTGAAGAACGCGCGGGGCCTGAACTGGAATGTGGCCGGACTCGTTGTCAGCACGCTGTACCTGGCCTGGAGCGTGGCCGCGCAGCAGCACGCCACGCAGGTGGCGCGTGCTTCGCTGCAGCAAGAAGGCGTTCAGGCCACCGCCTTGCTGGTCACGCCCTCGCCGTTCAACACCGTGCTGTGGCGCCTTGTGGCCACCACGCCCACGCACTACCTGGAAGGCCACACCTCGCTGCTGGACGACGACCAACGCATCGTCTGGACTCGGCACGAACGCGGCGCGGGCCTGCTGGAGCGGCACGCCAGTGAGCCCTCGGTGGCGCGCATGGCGGCGTTCACGCACGGCTTCTACAGCGTGTCCGAAACCGGCGGGCGCCTGTTTGTGACCGACCTGCGCATGGGCCAGGAGCCCAGCTACACCTTCCACTTCGACCTGGGCACCGAGGCCGCGCGCGCCCAGGGCGGGCACCGGCCCACGCTCAACGGTCAGAGGCCCGACATCGGCCCCGCGCTCGACTGGCTTTGGCGGCGCATGTGGGGCGAGCGAATTCCTTCGCCGCGCCCCAACACCTGATCAGCTGCCCAAGGCGGCCAGCAGGTCCGGCTGCACGATCTCGATCCAGTAGCCGTCGGGGTCCTTGATGAAGGCCACGTTTTTCATCTTGCCCTGGTCGGGGCGCTTCACATAAGGGACCTGGTTCTCATCGAACCAGGCCACGGCCGCGGCCAGGTCGGGCACCGAAAAGCAGATGTGGCCAAAGCCCTGCGGCTGGGCGTTGCCGTCGTGGTATTTGAAATCGGCCTGGTTCTCGGTGCCCCAGTTGTGGGTGAGTTCGAGCACGCCGCGCTGGCTGAAGGTCCAGCTGGTGCGTTGGCCCACGTCGTCGGGTGCCGCGCCGTCTTCCGGGCGGGCCAGGAAGTACAGCGAGAACGACATCTCGGGGAAGTCGAGCTTGCGCAGCAGGCGCATGCCCATGACGCGGGTGTAGAAGTCCAGCGCCACGGCCGGGTCTTTCACGCGCAGCATGCTGTGGTTGAACACAAAACCGCGCGAGGCGTCGCTGGGTTGGGCGCAAACGCCGGGCTGGTTTTCGGTGGTGAAGCTCATCGATGGATCTCTCAAAAGGCAAAAAGAAAACAGGACAGGTCAAACAAAAAAGAAGCGCGGGACCGTGAGGCTACCCGCGCTGAACTGGAGAACGTGGCTCAGCGCGCGCGGATCGGCGAGATCACCGGGCGCAGCGTGCCCAGCCCGTGGGTGCCGGTGCCTTGCAGGGGCGTGGTCATGGCCTCGGCGGCAGCCACCTGCAAGGCCGGCGATCGCGGCTCGGCCTGCTGCCGCTCCAGCGCCAGCATGCGACGGCGCATGTAGCGCATGCAGGTCACGCGCAGGAACGACGCGAAGTTGGGCACCTCACCCCGGTGCGCCAGGATCTCGTCGTGGAACTGCGCGATCAGCGCGTTGGTGGTGCAGCCCTCGTCTTCGGCCATCTCGGCCAGCAGGTCCCACACCATGTTCTCCAGCCGGATGCTGGTGAGCACGCCGTGCATGCGCACCGTGCGCGAGCGCTGCTCGTACTGGATCGGGTCGGCCTTGACGAAAAATTCGCACATGGTGGTCTCCTGCGGTGTGAGGGAGCGGAAAACAATCCGGAAAGCGACGCTGCGTGGGGGCCCGATCCGCCGCCGGGCCGCCCCAAGGCGGATCAGCCCCCCTGGGGGGCAGCGGACCTCGCGCAGCGGGGAAGCGTGGGGGCCTAGATTGCTCTCGCCGTCATCTGCTGCGCAATGTAGTCGGCCTGGCGGATCGCCAAAGTAACAATGGTCAGCGTGGGGTTTTCTGCGCCGCCGGTGGTGAACTGGCTGCCGTCGCTGATGAACAGGTTGGGGATGTCGTGCGTCTGGCCCCAGGCGTTGCACACACCGTCCTGCTTGCGCGCGCTCATGCGGCAGGTGCCCATGTTGTGCGTGCTCGGGTAGGGTGGCGTGCGGAAGGTTTTGATGGCACCCGCCGCCTGGTAGATGCGCTCGCCCTGGGTGAACGCGTGGTTGCGCATGGCGATGTCGTTGTCGTGATCGTCGAAGTGCACGTTGGGCACGTAGTTGCCCCACTGGTCCTTGACCTTCTCGTTGAGCGTGACGCGGTTGGTTTCGCGCGGCATGTCCTCGCCCACCAGCCACATGCCGGCGAGCTGGGTGTAGCGCTCCATCCACCAGGCGAAGTCAGCGCCCCAGCCACCGGGGTTGAGGAAGGCGGCCATGAAGGGCACGCCCAGCGACAGCGTCTCCAGCTCGTAGCCGCCCGCAAAGCCGCGCTTGGTGTCGTGCTTGGCCTCGTCGCGCACGATGCCCGCCATGGTGGTGCCGCGGTACATGTGCACCGGGTCCTTGAAGGCTGCGTACACCGAGCCGGTCATGTGGCGCATGTAGTTGCGGCCGACCTGTCCCGAACTGTTGGCCAGTCCGTCCTTGAACATGCTGGAGGCCGAGAGCAGCAGCAGGCGCGGCGTCTCGATGGAGTTGCCCGCCACGCAGACGATGCGGGCCTTCTGGCGCTGCTCTTTCTTGTCTTTGTCGAAGTACACGACACCGGTCACCTTGCCCGCGGGGTTGTGCTCGATGCGGGTCACGTGGGCCTGCGTGCGCAGTTCGAAGTTGCCGGTGGCGTCGGCCTTGGGCAGCTCGGTGTAGAGCGTGCTCCACTTGGCGCCACTCTTGCAGCCCTGGAAGCAGAAACCCAGCTGCAGGCAGCGGCCGCGGCCGTCGCGCGGCTGGCTGTTGATGGCCATGTTTCCGGTGTGCACTTCCTTGTAGCCCAGCTTGGAGGCGCCGTTGTACATCACCTTGAAGTTGTTGTTGCCCGGCAGGCCGGGGATGCCGTTGGTGCGCGTCACGCCCATCTTGTCTTCGGCCTTGGCGTAGTAGGGCTCCAGGTCCTTGAGCGTGATGGGCCAGTCGAGCAGGCTCGCCCCCTTGATCTCGCCATAAACGGTTTTTGTGCGGAACTCGTGTTCCTGAAAGCGCAACGATGCGCCCGCCCAGTGGGTGGTCGTGCCGCCCACGGTCTTGCAGATCCAGGCCGGAAGACCGGCGAAGTCTTTGGCCACGCGCCAGCTGCCCGAGGTGGTGCGGGTGTCCAGCCAGGCCAGCTGGCTGAACGATTTCCACTCGTCGTTGATGAAGCTGGCGTTGCTCTGCGCGCCACCGGCCTCCAGCACCACGACCTTGATGCCCTTCTGGCACAACTCGTTGGCCAGCGTGCCGCCGCCCGCACCCGAACCGATGATGACGACGACCGAGTCGTCGCTGTTTGCAAACGTTGTCATGTGTGTCTCCTGGAGCGTCCCGGTGCTCTGCGGCCCGGTCGCCTCTTGTTGAACTCGTGGGGAAATGCCCGGGGGTCGTGGGTCAGAGATCGGCGGCAGGGCTGGCTTGCGCGGTGGGCGCCGGCAACCACTTCAGGTCCTGGAAGCCGCGCGTGATGTAGCCGCCCTTCTCCCAGGCCGAGCCGGGATAGCCGAAGGTGGCGTAGGCCATGTCGTTGTCGTAGAGCGAGGTGATGCACTGACCCCGTACCGCTCCAAAGAAGGGCTGGCCTTCCATGGCTTTCACGATCTGCAGCTTCTTCGCCGAGCCGGCCTTGGTGAAGTTGCCGTTGGCGGCATTGTTCAGGGCGGCAATACCGTCCTTGAGCATCTTGGCCGCTCCCGCGTCGCCCGCGGCTTTGGCATCGAGGTCCTTGGCCAGCAGCGCGTACACCGCATCGGGCAGTTTCTTGTGCGGATAGAGCACGCGGCCCATGGCCATGAGGGCTTCGCCTTCGGCCTTGCTCAACACCTTGAGCTCGACCGCCCACACCGGCGAAGGCGCGAGGCTGGCGAGCAAGCTGCCGGTGACCAGGGTGCCCATCAGCACCCCCGACCCCTTGAGGAATTCGCGCCGCGCCAGCGGCAGGTTCATCTTGGGCACATCGCCCATGTCTTCGTTGCAAGCGCTGGCCGTGGCGACGGCGGGGGCGTTCCCCTGGATGGCAATGACGCGCATGTTGTCTCCTGCTTTTTTGGGTCTCACACCCGCAGGATTTGCGGGTGTGAAAAGCAGTATTGCGCGCCCGGTCGGCGGGCGGGTGGTAGCTCGCTACCTACAGGGAAAACCCGGGCTGTTCAACCCAGCAACAGCGTGGCCGCGATGGTGGCCACGCCCAGGATCAGATTCACGCCGACCCAGGTGCGGATCGAGGCCAACGCCGCGCCGCCGGCCGGCCAGTCGCTGGCGTTCACGGCGCGCGTGAGGCGCTTGAACAGCGCGAAGCGGATGTGGCCAAAGATCACGATCATCAGGATGCCCAGCGTGGCCATGGCGGTCCAGCCCAGCGGCATGTTGAACGGCAGGCCGGCCTGAACCGTTTCCTTGGCCACGCGCCCGATCATCCACAGGCCCGAAAACAGCACCAGCAACACCACCACCTGCACGGTGGCGAAAAAGCGTTTGAGCACGCCGTGCATGAGACGGATGCGCAGCGGGGGTTCCAGAAATTGCACCGCCGGGCGCATGAAGGCGTGGGCGAAAAACATGCCACCGATCCACAGCACGATGGACAGGACGTGGATGAGCTTGAGACTGGCGTAGATCATGGGGAGCACTTTCGTTGGAGAGAAAAATCAGACGTCGGTGGTGACGCCGCCCACGCGGCGCTGCAATCGGTAGGGCGGCAGGCCTTGCAGCATGCGTCGGCCGTAGCTCTGGCGCAGCAGGCGGGCGTCGTAGCAGACCACCACGGCTTCGTCGGTCTCGCTGCGCAGGGCGCGGCCGGTCCACTGCAGCAGGCGCGCGCCGGTGGCGGGCACCACGAGTTCGCTGAAGGGGTCGCGGCCCTGGGCCTTGAGCCAGTCGGCGCGCGCCTGGCCCACCGGGTCGCTGGGCGAAGCAAACGGCAGCTTGGTGATGAACACCCACTCGCACAGCTCACCCGGCAAATCGAGCCCCTCGCCAAACGACTGCAGGCCAAACAGGATGGAGGCCTCGCCTTCGGCCACGCGCTCGGCGTGGCGGCGCAGCAGCACGGTGCGCGAGGCCTCGCCCTGCACCAGCACGCGCTCGCGCAAGGCGCCGTGTTCGCCGCGCTCCAGCAGGCCCTGCGCCTGGCGCATTTGAGCGCGCGAGGTGAACAGCACCAGCGCGCCGCGCTTGACCTCGCGCAGGTCTTCCATGAGCGAGGCGAGCATCTCGCGCGTGTAGCCTTCCACGTCCTTGGGGTCGGCCACGGTCTGCACCACCACCAGGCGGCCCTGGCTTGCGTGGTCGAATGGACTCTGCACCTCGCGCGTGGCCACCGCGTCGTCGTAGGCCAGACCCGACTCGTGCAGGAAATGGTCGAAGTTGCCGCAGGTCATCAGCGAAGCCGAGGTGACCACCGCGGCGCGCACCTTGTTCCACAAATGGTTGCGCAGCAGGCTGCCGGGCTGCAGCGGGCAGGCGTGCGCGGTGAGCGTGACGAGACCGTGGTGGATGCCGGCCTCCAGCCACTTGGCCAGCGGCGGCTGGCCGTCGGTGGTGGACTGCATCCACAGCGTGGCGGTTTCCTGCGCGCTCTGCAGGCGCGGCGCGAGCACGCCCAGGCGGCTGTAGAGCTTGGCGCAGCGCGCGGCGTCGCTGGGATTTTCGCGTGCGTTGGCCTTGAGCTGGGTGGCCAGGGCTTCAAACACCTTGAGCAGCGCGCTGGCGTTGGCGTGCATCTGCGCCACCACCTCGGTCCACTCGGGCGGCAGCACGCCGCCGTCGAAGCGGTCGACGATGGATGGGGCGTTGTCGGCGAAGCCGCTGCGCGCCGGTGGGCGGCCCTGCGTGCGGCCGGTAAGGTCGAGCCAGGCCGGCAGCGCCCCGATGCGCTGCATCGCCAGGCGCGCGAGTTCGCCCTGGGCGGTCTTCAAATCTTTGGCGAGTTGCGCCACGTCCGAGGTGGGTCGGGCGTCCAGTGCGCCGGCCACCTCGTCCACCGCGCGCGGCAGTTTGTCGAGCCAATTGCTGCGCATGAGGTCCATGGAGGCGGTGAACTGGCCTTGCGCGACCGAGCCCAGGTGGTGCGCCTCGTCGAACACCACATAACAGTCTTGCGGCGCAGGCAGCGCGTGCAGGCCCAGCGTGGCGAGCAGCAGGTCGTGGTTGACCACGATCACCTGCGCCTGCGCCAGCCTGGCGCGCGCCTGGTAGTAGCTGCAGCTGTTGTAGCTGGGGCAGTGGCGCGCGGTGCAGGTGTGGCGCTCGGCCGCCACAGGACCCCACAGGCTGCTGTCGGGCGGCTCGTCCAAGCGGTCGCGGTCGCCGTCCCAGCTGCCGCCATCGAGTGCGTTGGCCCAGGCGGTGTACTGCACGCCGCGCTCCTGCCAGCGCGCGGCCGCCGAGGCCGAGGCCACGGCGCGCGCGGCCACGCCCGAGGCGCTGGCGTCGGTGGGAGCGTCGTCGCTCTCGAACAGGTCGGCGCTGGCCGCATCGCCACCACTGAGCTGGTCCAGCTTCAGGCGGCACACGTAGCGCCCGCGCCCCTTGGCCAGCGCAAAGCTGAACGGCTGGGGCAGCGTGGCGGCCAACGCGGGCAGGTCTTTCGCAATCAGCTGCTCCTGCAGCGCCACGGTGGCGGTGGAGATGATCACGCGCTTTTGCTGCGCCAGGGCCAGCGGAATGACGGTGGCCGCGTAAGCCGCCGACTTGCCCACGCCGGTGCCGGCCTGCACCACCGCGATGCCGCGCGCGGGCAGGGCCGCGTCCGAGGCCACCGAGTCGTCGCCCGGCGTCACGCCCGAGAGCGTGTGCGCGATGTGCGCAGCCATTTCGCGCTGGCCCGGGCGGGCACGGTAGCCGCTGGCGTGCGCCATCACGTGGTCGAAGGCCACCAGGGCGAGCGCCTCGCGCGCCAGAGGGCCGGTGGGCAGCGTGGGGGATTCTTCGGCGGTCGGCTCAAGGAGGGTGGACATGCGCAGCAAGCGGGCAAAGCGCGATTGTCCCAGACGCCCCAGGAGGACATCGGGAACATGGTGCAATGCGCAAGCCCTAACCCAGCCGCGCCCATGACCAAGACATCCCGCCCCACCCGCAAACCTGCCTGCCGCACGGCGGGCGGCAAACTGCCGATTGACCTGGCGCTGCAAGGCGGCGGCTCGCACGGCGCCTTCACCTGGGGAGTGCTCGACCGCTTGCTGGAAGAGGAGTCGCTGGAGATCTCCGCCATCAGCGGCACCAGCGCGGGCGCCATGAACGCCGTGGCCCTGGCCGCAGGCCTCATGGACGGCGGGCGCGAAGGCGCGCGGCGCGTGCTGCGCCAGTTCTGGACGCGCGTGGCCGAGATCTCACCTTTTCACAAGCTGCAAAGCGGGCCGCTGGGCGCCGCGTTTGGCCCGGCGCAGGCGCTCATGGCGCCGTGGCTGGCGCCGTTCAAACAATTCAACGCCGCGCTGGGCAGCCAGCTCTCGCCCTACCAGCTCAACCCGCTCAACCTCAACCCGCTGCGCGACATCCTGGTGGAGACGGTGGACTTCAAGCGCGTGTGCGCCTGCCACAAGACCCGGCTCTTCATCTCGGCCACGCAGGTGCGCACAGGCGCGCTGCGCGTGTTCGGCCAGCACGAACTCACCGCCGACATGGTGATGGCCTCGGCCTGCCTGCCGCTGCTGTTCCAGGCGGTGGAGATCGACGGCGAAGCCTACTGGGACGGTGGTTACGCGGGCAACCCCTCGCTGCTGCCGCTGATCACCGACAGCCCGGCCGACGACTTGCTGCTGGTGCAGATCAACCCGGTGTTGCGCGACGACGTGCCGCGCAGCGCCAGCGACATCCTGGACCGCATCAACGAAGTGACCTTCAACGCCAGCCTGCTCAAGGAGATGCGCAGCATCGCCCTGCTCAAGCAGCTCATCGACGGCGAAGGCCGCGCGGGCCAGCGCCACCGCCAGCCGCTGTTCAAGCGCGTGCAGGACCTGCGCGTGCACCTGATCGACGGTGGCGAATCGCTCAGCTCGCTGGGTGCGGCGAGCAAGACCGAAACGCAGTGGGCCTTTCTCTCGAAGCTGAACGAACTCGGCCACGCGGCGGCCGGGCGCTGGCTGGCCGCCAACGGGCATCACCTGGGTGAACGCGGCAGCTTTGATCTGGCGGGGGTGCTGGAGGGTTGAGGCCGGCGCTGCTCGTACCAGTCGCGCGCGGTGCGCTCGATCTGTTGGAGGAAAACCGTGGCAACTGGCGACAGGCGCTTGCCGCGCGGGTACAACGTCCACCAGCTGCACTGCACCGGAAAGCCCGCCACGGCGAGCTCGACCAGCCGTGGATCCGGCAAGGGTGTGGCCAGCGCGTGTCGTGAGACCACCGCCAGACCCATGCCCGCGGCCACCGCTTCCTTGATCGCCTCGTTGCTGCCCAGCTCCAGGCGCACACGGGGAACGAAACCCTGCGCCTCGAAATGGGCGTCGCACGCCAGGCGCGTGCCCGATCCGCGTTCGCGCACGATGAAACGTTCGGTATCCATATCCGCCAGCGACAGCCTTCGCCGCTGCGCCCAGCGGTGCGAAGCCGAGGCAATCACGACCAGCGGGTTGGGCAGGAAGGCATGTTTGTCCAGCTCGATGTCCTCGGGCGGCATGGACATGATGTAGAGGTCGTCCCGGTTGTGGCGCAGCCGATCCACCACCGCGTCGCGGTTGAGCAGCTCCAGCGCAATGTCGATGTCGGGATGGCTGTCGCAAAAGCTGCCCAGCAGGCTGGGCACGAAATATTTGGCGGTGCTCACCACCGCGAGCCGCAGGCGCCCGCGCGTGAGCCCCTTCATGGCGTCGATGCGCTGCTCAAAGGTCGCCCAGTCGTCTTCCATCAGCCGCGCCGTCTCCACCAAGGCCTCGCCAGCCTCGGTGAGGAACAGCCGCTTGCCGATCTGCTCGTACAGCGGCAAGCCCACCGAGTCGGCCAACTCCTTGATCTGCATGGAGACGGTGGGCTGTGTGACATGGCAGGCCCGCGCCGCCGCGGTGATGCTCTTGTGCTGCGCCAGGGCCAGAAAGAGCCGAAGTTGCCGGAAGGTGAAGTTCATAGACTTTTATCGATGGAAACAATCACAAGAATTGATTTTTCATTATTGAACAAAGTGCCTAGGATCGCGCCCATGTCCAACCTGCTCGACCCCGCCATCCTGTTCTTCGTCTTCGGTGTGCTGGCCGGCACCGTCAAATCCAACCTGGAAATCCCGCCCCAGATCTCCCGCTTCCTCTCGCTCTACCTGCTGATGGCGTTGGGCCTGAAGGGCGGCTTTTCACTCGCCGAGTCGGGGCTCACTGCCGAGGTGGCCATCACCCTGGGCCTCGCGGTGTTGCTGGCTGTCCTGATACCAGCCATCAGCTACCAGCTGCTCAAGCAGCGGCTAGGAGGATTCGATGCAGCGGCCATTGCCGCGACCTATGGATCGGTCAGCGCCGTCACCTTCATCACCACCGTGCAGTACCTCGAGAGCCATGCCACGGCGTTCGGCGGTCACATGGCCGCGGCGATGGCCTTGATGGAGTCACCCGCGATCATCATGGCGGTGCTGTTCGCCAACACCTTGCGCCAGACATCGGCGGCGAGCGTCTCCTGCGGCGGCACGCTCGCGCTGGCCGGCACACCGCTCCGCGCGGGCAAGATCCTGCATGAGTCTTTCACCGACGGCGCCCAGTTGCTCCTGCTGGGCGCCATGGCCATCGGCATGGTCACGGGCGAGGCCGGGAAAGCGGTGATGGCGCCGTTTTCGACCGATCTGTTCAAGGGCATGCTGGCCTTCTTCCTGCTCGACATGGGGCTGATGGCTGCGCGCAACCTGGGCGGCCTCCAGGGAAAGCCGCTGTGGCTGCTGGCTTACGCCGTGCTCGCGCCGCTGGCCCATGCCGCGCTGGCGCTCGCCCTGGCATGGGCGGCCGAGGTGAGCCCGGGCAACGGCGCGCTGCTGATGGTGCTGGCGGCCAGCGCCTCGTACATCGCCGTACCCGCCGTGCTGCGCCACGCCATCCCCGAGGCGCAACCGGCGCTGTACTTCGGCATGTCGCTGGGCATCACCTTTCCGTTCAACATCGTGGTGGGCATCCCCTTGTACGTCGGCATCGCGCAGCGCGTGCTGGGGTGATGTCTGGAGTTCGGTAAACTCGCCGACCCCACACGACCTCGGTTCTCCCATGCCTTATTCCGTCTCCCACCACAAACTCACCCAGATCCTCTCGGCCCATGGCCTCAAGGCAGGTGACGCGGGCGGCATCGACAAGCTCTTCGGTGGCAACGACGGCTACTACTGGTTCGGCACCTTGCGCGACCTGTGCCCGCCCGGCAAGACCCTCGTGTGGGAATCCCAGTACGACATGGTGAACGCGATCCAGGCACACGAAAACGCCACCGCTGAGGAAGACGAGATGAAACCGCAAGTGCCCAGTGCGGCCAACATCGCAGCGCTGTCCAAGGCGCTTCACGATCCGCTCTGAAGCCCCGGCGGCGGCGCTCAGGCGTCGGGCAGGTTGAAACAGAACGACGCCCCACGCCCGACGACACCCTCACCGCTCACCTGTCCGCCGTGGCGTTCGATCACGCGGCGCACCGTGGCCAGGCCGACGCCCGAGCCTTCGAACTCGTGGTGGGCGTGCAAGCGTTTGAACGGCTCGAAAAGCTGGTCGGCGTAGGCCATGTCGAAGCCGGCACCGTTGTCGCGCACACAGAAATTCACGCCCCCGTCGGCCCGCACGGTGTGGGTGAACGCCACCACGGCATCGGGCGTCTGGCCGGTGTATTTCCAGGCGTTGCCCAGCAGGTTTTGCAGCACCACCCGCATCAGGCCCGGATCGGCGGTGACCTGCATGCCTTCGTCGATGCGCCATTGCACGCTGCGGCCGGGGGCGGTGCCGACCAGCTCCTTGACGATGGAGTGGGCCATGCGCGTGAGGTCCACCGGTTCGCGGCGCAGCTCGGCGCTGCTCAGGTGCGCCAGGGTCAGCAGGTCGGAGATCAGCCGACCCATGCGCCGTGACGAGGTTCGGATGCGGGTGACGTAGTTGCGCCCGTCTTCGGTCAGCACCGCGCCACACTCCTCTTCCAGCAGACTGGCAAAACCATCGATGCTGCGCAAGGGCGTGCGCAGGTCGTGCGAGACGCTGTAGGCAAAGGCCTCCAGTTCGCGGTTGAGCACGGACATCTCGCGCGTGCGCTCGGCCACGCGCAGCTCCAGCTCTTCGTTCAGGCGCTTGAGCGCTTCTTCGGCCGTGTGCACTTCGGTGATGTCCTGCACGGTGCCCACGCTGCGCAGGGCACGATCCCCGTCGAACTCGGTGAACCCCGACACCCGAACGTGTTTGACGCGCCCGTCGGCCATGAGCAGGCGGTGCACCAGGTCGTAAGACTCGCGCCCGTCGAACGAGCGCTGGTAGGCCTCGGTGACCAGATGGCGGTCGTCGGGATGCACGTGGGTGATGAAGATCTTGTAGGTGGGCCTGACGGAGGCGTCCAGCTCGAAGATGCGGAAGATTTCGTCGGACCAGCTGAGTTCGTTGGTGGCCAGGTCGCGCTGCCAGCTGCCCACCCGCGCCAGGCGCTGCGCCTCCTTCAGACGCGCCTCGCTCTCCTGCAAAGCGGCCTCCGCGCGCTTGCGCAAGGTGATGTCCTGCATGGTGAACTGCATCAGCGAGCGCCCGTGCAACTCGAACGCCATGAGGTGGCCTTCGCCGTCCCACAGGGTGCCGTCGGGGCGCTTGTGGCGCCACTCGAACACCACCGCACCCGAGCGCCGTGTTTCTTCGACGAAAGCAAAGCCCTTTTTCACCGAGGATTCCCCGCCCTCCTGCACCTTGGCCGACAAGTCCATCGGCGACTGGTTCAGCAGCGCCTCGCGCGTGGGGTAGCCATAGATGCGCAGGGCGGCTGCGTTGCAGTCGACGAAACGCTGGGTGGCCGCATCCATCACCAGCATGGCCAGCGGCGAGCTCTCGAACTGCCGCAGCCGCAGCACCTCGCTGGCTTCCAGCGCCGACGCCTTGCGACCCGCGTGCAGCAGCAGCGCAATGATCAATCCGCCGCTCAACAGCAGCAGCAAGGTGAGTGCCGCGGTCACCTGGCGGCTGCTCCTGAGCGCCGGTGTCAGGGGTGCCAGCACGGCTTCATCGGCAATCCCGGTGGTGACCACCAGACCCGAGGTGTTCAGGCGGTACCAGCCGTAGGTGCGGGGAATGCCGTCGATCAGGCCACTGGCGCGGTAGCTGCCACTGCGGGCGACACGGTCGGTGAGAAACGGCCGATCCGCCGGCACGCGGGCACCCATGGCCCCCCGGTGGTCCAGGCTGCGGGCGAGAAAGGCGCCATCGGGCGCGAGCAAGGCCACCACGTCCTGCCCGGAGAGTTGCAGGGCAGCCAGCCTGCGGGCGATGAAGTCGGTGGACACCGCCATCTGCATGGCGCCGTCAAACCGGCCTGCACGCAAGATCGGCCGGTTGACCACGACGACCCAGCCCGAGGCCATGCGCGACTCCAACGGCTGGCTGATCATGAGGCGGTCCTGCGTGGCGGCGTCGCGCTGGGCCTGGAAGTGCGCCCGGTCGCCCACGAAGGTGGCGGTCGGCGTGGCCAGGCTGTCGTAGACCACGTAGCCCTCTGCGTTGACCACCGAGATGTGCGTCACGAAGCCCGGTGGCAAGGCCTGCACCACCCCGCGGGCAACGTCGTTGAAACCGGCCGGTTCACGCAACCACTCGCGGCGCAGGTCGCGCAGTTGCAGATCGAGTGTGGTGATCATGCCGCTGACCTGCCCAGCCATGGCGTCGGCCAGGTGGACGCCCCGCTGTTCGGCCTGCAGGAGCACCTGCTCGCGCAGCAGCGCCTGGGAACGCTCCGACTGCCACCACAGAAACGCCGCGGCCACCACCGTCAGCAGCGCCACCCAGGCGGGCACAAGGCGGGCACGGTTGCTCAAGCGGCGATCTCGGTGGGTGGAGGGGTCGACACGGTGCGGTGATTTCCGGGAGGTGAGGAAGGGTGGCTTGAGGCGGCGGCCGTTGCCAACAGGTCAAAAATGTAACCCGGCCACACAACCCTGCGCAGCGGATTCACCCTGACCCGGGCAGGGCAAATGCGGGGTCAAACCGGCCCATTTCCGGCTACAGACCGCCGGCCAGATGTCGATACACGGGGGTAGCCCCGCTGACGGTGCGGCCAGGCCTGCGGGCCCAGCGCCGCCGCACACCAGCACCCCCCGCTTTCATCGACTGGACCTCTTCATGTTTCGACTGACTTCCCTCGGCGTCTCCAAAAGACTCGGCATCCTCGTGGCCAGCGCCGTGGCTGGCCTGGCCGTGCTGCTCGCCATCTTCCTCATCTCCGAAAAGAACCTCATCCTCGAAGAGCGCCAGAACGGCGTGCGCCAGACGGTGGAGACTGCGCACGGCCTGGCGGTGCACTTTCACGGACTGGCCAAGCAAGGCAAGATGACCGACGAGCAGGCCAGGGGCCTCGCGCTGGACGCCATCCGCTCGCTGCGCTACAGCGGCGCCGAGTACTTCTGGATCAACGACATGCAGCCGGTGATGGTGATGCACCCGATCAAGCCGGAGCTCGAAGGCAAGGACCTCAGTGGCAACAAGGACCCGACCGGCAAACACCTGTTCGTCGAGTTCGTCAACACCGTCAAACAATCGGGCGCTGGCTATGTGTCCTACATGTGGCCCAAGCCCGGCAGCGAAGCGCCGGTGCAGAAGGTGTCGTATGTGAAGGGCTTTGCACCCTGGGGCTGGGTGATCGGCTCGGGCGTCTACGTGGACACCGTCACCGCAACCATCTGGCAGCGCACCCTGATGATGGGCCTGAGCTCGCTCGTGCTGGCTGCGCTGTTGCTGGGGGTGGGCCTGGTGATCGCGCGCAGCATCCTCAAGCAGCTCGGGGGCGAGCCGAGCCACGCCAGTGCCATCACCGACTGCATCGCACAGGGCGACCTCAGCGTGAGGATCGACCTGCAACCGGGCGACACGCACAGCCTGCTGCACGGCCTGCGCGTGATGCGCGACAACATGGCCGGCATCGTGAGTCGCGTGCGCCAGGGCAGCGAGTCGGTGGCGCTGGCCAGCACCGAGATCGCACAGGGCAACCACGACCTGAGCGCGCGCACCGAAGGCCAGGCCAGCGCGCTGGAGCAGACCTCCGCCAGCATGGAAGAACTCGGCAGCACGGTGCGCCAGAACGCCGACAACGCACGCCAGGCCAACGCACTGGCGCAAAGCGCTTCGTCTGTTGCCGTGCAGGGCGGCGAGGTGGTGGGGCAGGTGGTCGACAAGATGCGCGCCATCAACGAGTCCAGCAAGAAGATCGCCGACATCATTTCGGTGATCGACAGCATCGCCTTCCAGACCAACATCCTGGCGCTCAACGCCGCGGTGGAAGCGGCGCGCGCTGGCGAGCAAGGGCGCGGCTTCGCCGTGGTGGCGGGCGAGGTTCGCCTGCTGGCCGGTCGCAGCGCCGAGGCCGCCAAGGAAATCAAGGGCCTGATCTCCGACAGCGTGGACCGTGTCGATCAAGGCTCGGCCCTGGTGGACCAGGCACGCAACACCATGAACGAGGTGGTGCAGAGCATCCGCCGCGTCACCGACATCGTGGGCGAGATCAGCTCGGCCAGCACCGAGCAGAGCAGCGCCGTGGCCCAGGTGGGCGAGGCCGTCACCCAGATGGACCAGAGCACGCAACAGAACGCGGCCATGGTCGAGCAGATGGCTTCGGCCGCCAGTGGCCTCAAGAGCCAGGCCGACGATCTGGTGCAGACCGTGGCGACCTTCAAGTTCGCCTGACCGGTCTGCGCCTCATTCCCCGCCGTCCTGCGGCAGCGGCGTCTCGGGCGCGGCCGCCACCATGCGGCTGGCCTGCGCCTGCAGCGCGTCCACCATGGCGTCGAGTTGTCTGCGCTGGGCGTCTGTCAGACCCGAGGCCAGTTCGCGGTTGATCGTCGCCACGCGCGGATAGATCGCACCGTACAGCCGCCGCCCTTCGTCGGTGAGGAACACGTTCACCTCGCGCCGGTCCGACGGCTTGGGCTGGCGCACCACCAACTTCTTGGACGCCAGCGTGGTCAGTGTGCGCGAGGTGCGCGCGCGGTCGAGCATGGCGTGTTCGGCCAGCTGCGACGACTGCGCACCCTCGCGCTCGGCCAGGAACGACAGGATGCGCCACTCGCGCCGCGTGATGCCGAACTCCGATTCGCACAGGTGCACCACCAGCCGGCCGGCCGTGATGTGGATGCGGTAGAGCCGGTACAGCAGCAGGTCGGCCTGGTGCTGCGGCTCGGTGAGTCGGTCGTGAGGGCTCTTGTCCGGCATGTAGGGAAAACACCCGCATTGATTGATTTCTGCAATTGATTGTCCCTGCATAGCATGGTGAGTTGCACCGGGAACACCCGACAACCCAGGAGACACAGCATGCAAACACGATGGATGGCCGGCACCTGTCTGGCCCTTGCGGCCTTGGTCAATCCCTTGAGCGGCTTCGCGCAGGACAAACCGCCGCTGAAGATCGTGGTGGGCTTTCCGCCGGGCGGCTCGGCCGACACACTGGCGCGGCTGATCGGCGAGGCCCTGCGCAACGACTTCAGCTCCGTCGTGGTGGAAAACCGCCCCGGCGCGGGTGGCCGCATTGCACTGCAACAGGTCAAGCGTGCCGCGCCCGACGGGCAGACCGTGATCGTGCTGCCCAGCGGTCCCATGGTGCTCTTTCCCCACGTCTACAAGAAGCTGGACTACGACGCGGTGGCCGACTTCACGCCCGTTTCTCTGCTGGCGCGTTTCCAGTTCGGCGTGGTGGCCGGGCCGGCCAGCTCCGCCAAGACGGTGAAAGACATGATTGCGCAGGCCAAGGCGCAACCCGGCAAGGCCACCTACGGCACGCCGGGCCTGGGCACGCTGCCGCACTTCATGGGCGTGCTGTTTGAACAGAAAGCAGGTGCCTCGCTCAACCACGTGCCGTTCCAGGGCGGCGGTCCGGCCAACACCGCCCTGCTAGGTGGCCACATCGACTACAAGTTCGACGTGGTGTCCGAAACCGCCGAACTGCACCGCTCGGGCAAGGTGCGCATCATTGCCGTCACGGGCAGCCAGCGCGATCCGCAGGTACCCGAGGTACCCACCTTGAAGGAGGCGGGCATCGACATGGACGCCACCGCCTGGTTTGCCATGTATGGCCCGGCCGGGCTCAGCCCCGGCGTGCTCGCACGCCTCAACACCGCTGTGGCCAGTGCCATGCAGCGGCCCGAGATGCGCGAGCGCATGCGCGGCCTGGGCTACGACCCGGTGGGCTCCACGCCGGGCGAACTGGCCGCTGAACAGAAATCCGACCTGAAACGCTGGGAAGCCCCGATCAAGGCCACCGGCGTGCAACTCGACTGATCGATCCCTGAAAGAAACCCACCCATGAAGACCCTCTCCATCTCACGGCGCGGCCTGAGTGCACTCGCTGGCCTTGCGCTGACCAGCAGCCTTGCCCTGGGCGCCGCCACCGCAGCCGCCCAGGACGTGTACCCGACCAAGCCGGTGCGCTTCGTCAACAACTTCCCCGCCGGCGGCCCTTCGGACCTGCTCGCGCGCTCGGTGGCCCAGGTGCTGCAGGAAACGCTCAAGCAGCCCTTCGTGGTCGAGAACAAGGCCGGCGCGGCCGGCAACATCGGCGCGGGCGACGTGGCCAAGAGCGCGGCCGACGGCTACACCGTGCTGTTCGGCATCGACACCACCGTTACCGTCAACCCGCACCTCTACGCGACGATGCCGTTCAAGCGAAGCGACCTCAAACCGCTGGTGGTGATGGCGTCTTCCGGCCTGCTGGTGGGCGTGAACCCGGCCACCGGCATCAAGAACCTCGCCGGCATGGTGGACATGGCCAAGACCAAGGACCTGAACTTCAGCTCGGCCGGCAGCGGCAGCCCGGGCCACCTCGCAGTGGAAGTGATCAAGGAAGCCACGCAGGCGAAGATCACGCACGTGCCCTACCGCGGCAACACGCCGGCCGTCACGGCCGTGCTTTCGGGTGAGGTCGATGGCGGCGTGCTCGCCACACCCGGCATGCTGCCGCACGTGCAGACCGGCAAGATCACCGCGCTGGCCGTCACCAGCCGCCAGCGCTCGCGCCTGACACCCGAACTGCCCACCGTGGCCGAGGCGGGCTTGAAGAGCCTGGAGCAGGAGGTTCTCTACGTCGCGATGGTGCCCGCCGCCACGCCCGACGCGGTGGTGCAGACGCTGCAGAAGGCCATCATCGACGCGCTCAAGCGTCCCGACGTGCAGGCCCGCATGGCCAACCTCGACCTGTTCTTCGAAGGCCTGACCGGCGCACAGGCGAGCCAGCGCATGGACGCGCTCTACAACCGCTACGGCCCGATCGTGAAGGCCACCGGCATGAAGGTGGAGTGACCTTTTCCATGACCCCGCAACGCCCCAACATCATCTACATCGTCTGCGACGACCTCGGCTACGCCGACCTCGGCTGCTACGGCGGTCGCGCGGCGGACTTCGGCCCGGTCTCGCCGCACATCGACCGCCTGGCTGCGGGCGGCGTGAAGTTCACCCAGGGCTATGCCAACTCGCCGGTGTGCTCGCCCACACGCTTCGCGCTCATCACCATGCGTTACCAGTACCGGCTGCGCGGCGCGATGGAGGAACCCATCAACAGCCGCAGCAAGGGCAGCACCACACTGGGCCTGCCGCCCGAGGTTCCCACCCTGCCCTCGCTGCTGAAAAAGGCCGGGTACCACACCGCGCTCATCGGCAAATGGCACCTGGGCTACCCGCCCACGTTCGGGCCACTGCGTTCGGGCTACGACGAGTTCTTCGGCATCATGGCCGGGGGTGTCGACTACTTCACCCACTGCTCGTCCAGCGGCGAGCACGACCTCTACATCGACGAAGACGAACACCACGAGGTGGGCTACCTCACCGACGTGCTCTCGCAGCGCGCGGTCGACCACATCCACCAGCGCGCGGCCGACGCGAAAGCGGGCAAGCCCTTCCTGCTCAGCCTGCACTACACCGCGCCGCACTGGCCCTGGGAAACGCGCGACGACGCGCACATGGCGCCCGAGCTGGCGAAGAACCTGTTCCACCTGCACGGCGGCGACGTGCAGACCTACCGCCGCATGATCCACCACATGGACGAAGGCATCGGCCGCCTCATGGCCGCGCTGCGCGAGCACGGGCTGGAAGAGAACACGCTGATCGTCTTCACCAGCGACAACGGCGGCGAGCGTTTCTCCGACAACTGGCCGCTCGTGGGCGGCAAGATGGACCTCACCGAAGGCGGCATCCGCGTGCCGTGGATCGCACACTGGCCGGCGGCCATTCCCGCCGGCACCGTGAGCACGCAGCACTGCATGACCATGGACTGGTCGGCCACGCTGCTGGAGGCCGGTGGCGGCCAGGCCGACCCGGACTGGCCACTGGACGGCGTGAGCCTTCTCAGGGTGTTGCGCGAGCCCGCGCAGCGTTTCGAACGCACGCTGTACTGGCGCATGAACCACCGCGGCCAGCGCGCGCTGCGCGAGGGCGACTGGAAGTACCTGCAGGTCGATGGTCACGAATACCTTTTCAACATCGCGAAGGACGAGCGCGAGCGCGCCAACCTCGCCGCGCGCGAGCCCGAGTGCCTGGCGCGCATGCGTGCGCAGTGGCTGGCCTGGGACGCGAGCGTGCCGCCGATCCCGGCGGATGCCACGGTGAGCCTGGGCTACTCCGTGAAGGACATGCCGCAGCGCTGATCCGGCGCGCAAGTAGGATCGGTGCATGTCCCGTTTGAAACGTCTGCTGCCGTTCCTCTCCTGGCCGCGCCCCGACGCGAGCTTGTTGCGCGGCGAGGCCATGGCAGGCCTCACCGTGGGACTGATGGTGGTGCCGCAAGGCGTGGCCTACGCCGCACTGGCGGGCATGCCGCTGATCACCGGCATTTACGCCTCGCTGCTGCCTGCGCTGATCGCGGTGCTGTTCAGTGCCTCGGTGCGCCTGGCGGTGGGGCCCACCGCGCTCACCTGCCTGCTCATCAGCGCCTCGCTCAGTGGCCTGGCCGAGCCGGGCAGCGCGCAGTGGATCGCGCTGGCCGTGTGGCTGGCGCTGCTCAGCGGCCTGCTGCAGATCGTGCTGGGTTTTGCGCGCTTCGGCTGGCTGCTCAACCTGGTGAACTCGCCGGTGCTCATGGCCTTCACCCAGGGCGCGGCGGTGCTCATCATCGCTTCGCAGTTGCCGGCCCTGCTCGGGCTGGGCGGCTGGGACCAGCTGTTCGACCCGGCCCACCTCCACCTGCCTTCGCTGGCTTTTGGCCTGGGCAGCCTCGCCGCGCTGATGCTGGCGCGCCGCTGGCGCCCGGGCTTTCCCACCGTGCTGGCGGTGGTGGTGGCCAGTGCGGGCATCAGCGCGCTGACCGGCTTTGAGGCCGGTGGCGGCGCGGTGATCGGCACGCTGCCGCAGGGCCTGCCCACGCCCTACCTGCCCACCTGGCCGGGCTGGAGCGTGCTGGGCCAGCTCGTGTTGCCCACGCTGGTGATCACGCTGGTGAGTTTTCTGGAGACGGCGTCCAGCGCAAAGGTCGACAACGGTCAGCGCGGCCAGCGCTGGGACCAGGACCAGGACCTGATCGGCCAGGGTCTGGCCAAGCTGGCCTCGGGGTTCTGCGGTGCTTTTCCCACCAGTTCGTCGTTCTCGCGCTCTGCGCTCAATCTGTACGCGGGCGCCCACACCGGCTGGGCCACGGTGTTCTCGGTGGTGGTGGTGCTGGTGGCGCTGCTGGTGCTCACTCCGCTGCTGCACCATGTGCCCATGGCGGTGCTGGCGGCCATCGTGCTGGTGGCCATCCTGGGCCTCGTCAAGCCCCGGGCTTTCGTGCAGCTGTGGACGGTCTCCCGGGTGGAAGCCGGCATTGCCGGCGTCACCTTTGCCGTGACGCTGCTGGCCGCGCCGCGCCTGTACTGGGGGGTGCTGGCGGGCGTGTTGATGGCGCTCTCCCATTTCCTCTACCTGCGGCTGCACCCGCGCATCATCGAGGTCGGCCTGCACCCCGACGGCAGCCTGCGCGACCGCCACCTGTGGCATCTGCCGCCCCTGGCGCCCGACCTCTACGCGCTGCGCATGGACGCCGCACTCGATTTCGCCACCGCCAACGGCTTCGAGCGCGCGATCGCCGAGCACATTGCCACCCACCCGCTCACGCGCCACGTGATGCTGATCGCGCACCCGATCAACTGGATCGACGCCACCGGAGCCGAGGCCTTCGGCCGCCTGCGCGAACACCTGGACGACCTGCGCATCGAGCTGCACCTGGTGGGCATCAAGCTGCCGGTGGAAGAGGTGCTCAGGCGGGCGGGCCACCTGGACGCGGGCCCGCGGCTGCACCTCTACCGCACCGAAGCCGAAGCGCTGCGCGCCGCCATGGAGCTGCCTCCGCCGACGACCTGAGCACCGCACGCGGGTGAAGGGGTCAAGAAACGCACGGTCAGGGCCGATATTCAGGGAAACCCCGTTGTTGCCCTGCACCGCGGGGATGACAGCGGCAGGCGGCTGCGTTCCAATGGGGTCCGTTGCCGTTGGCATGCTGACGATGGCGTCAGCAGGGCCTAAGCGCCCGCGGCGAAAATGGAGCGGCTTGCCATCTGTGCGGCGAACTCAGGGTTGAACAAAAAAACGAGCTGTATGGAGCCCCGATGAGCTGCCGCGTGTTGACGATTGACGACAACGAAAACGACCTGCTGTTCACCCGCATCGCCTTGCAGCGCTGCGGTGTCGACTATGACATCCGTGCTTTCGAGCGGGCACAGGAGGCGCTCAGCCTGCTGGCCACCGACCCCGCGCACGGCATCGATCTGATCCTGCTCGACATCAACATGCCTGTCATGGACGGTTTCGCGTTCCTGCGGGCGTTCGAGGCGCTGCCGGCAGCGCAACGCGGTCATGCCGTGGTGGTGATGCTCTCCTCGTCCTCCGATCCGGCCGACCGCAGCCGCGCCGCGGCTCACGCGTGCGTGCGAGGCTTCGTGAGCAAACCCCTGGACAAGGACACCGCCGCCGGACTGGTCCGCCTGATCGGGCCCCGATGAGCCACGATCCGTCACACCGCCGGCGGGCCCTGGCGCTGTGGTGTGTCGGCGTGCTGCTCAGCGTTGTGGCCGGCTGGCTGGTGCAGCAGAACAACCAGCGCCTGCTGCTGACCCGGACCAACGCCATCGCCGATGAGTTCGGCCACCAGATCCAGGAACGCTTCGCGCTTTACGAACACGCCTTGAAGGGCACGCGCGGCGCGGTGGCCGTCAGTGGCGGCGAGGCGGTCACGCGCCAGCAGTTCAAGGCCTATGTGGACAGCCGCGACACCGCCCAGGAGTTTCCCGGGACCCGCGGTTTCGGCTTCGTCCGCCGTGTGATCCGGGCCGATGAGGCCGCCTTCCTGGCGCGGGCACGCGCCGAGGGCCCGGCCGATTTCAGCGTTCGAGAGCTCGCGCCCCACTCGCAGGACCGTTTCGTCATCCAGTACGTCTTCCCGGAAGATCCGAACCAGGGCGCCGCTGGTCTGGACATCGCCTCCGAGCCCAACCGCCGCGAGGCGGCCCTGTCGGCGGCGCGCGATGCGCAGTCGCGCCTGACCGCGCCCATCACGCTGGTGCAGGCCAGCGGCCTGGCGCGCCGCGGCTTCCTGCTGCTGCTGCCGGTGTACCGCGACAACCAGCCCAACCCGGCGCCCGCCGCCCGCGAAGCCGCCACCCTGGGGTGGACCTACGCGCCACTCGTGGTGGACGAGGTGCTGGCCGACCTGGGCCCGAAGCTGCGCGAGGTGGCCCTGTCGCTGACCGACAGCGCCGAACCACGTCCGTTTTTCGAATCGCAGAGTGCTCCTGCCGCCAGCACCGGCACCACCCGCCCCCTGAGCGTGCAGGGCCGCCAGTGGGAAATGCACATCCATGCGCTGCCGGCCCTGGAGGCGTCGGTCAAGCGGATCTCCCCCAGCATGGCCGTGCTCGCCGGCGTGGTGCTCAGCAGCCTGCTGGCCGCTGGTTTGTTCCTGCTGCTGGAGCGGCGCCAGCTCCAGCGCGAGCAGCAGGAGCAGTCCGTGGCCTGGCATCCGGACCACCAGGCTGTGACGCCGGCCACGTTCCTGCGCAGCCCGCTGGCCTTGCGGGCCGGCCTGGGCTACGGTCTGGTGCTGGTGCTGCTGCTCACCTACAGCTACCGCCAGCAACTCCAGGTGCAGCACCGGCAGACCGAGCAGACCCTGCAGGCGGCGGTGGACACCCTGGCCCGAACCGCCGAGGACAAATACGCCGAGCGACGGCGCAGTCTGATGTTTCTGGCGAACACCCCGACGGTCAAGGGTCTGGTACGGGCGCTGCAGAACGGCGACCACGACACCCCGGCAAACTCGACCGCAGGTCAGTGGCACCAGCGGATGGAGCAGATCTTCTCGGCTTTTCTGGCAGCCACACCCGAGGCCTACCGGGTGCGTTTCATCGGCGTGGCCAGCAACGGGCGGGAGCTGGTGCGTGTGGAGCGCCGGCAAGACCGGGTGGTGGTGACGCCCAAGGACCAGTTGCAAAGCACGGGCAACGCCCCCTATTTCCGCGAGGCCTTGCATGTGGGGGAAGGCAATGTGTTCGTGTCGGACATCAGCCTCAACCGGGAACACGACCAGGTCGAATTGCCACACCGACCCACCATCCGCTACGCCACGCCAGTGCACAACGACGCGGGCGAGGTGTTCGGCGTGCTCCTGATCAACATTGACCTGACCACCCGCCTGGGTGCGCTGGCCACCGGCAATGGGCCCGGAACGCAGGTGTACGTGACCAACGCCCACGGCGACTTCCTGGCGCACCCCGATCCTTCGCGCACCTTCGGTTTTGACCTCGGGCAGCGCCATCTGTGGAGCGACAGTTTTCAGCCCGCGCCGTCGCCGGTGGACTTCAGCGCCGAGGGCACCCGCTGGTGGAACGGGCCGGACGGTCTGACCATGTCGGCCCAGTCCAGCGTCGTGGGCAACCCCGACTCGACCATCGGCGTGCTGCACTACACGGCCACCCGGCTGGAGAGCGACCTGAAGGCGGCGGCCCTGACAGCCACCCGCAACACCATCCCGCCCCTGCTGGTCGCCGGGGCCGTGGGTGCGCTGATGCTTTACCTGTACTGGATGGGCGTGCAGCGCAGCCTGCAGGCGCGCAGCGACCGGCTGCGCATCGCCGCCATCGTCGACCAGTCGCCCGATGCGATCGTGGGTCTGGACACCGAGGGCCGCGTGACCTCGTGGAACCGCGGCGCACAACGGCTCTTTGGCTTCACGGCTCAAGAAGCGATCGGGCAGGTGCTGGATGCGCTCACCCTGCCAGCAGGACACACCGGTGAAGACGTGCCATCGATCAAGGCCCTGCCCCGCTCGGGCGATGCACCCCCGCTGGAGCAGTGGCGACAGACGCGCGACGGCCACGCCGTGCTGGTGGCCATGACGCTCTCGCGCCTGGACGACGAGGCCGGTGAGCTCGTGGGTGCGTCGATGATCGTGCGCGACATCACCGACGAACGCGCAGCCCAGCGCAAGGTGGTGGAGCTCAAGGAAGGGCTGGAGAGGCAAGTGAAGGAGCGCACCGCGGCCCTGGCCGAGGAGCGTGAACGCCTCGACAACATCCTGATCGGCACGGACTCCGGCACCTGGGAGTGGAACGTGCAGACCGGCGAGACCCGCTTCAACGAACGCTGGGCCGACATCATCGGCTGGCGGCTTGCCGAACTGCAGCCCACCACCATCGACACCTGGATGAAGTTCGCGCATCCGGACGACCTGGCCCTGTCAGGGCAGCGGCTGCAAGCCCATTTCAATGGGGAGAGCGACCTCTACGAGTGCGAGGCGCGCATGCGCCACCGAGACGGTCACTGGGTGTGGGTGCTCGACCGCGGACGCGTGCGCACCTGGACAGCCGATGGCCAGCCCGAGTGGATGTACGGCACGCACCAGGACATCTCGGCCAGCAGGCAGGCTCAGGAAAACACCGTCCGCAGCGAGGCCTTGCTGCGTGGCGCGATCGACGCGGTGGACGAGGCCTTTGTGCTGTTCGACCCCGATGACAGGCTGGTCTTCTGCAACGAGAAGTACCGCCAGATCTCGCCCAGGATGGCGCACCTCATGGTGCCGGGCACCGTGTTCGAGGACATCCTGCGCGCCAGTATCGCGCTGGGCGACCACGCGGACACCGGCGGGAATGAGGATGCCTGGGTGGCCGAGCGGCTGGCGGCCCACCGCTCCGGCAACATCGAGATGCTGCAGCAGCTCGCCAATGGCCGCACGCTGCGCCTGGTGGAGCGCCGCATGCCCGATGGCCACACGGTGGGTTTTCGCATCGACATCACGCACCTGGTGCAGGCCACGGAACAGGCGCAGGAAGCCTCCCGCATCAAGGGCGAGTTCCTGGCCAACATGAGCCACGAGATCCGCACACCGCTCAACGCCATGATCGGCATGACCCACCTGCTGGGCGACACGCAGCTCACCGCGTACCAGAAGCAACTGCTGGCCAAGTCCCAGGTGGCCAGCCGCTCGCTGCTGGGCCTGGTCAACGACGTGCTCGACCTCGCCAAGATCGAGGCCGGCGGCCTCGATCTGGATGAGAAGCCCTTCAGCTTGCGGGACACGCTGGACGACATGGACGCCTTGTTCCGCCCCCAGGCCGAGGCCGCCGGCATCCGCTACATGATCACGGTGGCGCAGGACGTGCCGCAAATGTTGCTGGGCGATGCACTGCGTGTGCGCCAGATCTTCACCAACCTGATCGGCAACGCGCTGAAGTTCACGCAGGCGGGCAACGTGTGGGTGACCCTGGAGACGGTGGCGATGGACGACACCCGGGTGCGCCTGTGCGGCACGGTGCGCGACACTGGCGCGGGTATCGATGTCGACACACAGTCGCGGCTGTTCACGCCGTTCACCCAGGCCGACGCCTCATCCACCCGCCGTTTCAGCGGCACCGGCCTGGGCCTGTCGATCGTGCGCAAGCTCACCGAGTTGATGGGCGGCGAGGTGGGCGTGCGCAGCGAGCCGGGGCGCGGCAGCGAGTTCTGGTTCGAGCTGGCGTTGAAGCGCCCTTCGGCGGCCACGCTGCAAGCCCTGGGCGCGGCCGCGCGCGACGAAGGGTTGCCCCCAGGAGCCCCCGGGCAGGCGCTGCGCCACCTCAACCTGCTGCTGGTGGACGACGGCGAGATCAACCTGGAAGTGGCCTCGGGCCTGCTCGGGCGCGAAGGTGCCCGCGTGTGCCTGGCGCGCACCGGGCGCGAGGCCCTGGAGGCGATACGCGCCACTCCCCAGGCCTTCGACGCGGTGCTGATGGACCTGCAGATGCCCGAGATGGACGGCCTGGAGGCCACGCGGCGCGTGCGCACCGAACTCGGTCTTCTCAACCTGCCGGTGATCGCACTGACAGCGGGCGCGCTCGCCGAAGAACGCCAGCGCGCCATGGAGGCGGGCATGAACGGCTTCCTCACCAAACCGCTGGACCCGCAGCGGCTGGTGCGCATGGTGCGCGAGTGCGTGAACAAGGCAGGCAACCACGCGGCCCACGCGCCGGACCGACCCGTTGCGCCATCGGTGGCCACGCCGTCGGACGGCCTCTGGCCGACGATCCCCGGCCTGGACGGCGAGCAGGCCCGTCAGCGCCTGGGAGGCGACCTGGACCTGTGGCTGAAGTTGCTGCAGCGCCTGCACGACGAGTTCAGCGACCTGGCGGCGCGCGGCCTCACCGTGCCCGAGGCCGGCACGGCGCGGCAGGCACTCGCGGCGCGGCTGCACAAGCTGCGCGGCAGCGCCGGCACGCTGGGCGCCACCGAGCTGATGCAGCTGGCCCAGGCGCTGGAGGCCGGTCTGGCCAGCGCGCTGCCACTGGCGCAACTCGACGCACGCTGGCGGGCACTGCAGGACGAACTGGAGGCGCTGCACCGCCACAGCGAACCGGTGCTGCAGGCCGCTCGCCGCGCCGCCAGCGAGCACCCCGCCCCGGCGCCAGAGGATGCCGACGAGGCCGATCTGCCGCAGTTTCTGGAGCTGCTGAACCGCCGGGACCTCGACGCCCTGGTCTGGTGGAGAGCCCACGCCGGCGGGCTGCGCGCCCGCCTGGGCGCGGCCACGGTCGAGCGCGTGGGACACTGGCTGGACGAACTCGATTTCGCGAGCGCCAGTGCCGCCCTGACCGAGGAGCTCCCGCCATGATCCGCCCGACCACCGGGGTTGAGACCCCCGCCCCACCACCGTTGCTGCCCGACATCCTGATCGTCGACGACGACCCGGGCATGGTGCAGGCGCTGGCGCGCGTCATCCGCCCGCTGGGACGCCTGCGCTTTGCCACCCAGGGTCCGGACGCGCTGCGGCTGATGGCCGAGTCACCGCCCGATCTGGTGCTGCTCGATGCCCAGATGCCCGGCATGTCCGGCTTCGAGGTGCTGGAAACCATCAAGGGCGACCCGCTGCTTTCCGACATCCCGGTGATCTTCGTGACCAGCCAGGCCGAAGCCACCTTCGAGCAGACCGGTCTGGAAAAGGGCGCGGCCGACTTCATTGCCAAGCCGATACGCCCCGCCATCGTGCAGGCGCGGGTGCGCACGCAGCTGCGGCTCAAACAGGCCAACGATGCGCTCAAGCAAGTGGCCGCCACCGACCGCCTGAACCTGGCCGAAGCGCTCAAGGACCTGCGCGAAAGCCATGCCCAGTTGCAGAAGACGGCCGAGGAACTGCAGCTCGCCAACGAAGGCCTGTTGCAGTTCGTGCGCATCTCGTCGCACGACCTGCGCGAGCCGCTGAACACGGTGGTGCAGTTCGTCGGGCTGGTGGAGGAAGACCATGGTGTGAGCCTGCCCACGGACGCGCGCCACTACCTCAAGCTGGTGCGCAACGCCGGCGAGCGCATGCGCACGCTGCTCGACGATGTGGTGCGCTACGCGCGCCTGCAGCACGGCGAGACCGATCCGCGCACACCGGTGTCGCTGGCACCGCTCATGGCCGAGCTCTGCGACGCCCTGGCCGCGCAACTCAACGCCACCGGCGCGCAGCTGCGGATCGGCGAGCTGCCGGTGGTCTCGGGTCACGCCAGCCTGCTCTCCCAGCTGTTCCAGAACCTGGTGTCCAACGCGCTGAAGTTCATGCCGCCCGACCGCGCGCCCCGCATCGACATCACGGCCGAGACGCACGACGGCATGACCACGGTCACCGTGCAGGACAACGGCATCGGCATCTCGCCCGAGGGCATGGACAAGCTGTTCCAGCCGTTTGCGCGGCTGAACCTCAAGCGCGAGTTCGAAGGCTCGGGGCTGGGCCTGGCGATCAGCCGCCAGATTGCCGAGGCGCATGGCGGCACCATCACCGTGCGTTCACAACCGGGCGAAGGTTCGGCGTTCGAGGTGCGGCTGCCGCTGGGCTGACCCCGGTCAACGCCAACGACCCCCGGCCGCACCACCACCCCACAACACAGGAACCCCGCCCATGAAAGCCGCCTGGTACCGCCGCAATGGTTCGGCCCGAGACGTTCTGGAGGTGGGTGAGCTGCCCACACCGCAGCCTGGCCCGGGCGAGGTGCGGGTGAGGCTGCACACCTCCGGGGTCAACCCCTCGGACGTGAAATCACGGCTGAAGCGCCCGCTGATCGCCGAGCGCATCGTGCCGCACAGCGATGGCGCGGGGATCATCGATGCCGTGGGCGACGGCGTGCCCGCGAGCCGCGTGGGCGAGCGCGTGTGGCTGTGGAACGCGCAGTGGCAGCGCCCCATGGGCACGGCCTGCGAATGCGTGGCACTGCCGGCGCAGCAGGCTGTGGCCCTGCCCGATGAGGTGGACTTCGATGCCGCGGCCTGCTTCGGCATTCCGGCACTCACCGCCATCCAGGCCGTGCACCTGGCCGGCCCGCTGCAGGGCAAGACGGTGCTGGTGACCGGCGCCGGCAACGCGGTAGGCCACTTCGTCACCCAGCTCGCCGTGCTGCAGGGCGCCACCGTGATCGGCACGGCTGGAGCGCCGGCACGCCAGCAACATGCGCGCGACGCGGGCGCGCTTCATGTGATCGACTACCAGCGCGAACCGGTGGCCGCGCGCGTGGCCGAGCTCACGCAGGGCCGGGGCGCAGACGTGGTGATCGACATGGACTTCTCCAGCACCGCCGCCCTGCTGCCGCAGAAGATCTTGAGGCCCCACGGCCGGCTGGCGTGCTACGGCTCCAACCAGCCCGGCGAGGTGGTGGTGGACTTCCGCACGCTGCTGTTCGACTCGCTCCAGCTGGTGTTCTTCGTGGTCTACGAACTCTTGCCACACGACCGCGCCAGCGCCATCCAGGCCCTCACCGCGCTGCTGCGGGCTGGCCAGCTGCGCCACACCGTCGGGCAGACCTTTGCGCTGGACGACATCGCCGCAGCCCACGAGGCGGTGGAAGCCGGGCGTGTGGTGGGCAACGTCGTGATCCGGATCTGATCAAGCCACCGACCTGAACACCGCGCGCAGGGCTTCGAGCCGGGGTGGCTTGCTCAGCAGGTGGTCCACGTGGGGCGGGCACTCGCCCTCTTCCTGCATGCGCCGGCCCCAGCCCGTGAGCATCACCACCGGGGTGGCGGGCGACGCGGCCTTCACGGCGGCGGCCACCGAGCGGCCATCGACATCGGGCATGCCCAGATCGGTGATGACCACGTCGAACGCCTGCGCCGCGAGCGCCGCCTTGAAGGCCGCGATGCCCTCTTGGCCACCAGCCGCGGTGGACACGCTGTGCCCGTCACCGGCCAGGCTTTCGGACAAGGAGCGCAGCAGCAGCAGATCGTCGTCCACCAGCAGGATCTTCAGGGGCCGGGACAGTGCGGGCGGGTTGACCGGCGCCTGCTCGGCCGCCGCGAGCTCCACGTGCGCGGCGAAGTCCAGGCGGATGGTGGTGCCCTCACCGGGCGCGCTCTCGATGGTGATCTCGGCGCCGTGGCGCTGCATGCTGCCGTAGACCATGGCCAGGCCGAGCCCGGAGCCGCGCTGGCCCTTGGTGGTGAAGAACGGCTCCAGACACCTGCGCTGTGTCTCGGTGTCCATGCCGATGCCGGAGTCGCTGATCTCCAGCTGCACACAGGCCGCACCGTCGGCCCGCACCGCGCTGCGGGTCCGCAGGGTGAGCGTGCCGCCCTCGGGCATGGCGTCCACCGCGTTGAGCACGAGGTTGGTCACCGCGTCGCGGATCTCGCCCTCCATGACAAAGACCGGCGAGAGCAGGCCATCCAGGTCGAGCGCGATGTCCACCGAAATGCCCGCCTGCTGCGGCATGTCGCGCCAGCGCGCGCGGGTGAGGTCGAGCACCTGCCGGGCGAGCAGGTTGAGGTCCACCGAGCGGCGCCGCACGCCGGCATCGCTGGGCCGGTAGAAATCGCGCATGCGCGCCACCGTCTCGGCCACGTCGTCGATGGCGATCTGTACCGTCTGCAACTGGGCGCGTCCGCGTTCGCTGAGCGCGGGCTCGTTGGCCAGCAGCGATTCGGTGTAGAGCGCCACCGGCGAGATCGCGTTGTTGATGTCGTGCGCGATGCCGCTGGCCATCTGCCCCAGCACGCGCAGGCGCTCCTGCTGCAGCACCACCTGCTGCGCTTCGCGGAGTTCGTCGTAGGCCTGCTGCAGCGAGCGGTGCAACCGGGCCTGGCTGGCGGCCAGCGCCACGTGCTCGGCGAGCTGGCGCATGAACTCGCATTCACCGCTGTCAAAACCGTGGCCTTGTGCCCGCCCGGCCACCAGCACACCCAGCACCTCGCCTTGTGCCTGCAGGGGCGCAAACACCGCCGCCCCCATGCCTGCTTGCGCCAGGCGCTGGAGCCAGGCAAACGGCGACTCGGCCAGCGTAGGCTCGTGCAGCAGCTCACCAACCGTGCAGCGCGTCAGGCCACTGTCCGCCGCGCTCAGCACATCGCCCTCGCGAAGCCCGATCTCCGCCCCACGCGCGGCGCCCTGCGTGCCCAGGTGGGCGACGGTGAAGGTGCGGGAGGGCAGGTCGAACAGCAGGGCGGCCGAGAACACGGTCGAGAAGCGGGATTCGATGTTGTCGCAGACCACGCGAAAGATGCGGTCGAGGTCGAGGCGTTCGTCGGTGGCGCGAACGATGTGGTTGAGCAGCTCGGTGCGGGAGAGTTGCAGCTGCAGCCGTGCCTCGGCTTCGACGCGTTCGGTCACGTCCTGCACCGTGCCGCTGACCGAGACCACCGCGCCGCTGGCGTCGCGCCGGGGTTCGTCCATGTTTTCCTCGAACCAGCGGAGCTCGCCAGTGGGCAGGAAGCAGCGGTAGGTCCAGCTTCGGGAGATGCCGTCCCGAAGGCACTCGTTCATCGTCTGAAGGTATTCGGCCTGGTCGTCTGGATGAACGCGCTCAATCGCAGATTCAATGCTCGGCGGGCCGGCAGCGGGATCGAGGCCGGTCAAGGCATACAGGTTGGCCGACCACACCGCCGAGCGGTCCTGGGCCAGGCGCTCCCAGCTGCCCATTCGGGCCAGCGACTGCGAGCGTGCCAGGCTGGCCTGCGAGGCCTGCACCGCCACCAGGGCCTGCGCGCGCTGCTGCTCCAGCGCCACCCGCTCGGTGATGTCCATCGCCACCACCAGCTCGGCCTCGCGCCCGTTGTAGTTCAGGCGCTGGGTGGTGATGTCCACCGCCACGGGCGTGCCGTTCTTGCGCAAATGCACCCAGGTGCCCACGCGCTCACGGCCCTCGGGCGACGCCTGGTGGGTGCGGCTGCGCAGCCGATGTTTTTCGCTCTCGGGCCGGATGTCGTCGATGGTGAGCGCGAGGAACTCCTCGCGGCTGTAGCCGTACTGCTCGATGGCCGCGCTGTTGACTTCGAGGAACATGCGGGTGGCGCGCTCGAACACCCACATCGGGTGCGGGTTGCCCAGGAACAGCAGCTGAAAGCCGCCGCGCAACCGGGCTTCCTTCTGCTCGGCCAGCTTGCGCTGGGTGATGTCGCGCTCGATCGCCACCCAATGGGTGAACCAGCCGGTTTCATCGGCGATCGGCACAATGTCGAGTTCCAGCCAGAACTCGCTGCCGTCCTTGCGGTAGTTGATCAGCTCCTCGCGCACCGGTTCCCAGCGTTCGATGCTGCTGCGGATGCGGTCAAGCGCATCGCGCTGGGTCTTGGGGCCGTGCAGCATGCGCGGCGATTGCCCGAGGGCCTCGGCCGCGGTGTAGCCGGTCAGGCGCTCGAAGGCCTCGTTCACGTACAGGATGCGCGGGCCGGGCGCATCGAAGGGTTCGGCCTCGGTGATCAACACGATGTCGTTGACCCGGGACACACAGGTCTCCAGCAGCTTGAGACGCTCTTCGCGTGCCTGGCGCTCGGCGGCCCGCTGCAACTGCTCCAGCGCCGCCGACAGGCTCTCACCGATGGCCGAGAGCAAGCGGCTTTCTTCGTCGAGGAAATACATCGGCTCATCGGCCATGAGCGCCAGGGCCATGGGCACCTGGCCCACGGGCACGATCGGCACCACCGCCACCGCCTTGAAGCCACGGCGCAGCGCCGTGGTGGCCCAGCGGCCCATGTTGGGATCGCTGGCGATGTCGTTGGACACCACCAGTTGCAAGGTGCGCAGCGCGGTGGGCACGGGCGAAGGGTAGGTGTCCACGTCCACCGCCGAGCGGTTGAGCAGGTCGGTGTAGCCGTCGTCCGCGCCGGCGCTCAACAGCGCGGTCATGGTGCGCTTGTGCGGGTCCATGCTGGCCACCCAGGCCATGCGCAGTTCGCCCTGCTCCACCACGATGTCGCACACGCGCTGGAGCAGGTCGTCCCTGGATTGCGCCGAGACGATGGCCGCATTGATCTGACTCTGCACCTGGTACATGCGCCGCAGCCGATGCTGCTCGGTGATGTCCTGCAAGGCACCGGCGTACACCACCGGCACACCGGCCTCGTCTCGCTCCAGGAACCCGAAGCCGTCGACCCAGCGCACACCGCGGTCGGTGCGCACGACGCGGTACTGCAGGCGCAACGGCTTGCCGCCCTGAAACAGCGTGTCGCGGTGGGCAATCACACGCTCCATGTCGTCGGGATGGATCATGTACTGGTACATCTCGGCGGTGATCGGTCCCATGGCGGGGTCCAGCCCAAGCAGCTCGTAGATCGTCTCGGAGGCGGTGTAGAGCCGGGTCCTGAGGTCGAGCTGGTAGAAGCCCACGCGCGTGATCTGTTGCGCCTTGACCAGTTGCGCCTGGTTTTTGGTGAGCTCGCGCAGCATGGTGTCCAGCTCGGTCTCGAGTTCGGCGAACTCCCGGCCCGTTGCTGGCGGCAGCGGTTCAGACTTCGGTTGGTTGAGGGAGGCCGCGCGCATGCGCGCCAGCAGGTGGGACACGGGTTGCGCGATCTGGCGCAAGCCCATCTGCCACGCCAGGGCCAGGCCCACCAGCGCGGCCAGCGCCATCACGGCGAGTTGCTGGCGCAGGTGCCGGATGGCGGAGGCGAGCACGTCGTCGCGCTGCCCCCCCGCGATCACGAACAAGCCCTCGCCGCCCACGCCCTGGATCGGAATGAACTCGTACAGCCAGTCGGTGCCCTGCGCATCGCGCAGGTCCAGGCTGCCCGTGCTGCGGGCAGCGATGGCGGCGCGCAGGTCGTCGTTCTCAATGCGGGTTCCGATGCGCTCCAGACCCGGCCGACTGGACACCAGCAAGGTGCCCTGCGCATCGGTGATGTCCACCTGGATCGAACCGGGCAGCGGCAGGGACTGCAGCCTCTGCGCGGCCGGCAGCAGGTCCACCGTGGTGAAGGCCACGCCGACAAACACATTGGCGTAGTCGTACACCGGCATGCCGAAGCCGAGCTGGCGCTTGCCCGAGACGCGCCCGACCAGGTATTCCCCCATGGAGAACTTCTGCGAGCGCACCGTGTTGCGGAAATAGGCCCGGTCGGCCACGTTGATGCGCTGCTGACCCGGGTTGGCCAGGCACTGGATGTCGCCCTGCAGATCGACCACGCCGATGTTGCCGTAGCCCGGCGTGGCCAGCGAGACGTTGTGCAGGAACTCGAAGCAGAGCTGGCGCAGGTCGTTGCGGCGCACCGAGGGACCGGCCGCCACCGTGGCCAGAATCTGCCGCACGCCTTCGATCAACTGCTCCTGGTTGGCCGCCGCGAGCACGCCCACGGCCTTGATTTCCTGGCGCCCGCGCTGCACCGCCTCCTGGCTGGTGCTGGTGTAGCCAATCACCAGCGCGGCCAGGCCCGGCAGCACAGCGATGACCACCAACAGCAGCAGCAGGCTGCGGATTCCCGTCTTTTGGCGCAAGGCGTCGCCCCCTGTTGGTTGAACCAGAAATAAATCACCGAAAGCCGTCCGCCCGGATGCTCGCACAAACGCGGTAGGTGGTAGGGTATGCGCCAACGACCGATCGTGAAAAAAAACCAACTGTGCCAACGACCTGTCATTGATCGTCAACCTGGCACCCCACCATGCCGCACCGCAGCACCTCCCAACACCGCCGCCGCCCACGCTTGCTCGTGGTCGACGACGAGGCACCGCAGCAACGTGCGCTGTGCGAAATCCTGATCGACCAGGGTTATGACGTCGTGGGCTGCACCGATCCGCTGGTGGCGCTGGACAAGCTCGACCAGTCCCCCTTCGAGCTTCTGCTCACCGACCTGCAGATGCCGGGCATCGACGGCATTGAGCTGACCCGCCGGGCACAGGCGGTGGCGCCCGACATGGTGGTGGTGCTCATGACGGCGCACGGCAGCATCGGCAGCGTGGTCGACGCCATGAAGAACGGCGCCATCGACTACGTGCAGAAGCCGTTTCGCATCAGCGGCATCGTGCCCGCCGTGGAGCGCGCGCTCGAAGTGCAACGCCTGCGGGTGAACAACCGCCGGCTCGAAGCCGAGGTGTCGCAGCAGGTCAAGGAGCTGGTGGCCGTCAACCAGGAACTCGACGCCTTTGCCGCGCGGCTGGCGCACGACCTGCGCGGGCCGCTGGTGAACATGCGCAGCATCCTGGCAACGACGCTGCAGGATTCGGGCACGCAGCTGGACCGGGAGCAGGCCGAGCTGTTGCGCCTGGGCGTGCAGTCGGGCGACCTGGCGCTGCGCATGGTGCGCGACCTGCTCGAGTTCGCGCGCCTGGGCAACCAGTCACTGACCATGGCCCCGCTGCAGCTCGACGACGTATTGCAGGCCGCGCTGGCCACGGTCAAGCCCCAGAGCGAGGGTCGCGAGATCGACTGGAGCATCGGCCCGCTGCCGACGCTGCAAGGCCATGCGGGCCTGCTGCAACAGGCGTTTGCCAACCTGCTGGGCAATGCCATCAAGTACACCTCGGCGCGCGCCGTGGCCCACATCTCGGTGAGCGCCCAGCCCTTGCCCGACGGAGGCCAGGCGATCGTGTTTTCCGACGATGGCGCAGGCTTCGACCCCAAGCACGCCGATCAGCTCTTCAAACCGTTCCGGCGCCTTCACACGGCCGACGAGTTCGTGGGCGAGGGCATGGGCCTGGCCAATGTGCGGCGCATCGTGGAGCGCCACGGCGGCACGGTGACGGCACGGGGGCGCCTGGGCGAAGGCGCCAGCTTCACGATCGTTTTTCCGCCGCAGCCGTCGGCTTGAGGGCGCGAGGCGCTCGCAGCAGGCCCAGCAGCGCCACGGTGCAGAACGCCGCGCTGACCCAGAAGGTGGTCGCGGGGCCCCAGCGGTCCCACACCAGGCCGGCCACCACACTGGCCAGCAGCATGGCCACACCACTGATCAGGTTGAAGAAGCCGAACGCGGTGCCGCGCAGGTCGGGCGGCGCCACCTCGGCCACCATGGTGGCCAGCAGCCCCTGTGTCATGCCCATGTGCACGCCCCACAGCGCCACACCGACCAACACCACCGCCCAATGGCTGCTGCTGCCCAGCACCAGGTTGGCTGCGATCAGCACCACCAGCCCCCAGGCCAGCAGCCGGTGGTGGCTCACCCGGTCGGACAGCCAGCCGAACGGGTAGGCGGACAAGGCGTAGACCGCGTTCATCGCCACCATCACCAGCGGCACCAGCGCCAGCGCGATGCCGCTGCGCTCGGCGTTGAGCACCAGAAAGGCCTCGCTGAAGCGGGCCAGCGTGAACACCGCGCCCACCCCCACCACCCACCCGTAGGCCGGCCCCAGGCGGCGCAGGTTGTCGCGCCGGATCGGGTTGACCCGCCGCGCCTCGGGCGGGCGGGCCGGCTCCTTCACCCCCACCACGAGCAGCAGCACGGCGAGCAGGCCCGGCACCACCGCCACCCAGAACACCGCCCGGAAATCGTTGGCCCACAGCAGCATGAGCGCCACGGCCAGCAGCGGGCCGGCGAAGGCGCCCACGGTGTCCAGCGACTGGCGCAGCCCGAAGGCCGCGCCGCGGATGCCGGGCGGCGCGAGATCGGCCACCAGGGCATCGCGCGGCGCACCCCGGATGCCCTTGCCCACGCGGTCGAGCAGCCGGGCGGTGAGCACCACGCCCACCGACGGCGCCAGCGCAAACAGCGGCTTGGTCAGGGCGCCCAGGCCGTAGCCCGCCACGGCCAGCCATTTGCGGCGCCCGAGGTAGTCGCTGAGCACGCCGGAAAACACCTTGGTGATGAGCGCCACCGATTCGGCCAGCCCCTCCACCAGACCCACCATGAACACGCTGGTGCCCAGCACGCCGACCATGAACAGCGGCAGCAGGCTGTGGATCATTTCGGAGGACACGTCCATCAGCAGGCTCACGAAACCCAGCACCCAGATACCGGCGGGCAACTGGCGCAACGCGCCCGGGGATGGCTTGGAGGAAGGTGTGGACATGGGCAGCTTCGACAGGCCCGGCCATGGCAGCCGGACCCCCATCGTGCCCGAAAGCCGATGATGTCGGCATGACACCGCTGCTCACGCCCCAACAGACCGCAGACGCCCTGCCCTACCCCGAGCTCGCCGCAGCCATCGAGGCACTGCTGCGCGACACCTCCGTGGTGGTGCCGGCGCGCACCGTGCAGCCGCTGGCCGGCGGTGGCAGCCTGTTCGTCATGCCGGCCTGCGACGCGCGCCTCGCCATCACCAAGCTCATCACCTTCATCCCCGACAACGCTTCGCGCAACCGACCCGCGATCCAGGGCGACATCGTGGTGTTCGACGCCGTGTCTGGCCAGCGCACCGCCATCCTGGACGGCCCCACCGTGACGGCACGGCGCACCGCGGCGGTGTCGCTGCTGGCGGCGCGGCTGCTCGCGCCGCGCACCGACGGCCCCCTGCTCATCGTGGGCGCCGGTGTGCAGGGCCGCGCGCATCTGGAGGCGTTTCACGCGGGCCTGGGTGTGCAGGAGGTTTGGGTGGCCTCACGCAGCCCGGCCAGCGCCGACGCCCTGGTGCTGCATGCGCACCGCCTCGGCATGCGCGCGCGGCGGGTGGCCGATGCCGACGCCGCACTGGCCAAGTGCCCGCTGGTGGTGAGCTGCACCCCGGCCCAGGCCGTGGCCCTGCATGCGCAGCCACGCGCCGACGCCTTCGTGGCGGCGGTGGGCGCGTTCACGCCGCGCATGGTGGAGTGGGCACCCGAAGTCTGCCGCTGGCTGGCGGTCCAGGGCCGGCTGGTGGTGGACACACGTGACGCCGACCACGAGGCGGGCGATCTGCTGCAGGCCGGGATCAACGTGCACGCGCTGGCCACGCTGGCCGACGTGGTGCGCGATGCGACTACGCACCGCCGCCACGGACCGGTGTTCTTCAAGAGTTGCGGCTGGGCCGGCTGGGACCTCGCCGCGGCGCGCCTGGCCCTTCAGCGCTGAACCTTCAACGGTAGGTGGCCAGGTGGATGCTGGTCTCGGTGCTCTGGATGCCCTTGATCAGCCGGATGCGCTCCAGCACCTGCGAGAGCTCGGTCATGGAGCCCGCGCTGAGCTCGGCCAGCAGGTCCCAGCGGCCGTTGGTGTCGTGCAGCGCGGCCACGCCGGGCTCGCCCAGCAGGCTGGAGATCACCGCGCGCGTCTGGTTGCCGTCCACCAGCACCGCCATCCAGGCGCGGATGCGTTCGGGCTCGGCCTCGGGCCGCAGGCGCACCGTGTAACCCACGATCAGTTGCTGGTCTTCGAGCTTGCGGATGCGGTTGGTCACCGTGCCGCGCGACACCTTGAGGCGGTGCGCCAGCTCGGCCACGGTGGCGCGCGCGTTCTGGCGCAGCTGGGCAATCAGGGCCTGGTCAATGTCGTCCATGTTCGCATTTTGACATTCACGTCTGCCGTTTTGCTGCATTTATTCGGTTTTTGGCAGATTTTTGCCGATTCACATTGCCACGCGGCTGCGGGACACTGCTCCTCATGACTTCGAGCACCACCATGAACCCCGCCAACACCCTCTTCCTGAGCGCGCCCGCCGCCGCCGCCTTGATCAACCGCCACGGCATCCCGCAGACCCTGCGCGGCATGCGCGACGCCATCGCCGAGGACTTCGCGCGCTGGGGCGATTTCGACAAATCGGCCCGCGTGGCCAACCACAGCGCCGACGGTGTGATCGAACTCATGCCGATCGCCGACGACACGCTCTACAGCTTCAAGTACGTCAACGGCCACCCCAAGAACACCCAACGGGGCCTGTCCACCGTGATGGCCTTCGGCGTGCTGGCCGACGTGGCCACCGGCACCCCGCTGCTGCTGTCCGAACTCACGCTCACCACCGCGCTGCGCACCGCCGCCACCTCGGCCCTGGCCGCGCAAACGCTGGCCCGCCCCGACAGCCGCGTGATGGCGCTGATCGGCAACGGCGCGCAGAGCGAGTTCCAGGCGCTGGCCTTCCAGCACCTGGTGGGCATCACCACGCTGCGCGTGTTCGACGCGGACCGCAGCGCCACCGCCAAACTCGTGGCCAACCTGGCCCACAGCGGCCTGGACATCGTGGTGTGCGAGAGCACGGCAGACGCCGTGCGCGGCGCCGACATCGTCACCACCATCACCGCCGACAAGACCAACGCCACCATCATCACGCCCGAGATGCTGGCGCCGGGCATGCACATCAACGGCGTGGGCGGCGACTGCCCCGGCAAGACCGAGCTGCACGCTGCGGTGTTGCAGCGCGCCAGCGTGTTCGTGGAGTACACGCCGCAAACGCGCGTGGAAGGCGACATCCAGCAAATGCCGGCCGACTTCGCCGTGACCGAGCTGCACGATGTGCTGGCCGGCCGCCAGGCCGGGCGCACGCACGCCGAACAGATCACCGTGTTCGACTCGGTGGGCTTCGCGCTGGAGGACTACTCGGCCCTGCGCTTCATGCACAGCCTGGCGATTGCGCAGGGCATGGGCACCACGGTCTCGCTGATCCCCGAACTGGCCGACCCGAAAAACCTGTTTGGTGCGCTGCGCCCGCAGGTGGCGGCAGCGCCGTTGCGCCTGGTGGCCTGAACCGGCGAGGCCGCGCTCAGGGCCTGGCCACGTGCCAGGCGCCCCGCATGCCCTCGGCCATCTTGTCTCCGGGCTTCTTGTCGTTGACGAAACGGTAGAGCGGGCGGCCCTTGTAGGCCCACTGCTTCTGGCCGTCGTCGCGCACGATGATGGTGTTGTCGCCCTGCGGCTTGTCCGTGTCTTTGGCCGCCAGATGCACCCAGCTCAGCGCACAGGCGTTGATGCACACACTCTTGCCCGGCACCGTGAGGTCGTTGTCGAACACATACAGCGTGAGCCCCGCGGCATCGGTGAGGACGCCACCGGCCTCGCGCGGCTGGGCCTGGGCCAGGCCCACAGCAGCCAGGGCGAGAAGAAGGGTCGGAATGAGGGCCGGTCTGAAGTGCATGGTGGCGTCTCCTGAAAAACAGATGGGCGTTGCATGCTGACCCGACTGCCGACCTGGTGCGTTGAGCGCGCTCAGCGAACGGCAGAGCAGGGCGGAACGAGAACGCCTTCATAAAGGACAAAAAGCCAATGTCCTTTAAAAAACTCCTTATGGATCAATCACCTGCCTGACATCACGAGCTCAAAGAAGATGCCGATCACGAAAACTTCCCTGTCATTTGTCCTTTATGTTCCTGCTTGGCCAACCCATAGCGTCTCCAGCGACGTTCACCGACATAGCTGACCTGCCCTGCCGTTGCCAACTCATCCAACGCCCGCTTGACGGTCTTGGCAGAAATTTCCGTACCGATTCGGCGGTTCACGTCGGTCGTTGAAGAATTCGGGTAGCGGGCCAGGTCTTCCAGAATCAGTGCCTGGAGCCGGTGCGGCGCAATGCGACTGAGGGTGGTCTTGCTGTCCAACTGCACCCCGCGCAACCAGTCGGGGGCAACGAAATAACGCATGCCGGAGGTCTTGCCCAGGGTCAAGACAAGACCAGTACGCAGCAGTTGCCCCAGCCACGCCACCAGTTCATCCACACCTTCCGCCGCCAAGGCAGCGGCCAGTTCACGCGCCGTCAATCCCTCGGTTTGCGCCAAGACCCCCAGCGTGATGCGCTCGCGCTGCGTCAACTGAAAACGCGCGTCCGCCTCCGACACCAGGCGCATCACCTCGGGCTTGGCAATGCGCCGTTGGATCGTCACCTTCACCCAGTCAGGTCCCTCCTCGGGCAGCGGTGCTGGCCGGCCCTGCGATAGCAGCCGGTCGTAGATCAGGTCAAAGCCGCTGCCCTCGCGTTCCATCAGGCCCAGGTCGTGGAACAAGCGAGCCAGCCCCTCGTTGCGGCGCCGACTCGCGTGCAACATGGTGCGCGGCGTCACGCCCAGCGGCAGCCGGCCCGGGTTCACCACCTCCAGCCGCTCGGGGTAGAGGTTCAAGTAGATGTCGCCTTGCTGCGTGTAGGGCCGGTGCACCAGCGCATTGACGAGCAGCTCGCGCACCACCTTTTCGTCGTAGGCAGGCACGCTGCGCCGGTACAAGCCCTCGGCCACCTCGTAACTCTCGCGAAAGTCCGGCAATTCACGCCACACGGCGTCCACCAGCTCCACCGGCGACAGCGCACAGTCGTCCCACATCCACTTGTTGATCTTCTGCCCTTGTTCGTCGTACTTGATCGCTTGGACCAAAGGTGAAGTACCCAGCGCGCGCCGGTCCACCTGTGTGCCCAGAATGAGCACGCCGAGGCGCGTCAGGGTCTGCCCTTGGGTCAGCCCGTAGTGCGTAAGCAGTTCGTCGGCGCTTTTTTCCTTCACCGAATCCTTCACGCGGTCCGATGCTCGAATGGCCACGACGAAATGCACGAGCTTGTCGGCATCCGCCGCTTGGCGCGGTACCGCGCTGTCCATGGCCTCCCAGGGCCGGCCTGGCCGCTCATTGGCCAAGCGCAGCACATCGTCGCCCAGCACGGGCTGGCAACTGTCACCCACTCGAAGAAAGTAACGACCGTCGCGCGTGGAGGCCACGCCCGGTGAGCGATCGATCAACAGTTCGATGAACTCACCACCATTGGCTGCGCGCTGCAAACGGGGCAAGGCCTGCACGTTGACTGTGAGTTCCCCGATGCGCTTGCGCAGCCGGTCCAGCAACTCAGGCTCAACGCGCTGGTCGGACGGTGGCAGCACATGCCCGTCTTCAATACCAATCAACAACCGTCCACCCGCGCCGTTGGCAAAGCACACTGCGTCCTGCGCCAGCGCGGTCCAGTCGGCCGTTTTTCCGCTGGCGGTGCGCAGCGACTTGCGATCGGTGTGATGGTCTTCAAGGCTCATGGCTGTGAATTATGGCGAGGGGGTTGGCAAGGTTCCCGGCGAAATCGGCAATGGGACAGCATGTCAGCGACGACGAACTTACGCCGACTGCGCTTGCACCCACCGCACAAAAGCCACCACTGGCGCACGCGCGCGGTCGGTGGTGCGCACGCTCAAGAAGTGCACTGGCCGCACGATCTTCTGCAAACTGCGCTCGCCCAGCACCACCAGTTCGCCGCGCTCGATCTCGCGTGCCGCCAGGCGGGTGCTCTCCAGCGCCACGCCCATGCCGTCGACCGCCGCCGCAATCGCCATGGCCGCGCGGTCGAACGAGGGGCGGGGGCGCTGGGGCAGTTCCAGGCCATTCACCTGAAACCATTCGGCCCAGCCCACCGGGCTGAGTTGGGAGTCGATGAGCAAGAGGCGCTGGATCGCATGGGCGGGGCGTTCCCTGGCCACCAGCAAGGCGGGTGACACCAACGGCGCGATGCGCTCGTCGCCCAGCGAGACCACGTCCAGCCCGGGTTTGTGGCGCGCCGCTCCATAAGAAAGCGCCACGTCGATGTCGCGCACCACGCCCAGGTCCACCGCGTCAGCGCCGGTGGTCAGGCGGATGTTGATCGCGGGGTGCTGCGCCACGAACGACGGCAAGTTCGGGCCGAGCCACTTGAGCGCGAGGCTGGGCGCGCAGTGCACCGCCAGCACCTCGTCGTGCGTGGGCAGCTGCACCTCGGCGCAGGTGGCCTCCAGCGCGTCGAACAGACGGCCCAGGCTCTCGAACAGGCGCCGCCCTTCCTGCGTGGTCTGCACCTGGCGGTGGCGGCGCTCGAACAGCGCGCGGCCGAAGTGCCGCTCCAGGTCGCGGATCTGGTGGCTGATGGCCGAGGCGGTGAGGTGCAGCTCCTGCGCGGCGAGCGCAAAACTCTGCAAACGCGCGGCGGCCTCGAAGGTGCGCAGGCGCGCCAGCGGTGGAAGATTTCTCATGCAATGCGCTTTCAGATGAAACTGGCTCATGTTTCCATGAGCATTCATCGTTTGTCAATGCGCGCCGCTTGGCCGACCATCACGGCTTATCACCACCCGAGGAGACACCATGTCCGCCGTACTCGAAAAACTCTCAGCACTGGGCCAGAAGGAATACCGCCACGACCCGCTGACCGACCCCAAGGTCTCGATCTACCAGCCCGACCAGCCCGGCCTGATTTACCCCGGCATCCCCACGTTCGACGACGTGAAGCAGGAGCGCCAGTACCTGAAAGAACGCCTGGCCGGCGCCTGCCGCGCGTTTGCCCGCCAGGGCTTCGACTACGGCTTCGCCGGCCACCTGACCATCCGCGATCCCGAGCACCCGCACCTGTACTGGACCAACCCGATGGCGGTGCATTTCGCGCAGGTGAAGGTGTCCAACCTGATCCTGGTGGACCACCAGGGCCAGGTGGTCGAAGGCCGCCACGCGGTCAACCGCGCCGGCTTCGTGTTGCACGCGGCGGTCCACGAGGCGCACCCCGACATCATTGCCATGTGCCACGCCCACACGGTCTACGGCACGGCGTTCGCCTCACTGGGCCAGCCATTGCAGCCGATCTCGCAGGACGCCGCTGCGTTCTTTGAAGACCATGTGGTCATTGGCGACGAAGCCGGCCAGGTGGCGGTGGAAGTGAAGGCTGGCCTGAAGGTGGCCGACTGGTTCAAGGGCGTGAAAGCGGCCATCCACCAGAACCACGGCCTGTTCACCGCCAGCCGCCACAGCATCGAGGCTGCGGCGTTCTGGTTCATCGCGCTGGAGCGTTGCTGCCAGCAACAACTCGCCGTGATGGCCACCGGCGCCACCCCGCGCCTGGTGCCGGCCGAACGCGCGCGCTACAGCCGCGAGCACGTGGGCAGCGAGTACATCGGGTGGCTGCACTTCCAGGCGATCTGGAACGACCTGGTGCGCAGCGAGCCTGATCTGTTCGATTGAAAAAACGGTGCCCCCACGCTCCACCGCTGCGCGGGTCGCTGCCCCCCGAGGGGGCTGATCCGGCTTGGGGCGGCCCGGCGCCGGATCGCACGCGTGCGACAAGCGCGCTGTCCTGCGCGGCGTAGCATCGACCGCATGCCCCACACGCCCGCCGACCCCAGCCTCATCGACTCGCGCGTGGCTGCGCGCCGCCTGCTCACCACGCTGGGGCTGGTGACGCTGGGCAACAGCGGCATGTATGTGGTGGCGGTGGTGCTGCCGGCGGTGCAGGCGGAGTTCGGCGTGGGCCGGGCCGATGCTTCCCTGCCCTACACACTCATGATGATCTGCCTCGGCATCGGTGGCCTGTTCACCGGCAGGCTGGCCGACCGGCACGGCATCACGCCGGTGCTGCGAGTGGGCGCGGTGGCGGTGGCGGGTGGTTTCATCTGGGCGGCTTACTCAGGCAGCATCTGGACCTTTGGCCTGGCGCACGGGCTGCTGCTGGGCATGCTGGGCAGCTCGTCCACCTTTGCACCCTTGCTGGCCGACACGGCCCTGTGGTGGAACAAACGCCGCGGCATGGCGGTGGCCATCGCCGCCAGCGGCAACTACGTGGCCGGCACGGTGTGGCCGCCGCTGGTGCAGTGGGGCATCGAGACCATCGGCTGGCGCCAGACCTACATGATCCTTGGGCTGGTGTGCGGCAGCGGCATGTTCCTGCTGGCCAACCTCATGCGCCAGCGTCCGCCGCTGGTGGTGACCACCCCGGTGAGCGTGGGTGAGGCCGCGCCCGACACCAGCCGGCCCTTCGGTCTGAGCCCCAACCACGCGATGGCCCTGCTGTGCGTGGCCGGCGTGGGCTGCTGCGTGGCCATGTCCATGCCCCAGGTCCACATCGTGGCCTATTGCACCGACCTGGGTTTTGGCGCGGCGCGCGGTGCCGAGATGCTCTCGCTCATGCTGTTCTGCGGCATCGCCAGCCGGCTCATCTCGGGCTGGATCTGCGACCGCATCGGCGGCATCCGCACGCTGCTGCTGGGCTCGGCCCTGCAGTGCGTGGCGCTGCTGATGTTCCTGCCGTTCGACGGGCTGGTCTCGCTCTACCTGATTGCCGCGCTGTTCGGCCTGTTCCAGGGCGGCATCGTGCCGTCCTACGCCATCATCGTGCGCGAGTACTTCCCACCCCGGGAGGCGGGCGCGCGGGTGGGCGCGGTGATCATGGCCACGCTGGTGGGCATGGCCCTGGGCGGCTGGATGTCGGGCTGGGTGTTCGACCTGACCGGCAGCTACCACGCGGCCTTTCTCAACGGCATCGCCTTCAACCTGCTCAACATGAGCATCGCGCTGTGGCTGTACTTCCGGGTGCGCCGCATCACCCGCGCGCAGCTGGCCGGCGCTTGATCACGGCGGCCTTGCCCTGCGGTTCGTTCTGCCTGCGCACGCCGTCGAGCAAGGTCAGAAAGCGGCGCGCCGCCACGCCGAGCGGGCGCGCCTTCGGCCAGACGGCGTCCACCCACAGCGGCATGGCGTTGCTGAAATTCTCCAGCGGGATCTGCACCAGCTGCCCGGCGGCCAGGGGCGCGCGCACGAAGCCCTGTGGCAACCACGCCCAGCCCAGCCCGGCGATCACCAGCCCCATGGCGGCCACCGGCGTGTCGGTGCGCCATTGGTGGCGGGACATCACGATGCGTTCGTCCACGTCCCCCGAGTGGCGGCCCGCCACGATGATCTGCCGCTCCACCGCGAGGTCGTCCTCGCGCAAGCCCCGCGTGGCCTTGCGCCCGCTCAGCAGGGGATGCGTGGGCGCCACCACGGCCACCAGGATCTCGCGACCGACCTCCTGGAAGCCCTCGCGCGCATCGAGGCTCGCGCGCTCGAAGACCAGGGCCACGTGAGCGCGCCCGCTGTGCAACATGCCCAGGGCATCGGTCTGTGGCGCCGCCAGCACCTCCACCTCCAGCAGCGGGTGTTCGGCCGACAGCTGCACAAGTGCCGCGCTCCACGGCGTGGCCGCCAGCAGCTCCGGCGCCACCGCAATGGTCAGGCAGGGCTCCAGTCCCTGGGTGAGCGCCAGGGCGTGCGTGTCCAGCTTGAGCAGCTGCTCCGCCAGCAGCCGCGCCTGCGGCACCAGGGACACCGCTTGCGGCGTGGGCCTGGGCTCGCGGCCGCTGCGGTCGAACAGCACGAGGTTCAGGTCGGCCTCGAGGTGGGCAATCGTCATGCTGACCGCCGACGGCACCTTGCCCAACGACCGGGCGGCCGCCGAAAAAGAGCCGTGATCCAGCACCGCGAGAAACACCTTGAGGGATTCGAAGTCGAATTTCATCTGTCAGTTCTCCTGATAGAAGCTGACTTCCAGTATCAGCCACGCCGACATAAAGTGCCGGCATTGAAACAACGGAGTCGAGCTGTGCAGGGAATCTGGAGACGTGTGGTGTACATCAGTCTGTACGAAGTGGTGGCCATCGCGCTGGCCGGCTGGGGCTTGATGCTCATGTCGGGCCACAGCCTGCTGGACAGCGGAACGCTGGCCATCGCCACCTCGTCGGTGGCGGTCGTATGGAACCTCGTCTTCAACACCTTCTTTGAACGCTGGGAAGCGCGGCAAGCCACCACCGGGCGCAGCGTGAAACGGCGTGTGCTGCACGCGGTGAGCTTCGAGATCGGGCTGGTCGTCATGCTGGTGCCCCTGATCGCCTGGTGGCTCGGGGTGAGCCTGTGGCAGGCGCTGGTGATGGACATGGCGCTGGTGGTCTTCTTTCTGGTCTACACCTTCGCCTTCAACTGGGCCTTTGACGCGGTGTTCGGCCTGCCGGCCTCGGCCAGCAAGGGCATGGCGGTCCAGGCGCCCTGATGCCGCGCGCTCAGTGCGCCGAGCGCGCCATCTCGGTGGCCAGCGCGCCCAGCGTGCGCAGTGCCGCGTCCACGCGGTCGTCACCCGGATGACCGACGTTGAGGCGCAGGTGGTGGGTGAAGCGACGGTCGGCTGAAAACAGCGCACCGGGTGCGGTGCTGATCGACTGTGCGCGGGCCCGGTGGTGCAGCGCGAGGGCGTCCACCGAGGGCGGCAGTTCGAGCCAGATGAAATAACCGCCCTCGGGCCGGGTGGTGCGCGTGCCCGGCGGGAAATGCCGCTCGATCAGCCGCAGCGCGTGTTTTCGCTGCGCCGACAGGGACTCGCGCAGGCGCCGCAGGTGGCGGTCGTAGCCACCCTGGGCCAGGTAGTCGGCAAGTGCGAGCTGGGTGGGCAGCGCGGTGGCCAGCGAGGTCGTCATCTTGAGCCGCTCCACCCGTGGCGCATGGCGCCCGGCGGCGGCCCAGCCCACCCGGTAGCCGGGCGCCAGGCTCTTGGAGAACGACGAGCAGTGCAGCACACCACCGTCCTGGTCGAAGGCCTTGGCCGGCGGCGGGCGCAACGAGCCCGCATACAGCTCGCCGTACACGTCGTCCTCGATCAGCGGCACGCGGTGGCGCGCGAGCAACTCGACCAGCGCCTTCTTGCGGGCAGGCGACATCAGCGCGCCCAGCGGGTTCTGGAAACTCGGCATGAACCAGCAGGCGGCCACCTTGTGCCGCTCCAGCAGCACGCTCAGCGCCTCCAGGTCCACGCCGTCGCGCGGATCGGTGGCCACCTCCACCGCCTTCAGGTGCAGGCGCTCCAGCGCCTGCAAGGCCGCATAAAACGTGGGCGACTCGACCACCACCACATCCCCCGGCTGCGTGACCGCCTGCAGGCAGAGGTTGAGCGCTTCCATGGCCCCGTTGGTGATGATGAGTTCGCTCTCCGCCAGCGGCAGGCCCTGCAAGGCATAACGCCGACGCAGGGCCTGGCGCAGCCCTTCGTCGCCTGCGGTCAGGGCGCCGGTGATCCGGGCCGGCTGGAGGCCGCGCATGGCGCGTGCGCCGCACCGGGCCAGTTCGTCAAACGGGAACAGGTGCGACGCCGGAAACGCCGAGCCCAGCGGAACCACGTCGGCGTCGCGCGTGGACCCCAGCAGATCGAACACCAGCTCGCTGATGGCCACCGGCGTGGCTTCGCTGCGCGGTGCGGCCACCTGGGGGCCGGCCCGCACCGCGCGCCGAGTGGCCCGCACATAAAACCCGGAGCGAGCCCGCGCCTCGACCAGGCCCTCGGCCTCCAGCTGGGCGTAGGCCTGGAACACGGTGGACGGGCTCATGCCGCGCTGCTGGCAGGTCTCGCGCACCGAAGGCAGGCGCTCGCCCGGGCGCAGCACGCCACCCCGGATGGCCGTGGCCAGCTCATCGGCCAGTTGCTGGTAGCGGCTCAGGCGAAAATGGTTCATCGGCACCCACCATCTGATCTGGTTGTTTTTCAATAAATCTGAATCTTGCGCATCAGATGAATTGTGCCGAGGATACCCACATGCTCCCCATTCCATCCCTTGCCGCCCTGCTGCTCACCGCCTGCCTCCCGTGGGGCGCTGCCGCACAGCCTGCCCCCCGCTTTGAAGACACCCTGGCCCAACGGGTGCAGGCCTGCGCCAGTTGCCACGGCCAGCAGGGGCGTGCCCGCCCCGATGGCTACTACCCCCGCATCGCCGGCAAGCCGGCCGGCTACCTCTACAACCAGCTCAAGCATTTCCAGAACGGCCAGCGCAAACACGCCTTGATGGCACGCATGGTCGATCCACTGAGCGATGCCTACCTGTGGGAGATCGCGCACCACTTCGCATCGCTCGACCTGCCCCACGCGCCGGCCCTGCCGGCCCGGGCGCCGGCCGCCGTGTTGCAGCGGGGCGAGCAGCTCGCGCTGCGCGGCGACGCTGCTCGGCAGGTACCGGCCTGCACCGCCTGCCACGGCGCCGCACTCACCGGCGTGCAACCCGCCGCGCCCGGGCTGCTGGGCCTGCCCCCGGACTACATCAACGCGCAGCTCGGCGCCTGGCACAACGGCAACCGCCAGGCACAGGCACCCGACTGCATGGCCACCATCGCCCGCCGCCTGCCGGCCAAGGACGTGGCGGCCGTGAGCGCCTGGCTCGCTGCGCAACCCGTGCCGCAGGCCGCCGCGCCGGTGGCGTCCAGCGGCACCAAGGCCCCCCTGGCGTGCGGCAGTTTCACGCCGCCCGTGGCACCGAAACCGATGCCGGTGAAAGAGGTGCGGCCATGAGCGCGCCTCCGCTTCGTCGGCGTGGCAGCGGCGCGGTCGTGGCGCTGGTCCTGCTGGCCTTGTTGCTCTGTGCTGGCGCCTGGCTGCTCTGGCCATCCCGGCCCGTGGCCGTGCAGCCCGCCAGCCCCACCACCCGCCTGGACGACGCCGCCACCATCGAGCGCGGTCGTTACCTCGCCCTGCTGGGCAACTGCATGGGTTGCCACACCGCGCGGGGCGGTGCCGCATTCGCGGGCGGGCGCGGCATCGCCACGCCTTTCGGCACTGCGTACAGCAGCAACCTCACCCCCGACAGCACCGGTCTGAAAGACTGGAGCGCCGACGACTTCTGGCGTGCCCTGCACCACGGGCAGTCGCGCGACGGGCGCCTGTTGAACCCGGCCTTCCCGTACACCAACACCACCTACGTCACGCGGCCCGACAGCGATGCGCTGTTCGCGTTTTTCAGCAGCCTGGCGCCGGTGCAGGCGACCGCGCCCCCCAACGACCTGGGTCGGTACCTGGACTCGCAGGCCGCGCTCAAGGCCTGGCGCACGCTGTACTTCCGGCCCGGCGAAGCCATGGCCCCTGTGGCCGACAACGGCGCCGCGGTCAACGAGCTGCAACGCGGCGCTTACCTGGTGAACGGGCTGGCGCATTGCAGCGCCTGCCATGTGCCGCGCAACGCCCTGGGCGGCAGCAGCGACATGCTCTCGCTCGCCGGCGGGCTCATGGCGGCACAGGGCTGGTACGCGCCCTCGCTGCTCGACCCCGCCGACGGTGGCGTGCAGGAGCGCGAAGTGGCCGACATCGTCGCGCTGTTCCAGACCGGCCGCAGCGGTGGCCACATCGTCACCGGCCCCATGGCGGAGGTGGTCCAGCACAGCACGCAACACTGGGAGATCGGCGATCTGCAGGCCATGGCCGTGTACCTGAAGGCGCTTCCGGCGACCCGCAGCCGGGTGCTTCCAAAGACCGAGGCGCGGTCAGACACAGCGCTGGCCCGAGGCGGCAAGCTCTACGAACAGCAATGCGCGCAATGCCACGGCGCGCAGGGGCAAGGCATCCGGGGCAGCGATGGCGCCTGGGCCTACCCGGCGCTGGCGGGCAACAGCACCGTGCTGCAAGGCGTGCCAGCCAACCTGGTGCAGGCGGTGCTCTATGGCGGCTTCGGCCCCAGCACGGCGGGGCACCCGCGCCCCTTCGGCATGCCGCCGTTCGTACTCGACCTCAGCGGCGAGGACGTCGCCGATCTGCTGACCTATGTGAGGAGCGCGTGGGGCCACGACGCGCCACCGGTCTCGGCGCTCGACGTGCAGCAGCTGCGAAGCGCGGCCGCCAGATAGCCCCCATGCCCACGCCCACGCCCAAGCCCTGGATCGTTGGTCTCTGCGCGCAGTGGTGCCACGTTTGCCGCGACCTGGCGCCCGACTTCCTGGCCCTGGCGCGGGAGCATCCCTCGGCCACCTGGCTGTGGATCGACGTCGAGGACCACGCGGCACTGGTGGAAGCGCTGGACATCACCACCTTCCCCACCGTGCTGGTGGGCATGGACGATCAGCTGGTCTTCTTTGGCGAGGCGCCCGGCAACGCCGCGCGGTTCAGGTCGTTCCTGCAGCCCTTCGCGCTGGGCCGCGTGACGCAAGCGCCCCAGGCGCCCGACGAAGCGGCGGCCGAGGTCCTGGCGCGGCTGCAGCAGATGCCCGCGCCGCCAGGCCAGTTGCCAGCCTGAGCCAGCGGCCCCACGTCAGCCCTTGGGGTACAGCACCATCTGCGTGCAGCGGAACAGCGCGATCGTCTTGCCCGTCTCGCGGTGCGTGACGACCGCATCCCACACCTGCGTGGTGCGGCCCACATGGGCGGGCCGGGCCACGCACTCGATGGTGCCCTCCCGTGCCGTGCCCAGGTGGTTGCTCTTGAGCTCGATGGTGGTGAAGCCGGTGGCCTCTGCCGGCAGGTTGGCCACACAGCCATAACCACAACTGGTGTCGGCCAGCGTGACCACGCTGCCCGCGTGCAGGAAGCCGTTGGGCGCCATGGTGGTGGGCTTGACGGCCAGCTCGGCGCGGACCTCCTGTGAACTGACGTGTGTGAATACCAGCCCCAGGTGGCCGGGCAGGGCACCGGCCCCGCGCTGGTTGAATTCGGCTGCACTCGTGGTCATGCAGGTCTCCTGTGTTGAAGGTGAAGGACGGGGATCAAGGGAGGTCATCGGGTCCAGCTGCCCAGGCGGATCGCGATGGCCAGCGTGGAGCCATAGGCCACCAGGCTGAGCGCGACCACGGCAAAGAGCGCGCTCGCCGGGGTCTTGAACACGTGCACGCAGAGCCAGCCACCGACCAGCAGGATCACCAGGCGGCCCATGCTGCCAGCCAGCGGCCAGAACATGCGCCCCGCGCCCTGCGACGCGAAGAACAGCGCCAGGCCCAGGCCGAAGAAGGCATAACCCCCGCCCACGATGTTGAGGTAGGTGGCGCCCAGCGCAAGCACCTCGGCGTCGGTGGTGAACAGGCCCATCCACAGCGCGGGCGCCACAGCGGCGACCAGGCCGATGGTGCCGGTGATCGCGGCCACCACCGCACCACCCACCCAGGCCACGCGCACCGCGCGCGCCGACTGCCCTGCCCCCATGTTGGTCGCCACCATGGCGGTCAGCGCGGTGCCGAAGCCAAACGCGATCGGCACCAGGATGTACTCCAGCCGCGCCGCCACGCCGTAGCCCGCGAGCGCGGCCGTGCCGTAGCTGCCCACCAGGGCAGTGGCCACCGCGATGGAGGCGTTGCTGATCACCGGGCTCATGGACGCCGGCAAGCCCACGCGCAGGATGTCGCGCAGCAGCGGCCCATGCGGGCGCCACGGTGCGCGCTGCAGGTGCACGGCGCCATCGCGCCTGAGCAGGTGGACCACCATCACCACCGCCGACAGCGCGTTGACCACCAGGGTGCTCACCGCAGCACCCGCCACTCCCAGGCCCGGCCAGGGCCCCCAGCCAAACACCAGGAGCGGGCACAGCGCCAGGTGCAGCAGCGCGGTGCCCAGCAGCAGCACCGATGGCAGCACCATGTTGCCCGCGCCGCGCACCACGGCGGCGAGCACGTTGGTGAACCAGATGATCAACGCGCCGCTGAACAGCACGTTCGAATACGCCAGCGCGGCTTCCAGCGCGGCACCGCGCCCGCCCATGCCGCTGAAGATGGGGCGCCCGAAGCCGAGCAGGACCAGCATGAACAGCGCGGCCAGCGCGGCCGAGATGAGCAGCGCCTGCTGCGCCAGGCGGCTGGCGTCTTCACCACGCCCGGCCCCCAGCGCGCGCGCCACGGCGGCGGTGGTGGCGCCACCAATGCCGCCCGCCGACATCTGCAGCATCAGCATCGACAGCGGAAACACCAGTGCAATGCCGGCCAGCGCATCCGCGCCCACGCGCCCGAGGATGTAGCCGTCGTAGCCGATCACGATGGTCGCCGCGAACAGGCCCATGACGTTGGGCGTGGCCAGGCGAAACAGCGTGGACAGCAGCGGCGCGTGCAGCATCTGCTGCACGCGCGATTGAGCCAGCGCGGCGCTCATGCCCGTGGGTCCCGCAGGTAGACGCCGGGCTCGATCGACAGGCCGAGCTTGACCTGCCGCGTGAATTCGTCAGCCAGAACTTCCTCGGCGCCGGCCTCCAGCGCGTCGAAGGCGCGGCCCACGATCGCTTCGGGTGTGGACTTCGGCATCTCCAGACCACGCGTGAGGTCGGTGTCCACAAAGCCCATGTGCAGGCCCAGCACCTGCGTGCCTTGCGCGCGCAGGTCGTTGCGCAGTCCGTTGGTCAGCGCCCAGGCCGCCGACTTGCTTGAACCGTAGACCGCGAGCAAGGGCGCATTGATCCAGCTCGCCACCGACAGCACGTTGAGCAGGGCACCGCCGCCGTGGGCCGCGAGCACCGGCGCAAAGGCCTGGCTCACGCGCAACACGCCGAAGTAATTGGTCTCCATGTGGGCGCGGGCCGACTCGATGCTGCCGTCCACCATGAAGCCGCCCAGGGACGCGATGCCCGCGTTGTTGATCACCAGCGTCACATCGCTGGCGTGGCGGGCGGCCGCGGCCACCTGTTCGGGGCGGGTGACATCGAGTGCGATCGGCTCGACACCCGGCAGCGTGACGCTGGCCGGGTTGCGCGCGCCGGCGTAGACCTTGCGCGCGCCACGGGCCAGCGCCTCGCGGGCAAAGGCCAGGCCGATGCCGCGGTTGGCTCCGGTGATGAAGACGGTGGCGTTGTGGAGTTGCATGGTTCAGGTTTCGGGTTGAAGGCAGAGGAGAACTCAAATATGACGGTCGTCATATTCAAGAGCGAAGGAAAACGGGGTGGGGTGGCACATGACTCAGTCCCGCGGGGACGCGTCGTGCTGCGCCAGCAGGGCGCTGCGGTTGGCGGCCAGCAGGGCTCGACCTTCGGCGTTGTCGCCCAGGGCACGCGCCAGCTGAAGCGCACCCACCATCTGGCTGGCGATGGCGGCGGCATTGCCGGGCCCGGCGGGGGCGGGCAGGGATCGTTCGACCAGGGCCATCAGGCTGCGCACGCGCTGCGCGGCGGCCGCACGCACGTCGGGCGCCTGGCGCGGCATCTCGGAGGCGAGTGCTGCCACGGCACAGCCGTTTTCGGTGCCGCTCAGATGGCTGTCCGACAGATAGCCTTCAATGAGTGCCTTGAACGGGCTGGCACCGCGCGCCTGGCGCGTGGCGTTGCCCTTGGCGATGCGGCTGGCGCTTTGTTGCCCGGCGTGCTCCAGGGCTTCGGCCAGCAAGGCGTCGCGCGAGGCGAAGTGGGCGTAGAAACCACCGTGGGTCAGGCCCGCCTCTTTCATGATGTCGGCCACGCCCACACCCTGGAAACCCGCACGCCGGATCGCACGCGCCGCAGTGTCGAGGATGCGCTCGTGGGTCAGGGCCTTGCGGCTGGGGGCGATGTCCATGCCGGCATTCTACCCAACCATATGACGATCATCATATTTCGATGACCCTGCCCGTCTTGCGGGCTTGGGGGTCGGGCCGATCAGGCGCGCGCGAGCTTGAACACCGCCACGGCCTGCACCATCTGGGCCGCCTGCGTCTTCAGGCTCGAAGCCGCCGCCGCGCTCTGCTCCACCAGCGCAGCGTTCTGCTGCGTGGCCTGGTCCATCTGCGTCACGGCTTCGCCCACCTGCGCCACACCCGAACTCTGCTCGACGCTGGCCGAGCTGATCTCGCCCATGATGTCGGTCACGCGCTGGATGGCGCCCACCACCTCGGCCATGGTCACGCCGGCACGGTCCACCAGTGCGGTGCCCTGGGCCACGCGTTCCACGCTGGCGTTGATGAGTTCCTTGATTTCCTTGGCCGCGCCCGCGCTGCGCTGGGCCAGGTTGCGCACCTCGCCCGCCACCACCGCAAAGCCACGCCCCTGCTCGCCCGCACGCGCGGCCTCCACGGCGGCGTTGAGCGCCAGGATGTTGGTCTGGAAGGCGATGCCGTCGATCACGCTGATGATGTCGGCGATCTTTTTCGAGCTGTCGTTGATGCCCTTCATGGTGCCCACCACCTGAGCCACCACGTCGCCGCCCTGCGTGGCCACGGTAGAAGCGCTCAGGGCCAGCTGGTTGGCCGCCTGCGCGTTGTCGGCGTTCTGGCGCACGGTGGAACTCAGCTCTTCCATGGAAGCGGCGGTCTCCTCCAGGGCACTGGCCTGTTGCTCGGTGCGCGCGGACAGGTCGTTGTTGCCCTGGGAAATCTCGGCGCTGGCCGTGGCCACGCCCTCGGCGTTGCCACGCACGTTGGACACCACGCGGACCAGGCTGTCCTGCATGCCCTTGAGGGCCTGCAGCAACTGGGCGGCTTCGTCGCGGCCACTGGTATCGATGGGTTGGGTGAGATCACCACCCGCGATCAGGCTTGCGCTCTGGGCGGCATGGCGCAGCGGCACGGTGATCGAGCGGCTCAGAACGAACGCCGCCCCAGCGCCCAGCAGGATGGCCAGCACGCCGCCGGCGATCAGGATGTTGCGACCCATGGCGGCCTTGTCTTCTGCCTCCTTCAGCGCGGCGTCGTAGATGCCCTGCTGGCGCTGCTCGAGCTTGAAGATCGAGTTGATGTAAGCGTCGGCCAGGGGTTTGAGGTCGCGTTCGAGCATCACACTGACGTCTTCGCCGGCCTTGCGCGCCTTCATCGCGTTGGCGCGTGGCGTGCGGTAAGCCTCGCGCGCCGCGTCGATGTCGGCAATCAGTTGCTTGCCTGCGTCGGACTCCACCAGCTCGACCAGCCGCTTGCGCGAGGCCAGCGTGACTTCGGAGGTCTTGTCCATGTCGGCCTGCCACATCGGAAGGCGGCTGGTGTCGGAATCCAGGATGGAAGCGCGGGTGCGCACCCAGTTGAGATCGACGGTCTGGCGCCATTGCACCGCCATCTGCAGCTTCTCGCTGTCCACCGTGGCCAGCTGGCGCGTGGTGGTCACCAGCTCCTGGAGCCGCCAGACACCGATGCCGGCCATCAGCGCCGTGATGATCAGGACCAGTCCGAAGGCGAGGGCCAGGCGACTGCCGACCTTGATGTTGTTGAGTTTCATGAGGGAGCTTTCCGGCGGGTGAGAAATGAGGCAAAGGCAAAACGATGCAGCGGGCACCTTCGCCCTTGCATCGTCTGTTTTGCCGATTTCTTGAATCACCCGGCTGCCTGCAAGCCCCGCTGCGAAAGTTCCCCCGATCGCGCCGAGTAACGCACCAGGCTGTCCAGCGCCTCGATCTCCACGCGCGCGCTGCGCCGCCCATACACCTGCGCCTTGAGCCATTCGATCTCGTCCTCCAGCTTCTGCGCGTCGACCACGGTGCAGAACCAGACCTTGGCGTCCGCATCCCACCGGTAGCCTCGGCTCTTGAGCTGGTCTTTGGACTCGAAGGGCGAGCCGGTGGCGCGGAGTTTGAAGCTGGGCCGCGAGGCCGCCGTGATCAGCTGCATCAGGCCCGTGGTCGTGCTCCTGGCCACCGTCTTTGCGAGCACCTGCAGCAGCGCATGGCAATCCACCTGCGCGCGGTGGGCATCAAAGAACCATCCCTGGTCCTGGGCCAGCGCGCTCAGCTTGGACGAACCCGCGCCGGCGGCCTTCCAGTCGATGTCGGCGAACGAGCACGCCCAGGCCTTCGCTGCGAAACAGGAGAACCGGGCTTCCACAAAGGGGCGGTCGAAGCCGGCGTTGTGTGCCACGACCAGATCGGCCTTCGACACCATCGCCTCGACCCGCGCGTCGTCCAGCCGGTGTCCTTTGACCATGTCATCGCTGATGCCCGTCACTTCCTGCGCAACGGGTGGAATGGGCATCCCGGGGTCCTCGAAGCCTTCAAACAGCTCCACCGGTCCGAACGGCAAGCCCGTGGCCACGTCCACCTGCACCAGCAGCATGGCCAGTTCGATGATCTTGTCGCTCTGGTGCGAAAGGCCGGTGGTTTCGGTGTCGAGCACCAGCACGCGCTGGCAGGCCGGTGTGGTTTGCCCTGAAGCCACCGGCCCTGGCCCGAAATCCGCGAGGGGAACCAGACGGCGCAGAACGCGAAAATCGGGATCCTGCTCCAGCCGCCGGGCCAACGCCTCCAGCGTCGCCGACGCAGAGAGGGGTGCGGGCACGGCAGACACATCCGCTGAATGCGGTGGGTCGAACTCGAAACTGAATTGGTTCATCGGCGAAGCCGGATGCACCCACCTGAGTACCAGGACTGCACGAGATGGGCGCAGGACCCGGGGCGGGAAGGGATCAGGGGCGTGCCGCACTGGAGTCTGTGCGGGTCACGTGTGGCACATGGGCGGGCGCCCACGCAAGTCGTTGTTTTTGGTGCGGCTGGCGGGGATCGAACCCACGACCCTTGGCTTCGGAGGCCAATACTCTATCCACTGAGCTACAGCCGCAACCGCCTGAATTCTATCAGTGAGGGGTATTTGAAAGGTCTGTGCAGAGGGCGTTGGCTATAATCGAAGGCTCTTCCGACCCTTCCACGCGGGCAAGTTCCGTCGGATTGTTGACCCGCCTTGCCACCCCTTGAGGACACCATGAGCGACCACGCGCACGAACACCACACCGGCCCGATCAAAACACCTTCGCAGTTGCTGTGGACGTCGTTCTTCGCATTTGTCGCTCCCATTTTCATCATCATCGGGCTGGTCTATTTCGTAACCTCGGGCAACAAGCCCGCCATGGGCGCGGGTGATCCGGAACTGGCCATTGCACAGCGCATCCAGCGTGTGGGCACGGTCGACCTGCGCGACGCCAACCGTCCGCTGGCGCTGGGTGAAGCGGTTTACGCGGCGCAGTGCGTGGCCTGCCACGCTGCTGGTGTGGCGGGCGCACCCAAGTTCGGCGATGCAGCCGCCTGGGCTCCACGCATTGCCACTGGATACGAGGCCCTGCTGACGTCCGCGCTCAAGGGCAAGGGCGCCATGGGCGCGCAAGGCGGCGGCGCCTACCGTGACGTGGAGATCGGTCGCGCCGTGGTGCACATCGCCAACGCTGCAGGTGGCAAATTCGCCGTTCCCGAAGCGGCACCCGCCGCTGCCGCGGCACCGGCTGTCTCACCAGCACCAGCACCAGCACCAGTGGCCGTGGTCGCGGCCGCATCTGCAGCCCCGGCACCCGCCGCCTCGGCCACGGTGGCCGCCGGCGCGGGTGAAGCACTCTACAAGCAGGCATGCTCCGTTTGCCACGTGGCCGGCGTGGCCGGTGCGCCCAAGTTCGCCGACAAGGCCGCATGGGCTCCCCGCGTGGGCACGGGTCTGGACGGTCTGACCGCCAGCGTGATCAAAGGCAAGGGCGCGATGCCGCCAAAGGGTGGTACGGCCGCTTCCGACGCAGACATCAAGTCGGCCGTGCAATACATGCTGGCCGCGGTGAAGTAAGAGCGCAGCTTCGACGCAAAAAGGCCGGCTTCAAGCCGGCTTTTTTGCGTGTGACACCACAGGGCTAGTGTCCTGTCCCGTTAATTCGTAGGCACAGAAACTGCATGGGATGAAGCATCCTTGGAGATGCCCTATGCCCAACGCATACACCCGTACCAATGTGGTCACGCTGACCGAGATGGAGCGTGCCGAATTGACCTCGATGGCGAGATCGCGCTCGCTGCCTGCTGCCCTTGCCTTGAGAGCGCGGATTGTGCTGGCCTGTGAAGGATCGGACATTGCGAGCACGCAGGTTGCCAAAGCGCTAGGGCTGGATCGAAACACGGTGAACAAGTGGCGCGGTCGGTATGTGCGAGATCGCATCGCTGGTCTGTACGATGAGTTGCGCCCGGGACGGCCGCGCACGGTCGATGATGAGCGAGTCGCGCAGCTGATCACCAAGACATTGCACACCAAGCCTGCAGATGGCTCGACGCACTGGAGCACTCGGGGCTTGGCGGGCGAGACAGGCATCAGCAAGAGCACGGTGGCGCGCTACCTGCAGGCGTTCCAACTCAAGCCGCACCGTGTGGAGAGCTTCAAGTTGTCGACCGATCCCCTGTTCATCGAGAAGCTTCGCGATGTGGTCGGGCTGTACCTGAATCCTCCTGAGAACGCGCTGGTGCTATGCGTCGATGAGAAAAGTCAGTGCCAAGCGTTGGAGCGCACTCAGCCCATGCTGCCGATGGGGTTGGGCTATGTGGAAGGCGTGACCCACGACTATGTGCGCCATGGAACGACCACGCTGTTTGCCGCGCTCAACGTGATGAATGGGCAGGTGCTGGCGCAATGCCGCCCGAGGCACCGGCACCAGGAGTTTCTGGACTTCCTGCGCACGATCGACAAGGCGGTGCCGCAGGCACTGGACGTGCACTGCATCGCCGACAACTACGCCAGCCACAAGCACCCGAAGGTGCGCGCCTGGCTCGCACAGCGGCCACGCTGGCATATGCACTTCGTGCCGACCTACTCGAGCTGGCTCAATCAGGTCGAACGCTTCTTCGCCATCATCACCGACAAGGCGATCCGTCGCGGCTCGTTCAAAAGCGTCAAGGAGCTGACGAACAAGATCAACTCATTCGTCAGTCAATACAACGAGAACTGCAAGCCCTTCACCTGGATGGCAACAGCCGACTCGATCCTCGAAAAGCTCGCCCGGCTATGCGGACGAATTAACGGGACAGGACACTAGGGCTGCGCACGAAACGGCCCTGGGCTGGCAAGTCAGCGGCCTGCACGCCCCGCGGAGACCACAAGCCGGCCTCCACGCAATCGCCCGCGAGCACCATGTCGGCGCTGTGCACCAGTCCAATGCCGAGATCGGCCACCAGATACAGCTTGCCGCTCTCGTCCAGCAGGCTGCCTTGCACCTGCGCCACCGCGCCGGTGTGGCTGAGCACCCGCCCATCGGGCTGCAGGCGCCAGATCCACGGTGTGGCTTCAAGCTCGACGTACACGCGCTGCGGACCGTTCTGGAAATACCACTGCCCTTCGTCATCAGGGGCGTAGTTGCGCTGGATGAAGTCGATGAGCTTTTCGTGACGCAGCAGCGATCCCTTGCTCGCCGGAAACGCGCCGGCGGCCTGCACGCGGTCGTCGCGCATGTACCAGTTGCCGCGCGCATCCAGCCCCAGCCAGCCGAAGCAGTTGGGTACGTTGGGCCACTTGGCCATGGCGGCCTTGACGATCTCGTCCATGGGTGTTTGATCAAAGGTGGGCGAGCAGCCAGTGTCCCACGGCATCGGGCATGGCGCGCACGTGGCCGGGCAGCCCTAGCGCACCGTGCGAAACGGGAAAGCCCACATGCCCGCCCTGCGTCGGCTGCCACAAGGTCAGGTACCCGCCGACTTCCTGCGGTGTCGGCAGAGATGCAGCGGGAATGAACGGGTCGTTGCGGGCATTGAGCGCAAGGGCAGGCACGCGGATCTGATGCAACACGGGTTTGGCCGAGGCGCGCGACCAGTAGTCCTGCGTGTCGCGAAAGCCATGCAACGGAGCTGTGAACAGGTTGTCGAATTCAAAGAGGTCCCGCGCGGCCAGCAGCGCATCGCGGTCGAACAGACCGGGGTGCTGCTCCAGTTTCTTCAGGGCCTTGGGCACCATGCTGCCCAGAAACATGCGCGTGTAGACCAGTCGGTTGAAGCCGCGTCCGATGGCATGGCCGCTCGCGGTCAGGTCCAGCGGCGAGCAGATGGAGGCCACCGCCCGCACATGCTGGCGGGCAGACTCACCCATCTCGGCGGCCCAGCGCATGAGTGCATTACCGCCGAGGGACACGCCCACCGCAATCAAGGGTCGCTCGGGGTGTTCGGTGGCAAACCGCTTCAGGATCCAGTCGATCTCTTCAAAGTCGCCCGAGTGGTAGGCGCGTGGCGCGCGGTTGAGTTCACCCGAGCAGCCGCGAAAATGCGGCACGGCGAAGGCCAGTCCGTGGGCCGCCGAAAAATCGGCGAAGGCCACCGCGTACTGGCTGGCCGACGAGCCTTCGAGGCCGTGGAACAACACCAGCAAAGGCGCGCCCGCGGGTGCGGTGTGCTGCGCCTGATCGACGTCGATGAAGTCACCATCGGGCGTGGTCCAGCGGCTGCGTGCCCACCGGGGCGCGGGCCCGAAGTGCCGGCGGCTGGCCAGCGCGGCCCACAGCGTCTGCGCATTGCCGCCGGGCAGCCACCACGGCGCAGCATAGGGAAAACCTTCCGCGCTCAATGCAGCACGGGTTTGGCGGTGAGGATCTCCGGCGGCTCGGTGCGCATGCCGGGACTGGCGTGGTGCGCCACCATGCGCCAGCCTTGCGCCGTCTTGGCGTACACGTTGGTGGCGACCACCCAGGCGTGCTGAAAGCCGTCATCGCTCATCACGGCCACGCGCTCAACGACGCTGTGCACGCTGCAGGCGCCGGCGTCCAGGCGCCGCACTTTCTCCGGCGTGGCCTGCACGCTGCCGTTGGAGAACATGGCCTCGAACGCCGAGCGCACCGCTGCGTGGCCCACCAGCCTCGGTCCGCCCGGATGCACGCACACGATGTCGTCCTCGTCGGCCCAGCAGGCCATGAGGCGCTCGATGTCTGCGTGTTGCAGGGCGTCGTAGAACGCGGCTTCCGTGTCGTCCGGGGAGCCCGGCGGGAGTTTGGGTTTTCGCATGCGCCGTATTTTGCAGGCACCGCCGCCCTTGTGCGATCGGGCACACCACCAGGCACCATGCCCCGGGGGTATAGTCCCGCAGATTCAAGGCTCGACCAGAGTCTCCGCATGAACGGCCCACCGGCCACTGGAGGTTTTATGCACACGCCCTTGCGCTCCCCGTTCGCCCGGCTGCTCACCTGGCTGGCCGCTGTGCTGCTGTCCATCGGCCTCACGGGCTGCGGCTACAACGATTTCCAACGGCTCGACGAACAGACGCAATCGGCCTGGTCGGAGGTGCTCAACCAGTACCAGCGCCGCGCCGACCTGATCCCCAACATCGTGGCCACCGTCAAAGGTGAGGCCAACTTCGAGCAGGAAACGCTCACGCGCGTGATCGAGGCTCGCGCCAAGGCCACCAGCATCCAGGTGACCCCGCAGACGCTGAACGACCCGGCCGCCCTGCAACAGTTCCAGGCCGCGCAGGGCGAACTGGGCAGCGCGCTCAGCCGCTTGATGGTGGTGGTGGAGCAGTACCCCAACCTCAAGGCCAACCAGGGCTTCAGCGATCTGCGCGTGCAGCTTGAAGGCACCGAGAACCGCATCACTGTTGCGCGCAACCGTTACATCCAGACAGTTCAGGAATACAACGTGCTCTCGCGCAGCTTCCCGAGCAACCTCACCGCCATGGTGTTCGGCTACAAGCCCAAGGCCAACTTCCAGGTGGCCAATGAGGCTGCCATTTCCGCACCGCCCACGGTGGACTTCAAGAAGCCATGACGCGCTTCTGTGCCCGGTGCCTCCTGGCACTGGGACTGTGGTGGGTGGTGGCCCTTGCGGCGGCCCAGGGCCTGGTGCCCGTGCCCGCGCTGAGCGCGCATGTGATCGACCAGACCGCCACGCTGGACGCCGCCAACCTCGCCGCCATCGAGGCCAAGCTGGCCGCATTCGAACAATCCAACGGTTCCCAGGTGGTGGTGCTGATGGTGCCGACCACCGCCCCCGAAGACATTGCCGACTTCACCCAACGCGTGGGCGACGCGTGGAAGATCGGCCGGGCCGAGGTGGGTGACGGCGCTTTGTTAGTGATCGCCAAGGACGACCGGCGCCTGCGCATCGCCACGGCCAAGGCGCTGGAAGGCGCAATCCCCGACCTCATGGCGCGCCGCATCCTGGACAGCGCGGTCACGCCCGCCTTTCGGCGCGGCGACTATGCAGGCGGCATCAACGCCGGCGTCGACCAGATCCTGGCGCGCATCCGCGGCGAAGAGCTGCCGCTGCCCGATGCGTCGGCGGCGCAACGGGCAGCGGGCTCCAGCGAATTTGAATGGATGGACGCGCTGATCTTTTTGGTGTTTGCCGTCCCCATGCTCTCGGGTGTGCTGCGGGGCATGTTTGGCAACAAGCTCGGCACCGTGCTCACCGGGGTGGGCGCGGGCGCCCTGGCCTGGGTGCTCACCGCCGTGCTGTGGGTGGCCATCGGCGCTGGCCTGCTCGGCATGCTCGCCGCGCTGTTCATGCAGTTCCTGCCGGCCGCTTCCCCGGGAGGCTCGGGCAGAGGCGGTCGCGGCGGTGGCTGGGGTGGTGGCGGCCTGGGCGGCGGGGGTTTCGGGGGTGGCCGCGGGGGTGGCGGGTTCAGCTCGGGCGGCGGCGGCAATTTTGGGGGCGGCGGCGCCTCGGGCGGCTGGTAGTTGCCATGAACAAGTTGCTGCGCATCGTCAAGCACCGCTGGATGGACCGCGCGGACACCGTGCGAGCGGTGCCCGACGACATGGCCGAGCGCATCGCGCGCCGCGTGGCGGCCAGTGAAGGCCGGCACACCGGTGAGGTGCGCCTGTGTGTCGAGGCCTCGTTGCCGCTGAGCTACCTCTGGCGCATCGGTACGGCGACTCCCTTGGCAGCGGTGGTGCGCGAGCGCGCCCTGACCTGGTTCGGGCGGCTGCGCATCTGGGACACCGAACACAACAACGGCGTGCTGATCTATGTGCTGCTGGCCGAACACGCCATCGAGTTCGTGGCCGACCGCGCACTCGTGCGGCGCGTGAGCCCGGCGCAGTGGCAGGCCATCGTCGATCGACTCGCCTCGCGTCTGCGACTGGGGGAAGTTGAGGACGGTCTCACCCAGGCACTGGAAGAAGTCTCCGCTTTGCTGGTTGCGTATTTCCCGGCCGATGGCGGCAAGGGGCGCCCCAATGAACTCCCCAACGCCGTGGTCCGCCGCTGAACCGCCCGGCGGGTCAGCCGCCCTTGCGTTTGTCCAGCGGGCTGCGGCTGTTCATCACCACCTGCAGTTCCTGCTGCAAGGCCTTGTTCATCTGGGCAAAGGTCTTGAGCTTGCGGGTGGTTTCGCGCAGCCGGTCGGCCATGCGTTTGGAAATGGCCAGCAACAGGCGCGAACCCAGGCGCGGGTCTTCCTTGAGGATGCGCATGAGCGCAGTGCGTGAGAGCACAGCCGCAGCGATGTTGGTGTTGGCCGTGCACGTGGCTGAACGCGGCGCCCCATCCAGCACACCCATCTCACCGATGAGGTGACCTGGACCCATGATGTTGACCACCATGCTTTCGTGCAGGCCCGGCAGTTCATTCTCCACCGCGATGTCACCTTCGAGCACCAGCAGCATGTAGTCGTTCTGCCGGACCTCACCCTCCTGGATGATCACCGTCCCCGCCTTGATCAGCTTGGGTCGCATGTAGCCGACCACTTTGAGGGCGTCGCCCAACGTGAGGTCGGCCAGAGCCGATGGTGTGACCAACAATCGCGCAGCCACCTCTTCGGGGGCCAGTTCCGGACTTTCAAAAATCGATGACATCGTCTCAGCCTTTGTTCGCGATCACATGGTATTCGGACCGCTGGAGATTGCAGCGAGCAACAGGCAAAAAAAAGACCGGCCGCGGCCGATCTTTTCATGGGGGGGGCAGACCGTGGTCTGCTCACTCATTTCTTTTGCCGGTATTTGCGCAGTGCAGCAATCTGGGCCGCCATGACCGCCAACTCCGACGTCGCCTTGGCCAGATCGATGTCGCTCTTGGCGTTTTTCAAAGCCTCTTCGGCCTGCTTGCGGGCATCGAGCGCCTTGGCTTCGTCGAGGTCCTTGCCGCGGATGGCGGTGTCGGACAGCACGGTGATGTGGTGCGGTTGCACTTCCAGAATGCCGCCGGCCACGAACACAAACTCTTCGCCGCCATCGGCTTTTTCGATGCGCACGGCACCGGGTTTGATACGGGTGATGAGCGGAATGTGACCGGGCAAGATGCCCAGCTCGCCGGCTTCACCGGGCAGGGCCACAAACTTGGCTTCGCCGGAAAAGATGGAAGCTTCGGCGCTCACCACGTCGACGCGGATGGTGCTCATAGGGTCTCCTGTTGAAGAGGGCTGGAAAGCAAGCGGGCGGGTGAGCGGCACAGGCCGACACCCGCTTCAGCCGCTTCAGGCCATCTTCTTCGCTTTCTCAAAAGCTTCGTCGATCGTGCCGACCATGTAGAACGACTGCTCGGGCAGGTGGTCGCACTCGCCGGCGGTGATCATCTTGAAACCACGGATGGTTTCGGCCAGCGTCACGTACTTGCCGGGCGAGCCGGTGAACACTTCAGCCACGTGGAACGGCTGCGACAGGAAACGTTGGATCTTGCGCGCGCGGGCCACGGCCAGTTTGTCTTCCGGTGCCAGTTCGTCCATGCCCAGAATGGCGATGATGTCGCGCAGTTCCTTGTAGCGCTGCAGGGTGTTCTGCACGGCGCGGGCGGTTTCGTAGTGTTCCTGGCCCACGACCAGCGGATCGAGCTGGCGGCTGGTGGAGTCCAGAGGATCGACGGCGGGGTAGATGCCCAGCGAAGCGATGTCACGGCTCAGCACCACGGTGGAGTCCAGGTGGGCGAAGGTGGTGGCTGGCGACGGATCGGTCAAGTCATCGGCGGGCACGTACACGGCCTGAATGGAAGTGATCGAGCCGACCTTGGTGGAGGTGATGCGCTCCTGCAGACGGCCCATCTCTTCGGCCAGCGTGGGCTGGTAACCCACGGCGGACGGCATGCGGCCCAGCAGGGCGGAAACTTCGGTACCGGCCAGCGTGTAACGGTAGATGTTGTCCACGAAGAACAGCACGTCACGGCCTTCGTCGCGGAACGACTCGGCGATGGTCAGGCCTGTCAGGGCCACGCGCAGACGGTTGCCCGGGGGCTCGTTCATCTGGCCGTAGACCATGGCCACTTTGGACTCGCCCAGGTTCTCCAGGTTCACGACGCCGGAGTCGGCCATCTCGTGATAGAAGTCGTTGCCTTCGCGGGTGCGCTCACCCACACCAGCGAACACCGACAGACCGCTGTGGGCCTTGGCGATGTTGTTGATGAGTTCCATCATGTTCACGGTCTTGCCCACGCCGGCACCACCGAACAGGCCCACCTTGCCGCCCTTGGCAAACGGGCAGATCAAGTCGATCACCTTGATGCCGGTCTCCAACAGCTCTTGCGATGGCGACAACTCGTCATACGCTGGGGCCTTGCGGTGGATGGAGGCTGTGAGCGCCTGATCAACCGGGCCACGCTCGTCGATGGGCGCGCCGAGCACGTCCATGATGCGGCCCAGGGTGGCTTTGCCCACGGGCACCATGATGGGCTCGGCGGTGTTGGTCACCACCATACCGCGGCGCAGGCCGTCGGAAGAGCCCAGCGCAATGGTGCGGACCACGCCGTCACCGAGCTGCTGCTGGACTTCCAGCGTCAGCGCGGAACCTTCCATTTTCAGGGCGTCGTAAACGCGCGGCATCTGGTTGCGCGGAAATTCCACGTCGACCACGGCGCCAATGCACTGAACAATCTTGCCTTGTACTTGAGACATGATGGATACCTTTTAAATTCTCTGGATTCTGTTGAACGGCTGCTTCAGACCGCTGCGGCGCCGGCGACGATTTCCGAAAGCTCTTTCGTGATCGCCGCCTGGCGGGTCTTGTTGTAGACCAGCTTGAGTTCGCTGATGACGCTGCCGGCGTTGTCGGTGGCGGCCTTCATGGCCACCATGCGCGCAGACTGCTCGGACGCCATGTTTTCAGCCACGGCCTGGTAGACCTGGGCTTCCACGTAGCGCAGCAGGAGCTCGTCAATGACGGCCGGTGCATCGGGTTCGTAGATGTAGTCCCAGTCACGGCCACCGGCGTTGTCCTGCAGATCGCCGGAGTTGAGCGGCAACAGCTTCTCGACCACCGACTCCTGCTTCATCGTGTTGATGAACTTGGTGTAGCAGACGTAGACGGCATTGACGCGACCCTCGGTGTACGCATCGAGCAGCGTCTTCACCGGGCCGATCAGCTTCTCAAGGTGCGGCGTGTCACCCAGAGCGGTCACGCTGGAAACCACCTTGGCACCGATGCGGTTCATGAACGCCAGCCCTTTGTTGCCAATGGCAACCACCTCAGCCGTTTGGCCCTGCGCCTGCAGGTCCTTGAGCTGGGTCGTCACCGCGCGCAGTACGTTGGTGTTCAAACCACCACACAGACCCTTGTCGGTCGTCACCACCACAAAACCCGCGACTTTGGCGTCGTTGGTCTGCATGAAGGGGTGCGTGTACTCGGGGTTGGCGCGGCTCAGGTTGCCGGTGATCTGGCGCACTTTTTCTGCGTAAGGCCGGGCCGCACGCATGCGTTCCTGCGCCTTGCGCATCTTGGAGGCGGCGACCATTTCCATGGCTTTGGTGATCTTCTTGGTGTTCTCCACCGATTTGATCTTGCCGCGTATTTCCTTGCCTGCTGCCATTGTGTTTCCTCTAAGAAGTCAATGGACCGGATCAGTAGGTGCCGGTTTTCTTGAAGTCGGCAATGGCTGCAGCCAGCTGGGCTTCCGCGTCCTTGTCCATGGCCTTGTCGTTTTCCAGCTTGGACAGCAGCGCTGCGTGCTTGTCCTTGAGGAAAGCGTGCATGCCGTTCTCGAACGAGAGCACTTTCTTGACTTCGATGTCGTCCAGGTATCCCTTGTTCACGGCGAACAGCGTGGAAGCCATGAGGCCGATCGACTGTGGGCTGTATTGCGCCTGCTTCAAGAGTTCGGTCACGCGGGCACCGCGGTCGAGCTGCTTGCGGGTGGCCTCGTCCAGGTCGGACGCGAACTGCGCGAACGCAGCCAGTTCACGGTACTGGGCCAGGTCGGTACGGATACCGCCAGACAGGCTCTTGATCAGCTTGGTCTGGGCAGCACCACCGACGCGCGACACCGAAATGCCGGCGTTGATGGCGGGGCGGATACCGGCGTTGAACAGGCTGGTTTCGAGGAAGATCTGGCCGTCGGTGATCGAGATCACGTTGGTGGGCACGAAAGCGGACACGTCACCGGCCTGCGTTTCGATGATGGGCAGTGCCGTCAGCGAACCAGTCTTGCCTTTGACTTCGCCTTTGGTGAAGGCTTCGACGTAGTCGGCGTTCACGCGAGCGGCCCGCTCCAGCAGACGGCTGTGGAGGTAGAACACGTCGCCTGGGTAGGCTTCGCGGCCTGGTGGGCGGCGCAGCAGCAGCGAGACCTGGCGGTAGGCCACGGCCTGCTTGGACAGGTCGTCATACACGATCAGGGCGTCCTGGCCACGGTCGCGGAAGTACTCGCCCATGGTGCAGCCGGAGTAGGCCGACAGGTACTGCATGGCAGCGGATTCAGAAGCCGAAGCGGCCACGACGATGGTGTATTCCATCGCGCCAGCCTGCTCCAGGGCACGCACCACGTTCTTGATCGACGAGGCCTTCTGGCCAATGGCGACGTAAACGCAGGTCATGTTCTGACCCTTCTGGTTGATGATCGCGTCGATCGCCACAGCGGTCTTGCCGGTCTGGCGGTCGCCGATGATCAGCTCGCGCTGGCCACGGCCCACGGGCACCATGGAGTCGATCGACTTCAGGCCGGTCTGCACCGGCTGGTCCACCGATTTGCGAGCGATCACGCCGGGCGCGACCTTCTCGATCACGTCGGTCATCTTGGCGTTGATCGGGCCCTTGCCGTCGATCGGAGCACCCAGGGCGTTGACCACGCGGCCAATCAGCTCGGGACCCACCGGCACTTCCAGAATGCGGCCCGTGCACTTGACGGTTTCGCCTTCGGAGATGTGCTCGTACTCACCCAAAATCACGGCGCCCACGGAGTCACGCTCCAGGTTCAGCGCCAGGCCAAAGGAAGGCACGCCGTCCTTGTTGGCCGGGAATTCCAGCATCTCGCCCTGCATCACGTCGGACAGGCCGTGGACGCGGACGATACCGTCGGTCACCGACACCACGGTGCCCTGGTTGCGCACATCGGTCGATGTGCCCAGTCCCTCGATGCGGGACTTGATCAATTCGGAAATTTCGGCGGGATTGAGTTGCATGACTCTTTCCTTCTTTCGTTAAATGGTGAGCAGGCGGGCGCGGGGTTACAGCGGTCAGGCCGCGGTCAGGGCGGTTTTCATGTGTTCCAGGCGGGCTTTGATCGAGGTGTCGAGCACTTCGTCGCCCACCACCACGCGAATGCCACCGATCAACTCGGGCTGCAATTCGACCTGAAGGTTGAGCTTGCGGGCAAAGCGTTTTTCCAGCACGCCGGAGAGATCGGCCAACGCGGCGCTATCGATAGCAAAAGCACTGTAGACCGTCGCATCGAATGCGCCTTGCTGCGCGTTCTTCAAAGCGCGGAACTGGTCCGCGATTTCAGGCAACGCGGCCAGGCGACCGTTGTCGATCACGGTGCGCAGGAAGTTCTGCGCCATCGCAGGCAGGCTCGTCTTGATCACACCGGCGACCAGGCTGAACACCTGTTCGGGCGTGGTCCTGGGGTTGTCGGCGTACTGGCGAAGCTGCTCATCGGCAGCCACCGACGCCAGCTCGTCGAGCCAGGCGGCGGTGCCAGCCGCACCAGAGCCAGAGGCCTGGAACAGCGCTTCCGCGTAGGGGCGGGCAATGGTGGCGATTTCGGCCATGGTTTACCTTTGAATGCCGTGTCGGTGGATCAAAGCTCGGTCTTCAGGCGACCCAGCAACTCGGCGTGAACGCCGGCGTTGACTTCGCGCTTGAGGATCTGCTCGGCCCCTTTGACAGCCAGCGCGGCAACCTGCTCGCGCAGGGCTTCGCGGGCCTTGACGACCTGTTGCTCGGCTTCCTGGTGAGCGGCGGCCACGATCTTGGTGGCTTCATCGGTCGCACGCGCCTTGGCCTCTTCGATCACGGTCTGTGCACGGCGCTCGGCATCGGCCAGACGGGTGGCAGCTTCGTTGCGCGACTTGCCCAACTCTTCTTCCACGCGCTTGTTGGCCACGGCCAGTTCGGACTTGGCTTTTTCGGAAGCCGCCAGGCCTTCGGAAATCTTCAACGCACGCTCATCGAGCGCTTTGGCAATCGGAGGCCACACGAATTTCATCGTGAACCACACCAGGATTGCAAAGACGATGGCTTGCGCAAAGAGGGTTGCATTGATATTCATCGCAACGCCTTTCTGTGTGTTGACAAGAGTGGTGACGCACTTGTTGCCCAAGAGCGCGGGGAGGAGCCGAAACGATCAAGATTTCTGATCATGGCCAACACCCGCGCTGCCTCGGGCAGCAAACCCGATTACAGCGTGAAGGGGTTGGCGAAGGCGAACAGCAGGGCAATGGCCACGCCGATCAGGAAGGCAGCATCGATCAGACCGGCCAAGATGAACATCTTGGTCTGCAGGTCGTTCATCAGCTCGGGCTGACGGGCCGACGATTCCAGAAATTTGCCGCCCATCAGCGCGATGCCGATGGATGCGCCGATGGCGCCCAGACCGACGATGAGACCGCAAGCCAGTGCGACAAGACCCAGAACGTTTTCCATGATGACTCCTATGAGATGAACGAAAGTTGAGAAAGGGAAAGAGAGAAACGAGAACTCAGAGCGAGGACAGGCCGCGCAACTCAGTGAGCGTCATGCGCCTGCCCGAGATAAATCAGGGCCAGCATCATGAAAATGAACGCCTGCAAGGTAATGACCAGGATGTGGAACAAGGTCCAAACCGTGCCTGCGATCACATGTCCGACAAAGAACAGGCCACCACTGAGCGACAAGGAAGCAAAGCCACCCAGCAACGCAATCAGCATGAAGACCAACTCACCCGCGAACATGTTTCCGAACAACCGCATGCCGTGGGACACCGTCTTGGCCACGAATTCGATCATTTGCATCAGGAAGTTGATCAGGCCCAGCAGCACGGCCCAAATGGGATTCTTGCTGGTGCCGAAAGGCGCTGTGACGAGCTCATGCGTCCAACCACCCAGACCTTTGATCTTCAGGTTGTAGAACACGCACATGAGCAAGACGGAGATCGACAGGCCCAGCGTGGTGGACAGGTCGGCCGTGGGCACCACACGCAAGTAAGCGTGATGCGGATCGTGACCAGCGGCGCCGTAGATCTTGGCCCACAGCTCGGGCAGCGCATCCACCGGCAGCATGTCCATGAAGTTCATCATGAAGATCCAGCAGAACACGGTGAGCGCCAGAGGCGCAACCAGCTTGCGGCTGGTTGCGTTGTGGATCACACCTTTGGCTTGGGTGTCGACCATCTCGACCAGCATTTCCACCGCAGCCTGGAAACGGCCGGGGACGCCCGACGTGGCGATGCGGGCGGCACGCCAGAGCACGAAGCACACCAATGCACCCATGAGCGAACTCACGATCACCGAGTCGATGTTGATCACCGAGAAGTCGACGATGAAGCCCTGCTTGTGGTTCGTCAGATGCGTCAAGTGATGGCGGATGTACTCGCCAGGGGTGGGACCGATACCTTCAGTAGCCATGTTCGTTTGCACCGATTAGTCGGAAATTCAACTGTTTTGATTTGCGCGCCGGGCCTGGATCCAGAATCCAAACCAGTACACCTTGAGAACCACCACCAAGCCGGCCAACAGGCCCAGCCAATTCAACCCGGGGACGATCCAGGGGGCCGACCACAACATGGCCACCACCAACAGAACCTTGACCCCCTCCCACAACAAAAATCCGGCAAATGCAGCTTGCGCATAACCCGCCAGCAGGCGACTCAGTGCACTGGAGGTCAAACCGTAGGCCATCAAGGCCGAAGGCACCACCACCGCAGCCGCGCCATACAGAACCGACCACACCACCGGGGCCGATTGCGTGAGCAACCCAGCCAGCGCACCAGCAGCCAAACCCACCAGCAACTGCGCCACCACCAACCGCCACAACGAGAAACTCGGCTGGCTCGCTCGCCACTGCTGCGCTTCTTCGCGCGTCAGTGGCTTGAATTCGGGCTCTTGCGCACCATCTTCTCCGTCAGTCAGGCTCTCGACCTGGCCCTGTGACTCCGCGTCGACGCGTTGCATTGTCGACATGAAAGGTTACAGGTAGGTTACGGTTGGGCGACGTTCGCAAAGCCGCTGATTATACGTAGAAACCCCATGGCTCCGTCAAGGTGAGAAGGCGTTCGCCTGTCCGCAGCGTGTGCAGCCGCCGATAATCTTTTCATGAATGCTGCGAACTGGGGCGAAACTGCCGCCCTGCCCGACACCACCTGTTACCTCAATGGCGCATTCACGCAGCTGCGCGATGCACGGGTCAGCGTGCTGGATCGGGGCTTCATTTTCGGCGATGGCGTGTACGAGGTGCTGCCTTGCTACGGCGGTCAACCCTTCCGGTTTGGGCAGCACATGGACCGGCTGGACCGGTCGCTGGCCGAGTTGCGCATGACCAATCCGTTGCCTCGTGCCGAGTGGGCAGCGATCGCGCAACGCTTGTCGCACGCACTGCGGGACACCCACGGTGCAGCTCACCAGCTGATCTACATACAGGTCACACGGGGCGTGGCCGTGCGGGATCACGCCATGCCTTCTGGCCTCCTGCCCACGGTTTTCGTGATGGCCAGCGAAATGAAACTGGCCACCCCGGTGCAACGCGAGCACGGCGTGGCCTGCGTCACCGCCGACGACTTCCGCTGGGAGAAGGCCCACATCAAGAGCACCAGCCTGTTGGGCGCGGTGTTTGCTCGCCAGATCAGCATCGACGCGGGTGCCGTGGAAACCGTGATGTTCCGCGGAGACCACCTGAGTGAGGCGGCGTCCAGCAACGTGTGGGTGGTGAAGGACGGCGTGGTCATGGGACCGCCCAAAGACAATCGCGTGCTCGAAGGCATTCGCTTCGGGCTGATCGAAGAGATCTGCCGGGCCCAGGGCCTTCGGTTTGAATTGCGCCCCATCACCCGGGCCGAGGTGTTCAGCGCCGACGAGCTGCTGCTGTCGTCCGCCTCCAAGGAAGTGCTGCCCATCGCCCGCCTGGATGATCAGCCTGTGGGCCAAGGCCGACCCGGACCCACCTACGCACGCCTGTACGCTGGTTACCAGCAAGCCGTCGCCGCCCTGTCGGCCTGAAACGGAGAAACACGATGGAACAACCCCGCGAGATCCCACCCGAACAATCCCTGATCGAGTACCCCACGCAATTCCCCATCAAGGTGATGGGGGCGAACGTGGAAGGCTTCGTCGACGCGATGGTGCACGTGGCCAAGGCGTTTGACGCCACCTTCGACCCCGGCACCGTGGAGCAGCGCCCCAGCAAAGCGGGGAACTACATGGGGCTCACCTTGAGCGTGCACGTGACCAGCCGCGCGCAGCTCGACGAGCTCTACCGCACGCTGACCACGCACCCGATGGTCAAGATCGTCTTGTGACACAAGGCCCCCACGCTCCTCCGCTGCGCGGGTCGCTGCCCCCCGGGGGGGCTGATCCAGCTTGGGGCGACCCGGCGCCGGATCGCCTTCCTCCGGGCATGCTGGTCAGGTCCATCGGTCGGGTGCCTTACGACACTACCTACCAGGCCATGCAGGCCTTCACGGCGGAACGCGCGGCCGACACCCCCAACGAACTCTGGCTCTGCGAACACCCACCCGTCTTCACCAAGGGCCTCGCTGGCCGCGAAGACCACCTGCTTGCTCCCGGCAACATCCCCGTGGTGCAGACCAACCGGGGCGGGCAGGTGACCTACCACGGGCCCGGCCAGGTGGTGGCGTATCCGCTGGTTGATCTGCAGCGCGCAGGCTACTACGTCAAGGAGTACGTCTACCGCGTCGAAGAGGCGGTGATCCGCACGCTGGCCGCCTTCCAGGTCACGGGGCACCGCGTGGCCGGCGCTCCTGGCATCTACGTGCGGCTGGACGACCCGTTCAGCCATGCCGTGCTGCCCCAGCGTCCGCAGCGGCGCGTCCCCGGAGAGCCGGCGCCAGAGCCTGAATTCACCGGGCTGGGCAAGATCGCTGCGCTGGGCATCAAGGTCAGCCGCCATTGCACCTACCACGGTGTGGCGCTCAATGTGGCGATGGACCTGCAACCCTTCCAGCGCATCAACCCGTGCGGCTACCAGGGCCTGCAAACCGTGGACCTTTCTACAATCGGGGTGGCGGTTTCATGGGACGAGGCCGCGCACGTGCTGGGCCAGAAGCTCAGCGCCACCCTCTCACCCTGACTCCAAGCGCCCTGCGCGCCGACGCCATGAACCGCTCCGACACACCCGCCGCACCCGCCGACACCACCGTGCGCGAAGCCCAGCCCGCCGCCAGCTACGACGCCTCGGCCAAGCAAAAGAGCCAGGCCAAGACCGCGCGCATCCCCATCAAGATCGTGCCGGCCGAGGTGTTGAAGAAGCCCGAGTGGATCCGCGTCAAGGCCGGCAGCCCCACCACGCGCTTCTACGAGATCAAGGACATCCTGCGCGCCAACAAGCTGGTGACGGTGTGTGAGGAGGCCAGCTGCCCCAACATCGGCGAGTGCTTCGGCAAGGGCACGGCCACCTTCATGATCATGGGCGACAAGTGCACGCGGCGCTGCCCGTTCTGCGACGTGGGCCACGGCCGCCCCGACCCGCTGGACGTGGACGAACCCGACAACCTTGCCAGGACGATTGCCCAGCTCAAGCTGAAATACGTGGTGATCACCAGCGTGGACCGCGACGACCTGCGCGACGGTGGCGCCGGCCACTTCGTGGCCTGCATCGAGAAGACCCGGGCCTTGTCGCCGCTGACGCAGATCGAGGTGCTGGTGCCCGATTTCCGTGGCCGCGACGACCGTGCGCTGGAGATCCTCAAGGCAGCACCGCCCGACGTGATGAACCACAACATGGAGACCGTGCCGCGCCTCTACAAGGAAGCACGCCCGGGCTCCGACTACCAGTTCAGCCTGAACCTGCTAAAGAAGTTCAAGGCGCTCTTCCCCGACGTTCCGACCAAGAGCGGTCTGATGGTCGGCCTGGGCGAGACGGACGAAGAGATCCTGGAGGTCATGCGCGACATGCGTGCGCACGGCATCGACATGCTCACCATCGGCCAGTACCTCGCGCCCAGCGGCCACCACCTGCCGGTGCGCCGCTACGTGCACCCCGACACCTTCAAGATGTTCGAGGCCGAGGCCTACAAGATGGGTTTCAGCCACGCCGCCGTGGGCGCCATGGTGCGCAGCTCGTACCACGCCGACCAGCAAGCACACGACGTGCTCAACACCGCGCGCTGAGCTGGATCAGGCCGTTGCAGGGTACAGGGCGGGGGTGACGGCCATACCCTCGATCGCAGGCAGGCCCGGTGGGTCCGACCAGTCGAGAATTTCAAGCCGCCCATCGGCGTGTTCCACCAGCGCCGTGAGGCTCTCCACCCAGTCGCCGTCGTTGCAATACAGGATGCCGTCGATCGTGCGGATCTCGGCGTGGTGGATGTGGCCGCAGACCACGCCGTGCACGCCTCGCTCTCGCGCCTCGCGTGCCACCGCGACCTCGAAGTCGCCCACGTAGCTCACCGCGCGCTTCACCTTGAGCTTGAGGTAGCGCGACAAGCTCCAGTACGGCAAACCCAGGCGCGCGCGCGTGGAGTTGAGATGCCGGTTGATGCGCAAGGTGAGCTCGTAGGCCCAGTCACCCACATGGGCGAGCCACTTGGCGCACTGGATCACGCCATCGAAGTAGTCACCGTGCGTGATCCACAGGAGTCGCCCGTCCGCAGTCTGATGAATGGCCTCGTCAACCACTTCGACGCCGCCGAAGTTGTGGCCCAGGTACTTGCGTGCGAACTCGTCGTGGTTGCCCGGCACAAAGACCACGCGCGTGCCCTTGCGCACCTTGCGCAGCAGCTTCTGCACCACGTCGTTGTGGGTCTGCGGCCAGTACCACTGCCGCCTGAGCTGCCAGCCGTCGATGATGTCGCCCACCAGATAGAGCGTGTCGCACTCCACACGCTTCAAGAAATCCAGCAACGGCACCGCCTGGCAGCCCGGTGTGCCCAGGTGCAGGTCCGATATCCACACGGTGCGCACGCGAAGGCTGTCGGGCGCATCCGCGTCGGCATCCGTTGAGTCCGTGGTGTCCGTGGTGTCCAGCAAGGGAAGGAGGTCGCGTCGCATGGAGGTTCAGTGTGAAGATCACTTGCGACGCGTCAATGAAGCCTCGGCGTCAATTGGATGACAGTGCAGGCTCCACCAACCGCTCTGCGGCGGTGGCCTGCCTCGCCTTCAGAATGGCCGCAAGACGTTGTGGCACCTCCAGCGCCGCGCGGTTCTCGACGGCGGCAGCACGTTGCTGAAAGTCCGCCAGCCGTGGCAGCAGCTGCTCCACCGCAGTGCCAATCCGGCTGAAGCTGCGCAGCGTCAGGCCAACGCCTTGCTCGCGCACCCAATCGGTGTTCCAGCGCTCCTGCGGCATGGTCCAGGCGTTGCGCGTCACGATCACCGGCAAACCCATCTGCACCGCCTCGCTGATGGCACCGGGTCCCGGCTTGCCGACAAAAAAATCGGCCAGCTGCATCCAGCGCGCCACATCGGGCGTGAAGCCCACCACCACACGCGGCGCCACCGCCGGCAAGACCCGCAGCGACTGCGCCAGCGCCTCGTTGCGCCCGCACAGCAGGATCAGAGGCACCTCGGGCAAGGCAGTGGCGATGCGCTTCATGACGCGCGAGCCAGCGCCACCGAACATCACCAGCCCCACCGGTTGCTGTGGATCGAGTCCCAGTGCCGCGCGCTCCTGGCTGCGGTCCAGCGTTGCGGGCGCGTGGAAGGCCGGGCGCAGCAGCATGCCGCTGACACGGTGCACCTGCTCAGGTGTGCAGCCCGCCTGCAGCGCCTGCGCATGGGCGTGCGCCGTGCCGCAAACCACATGCTGACCCGTGCCCGGCTCCATCCAGAACGCGGGCGGGTGATCGGCCATGTCGGTCAACACCGTGACAAACGGGGTCTGCGGCTGGGCCTGCGCCAGGCTGTCGTGCAGCGCCCGGTTGAAATTCGGAATCAGCGAAACCACCATGTCGGGCTTCGTCGCGCGCCAGTGAGCCGCCAGCCGTTCCACCAGCAAGGGGTGGCTCCAGCGGATGGCGCGCTGCAGCAGCTTGAGTTCTTGCGAGAGACCCAGCGTGAAGCCACTGGCCAGACGCTTGTTGTAGAGGTCTTCCGGATCGAAGCCCATGACCCGGCGGAACTTGCCCGCGGGATCGATGACTTCGGTGAAGTTCACCTTGCGCACACGCCAGGGCAGGCCCTGGGCCTCGATGGCCAGCGACAGCGCCTCGGCGGCGGCGCGGTGGCCGCCACCCGCGTTGAACCAGACCAAATCGACGTTGAGCATGCCGCGATGTTGTGTGGCCCGTGCGACGAACGCATGACGACACCATGACTGGCGCATGACGAGCCTGCCCCAACAGGAACCACCGGCGCGGCACGGTAACCTACCGGCATGAACGCCAACCTCCTTGCCCTGGGCGCCATCGCGCTGTGGGCCTCCCTCGCCGCACTCGGTGTGGCCCTGTCGCATGTCCCGCCCTTTCTGCTCACCGGCCTCTCGCTGCTGATCGGCAGCCTGATCGCGCTGCCGCTCTCGCGCTTCGACTTCCGCCAATGGCGCGTGCCGGCCAGCACCTTGGCGCTGGGTGTGTACGGCCTGTTCGGCTACCACTTCCTGCTCTTCATCGCGCTGCGCCACGCGCCACCGGTGCAGGCCAACCTGGTGAACTACCTCTGGCCGCTGGGCATCGTGGTGATGGCGCCGCTGTTCCTGCCCGGCATGAAGCTCACCGGCCACCACATCTTTGCCGCCTTGCTGGGCTTCGCGGGCGCGGCACTGGCCATTGTGGGAGGCGCCGGTGGTGCGGGTGAAGCTCGCTGGGCCTGGGGCTACATCCCGGCGCTGGCCTCGGCCTTCATGTGGGCGAGCTATTCGTTGATGACCAAGCGCGTGCGCGCCTTTCCCACCGCGGCCATCGGCAGCTTCGCCTTGCTGTCGGGCGTGCTCTCGCTGTTCTGCCACGCGCTGCTGGAGCCCGCCGTCTCGCTCTCGACCCAGGACATGCTGCTCATCGCCGTGCTGGGCCTGGGTCCGCTCGGTGGTGCATTCTTTCTGTGGGACGCCGCCCTCAAACGCGGCGACGCGCGCCAGATCGGTGTGCTGAGTTTTCTCACGCCGCTGCTCTCCACGCTGACACTGCTGTTGCTTCGGGGGGAGATGCCGAGTCCTGCGATCGGACTGGCGGCGCTGATGATCGTGGGTGCGGCGGTGATGGCCACGCGCCGCTGACGGACGACCCGCGCAGCGCAGCGCGGGGGCCAACGGATCAGTCGGTCATGAGCGCGGCGGGATCTTCCGCCGACAGCACGGTCTGGGCCCAGGTCTGCAGGCGGGTCGTGTCGCAGCGCAATATCTGCTGCTTGACCGCCAGGATCTGCGACGGGTGCATGGAGAAGCTGCGCAAGCCCAGGCCAAGCAGGAGGCGCGTCATGGCCACGTCGCCCGCCATTTCGCCGCACACGCTCACGCCCTTGCCCTGCGCGTGACATTGCGTGATGGTGCTGGCCAGCAGCTGCAGCACAGCGGGGTGCACCGGGTCGTACAGGTGAGACACGGCCTCGTCGGCGCGGTCGATGGCCAGCGTGTACTGGATCAGGTCGTTGGTGCCGATGGAGAGAAAGTCGAAGTGCTTGAGGAACAGCGGGATGGTGAGCGCCGCCGCCGGCACCTCGATCATGGCGCCCAGCTTCACCGCGCCATGGGTCACGCCGGCGGCCAGCAGCTGTTCGCGCGCACGGTGCACCAGCGCCAGCGTCTGGCGGATTTCGCTGGCGTGCGCGAGCATGGGAATGAGCAGGTGCACCGGGCCGTGCGCGGCTGCGCGCAAGATGGCGCGCAACTGCGCGAGAAACATGGCGGGGTCGGCCAGGCTCCAGCGGATGGCGCGCAGGCCCAGCGCCGGGTTGAGGTGGTCTTCGCCAGCGCGCGGGGCCACGCGGTCCAGCGGCTTGTCGGCGCCCACGTCCACGGTGCGGATGGTCACCGGCAGGCCCTGCATGCCCTCCACCGCGCGCTTGTAGGCCTGGTACTGCTCCTCCTCGTCGGGCAGCTTGCCATTGCGCCCCATGAACAGGAACTCGCTGCGGAACAGCCCCACGCCCACGGCACCGGCTTTGAGGGCGCCCACGGCGTCTTCGGGCTGTTCGATGTTGGCCAGCAGTTCGATCTTTTGTCCGTCGAGCGTGACGGCGGGCGTGTTCTTCAGGCGCGAGAGGCGCTCGCGCTCGACTTCACCCTGGCGCTGCTTGAAGCCGTATTCGGCCAACAGGATGGGTGAGGGATCGACCACCACCACGCCGGCATCGCCGTCGATGATGACCCAGTCGTCCTGCTCGATCAGCTGGCTGGCCGAACGCGCACCGACCACGGCAGGGATGTCCATGCTGCGCGCGACGATAGCGGTGTGGCTGGTCTTGCCACCCACGTCGGTGACGAAGCCGGCAAACACGCTTTGCTTGAACTGCAGCATGTCGGCCGGCGAGAGGTCGTGCGCGATCAGCACCAGCGGCACGTCGACCGCGCTGTCCTGCCCGGGGCGCGACTGGCCGGCACCCACGGGCGATGCCACGCCGCGCATCACGCGCAGGATGCGCTCGACCACCTGTTCCAGGTCGGCCTTGCGCTCGCGCAGGTAGGGGTCTTCCATCTCGTCAAACTGGCGCGCGATCACCTCCAGCTGCGTGGTGAGCGCCCATTCGGCGTTGTAGTGGCGCTCGACGATCCAGTGTTTCACGCCGCCGGTGAGCTGCTCGTCCTGCAACAGCATGAGGTGCACGTCGAGCAGGGCGGTGAGTTCGGGATGCGCATCCGAGGGACCCAGCTCATGCAGGCTCTGCTGCACCTTCAGGATTTCTGCGGCCACCTCGTTGCGCGCATGGCGCAGCCGCTCGATCTCGCCCTGAACCTGCTCGGCCTGCACGAAGTAGTGCGCCACATCGATCCGGCTCGACGCCACGATCACCGCCCGCCCGATGGCAATGCCCCGGGAGACGGCGAGACCGTGGACGGAGAAGCTCATTCGCCCTCGCCGAACTTGTCGTTGATGAGTGCAACGAGAGCGTCCATGGCCACCGCCTCGTCCGCCCCGATGGTCTCCACCTCGACGGTGCTGCCCAGACCCGCGGCCAACATCATCACGCCCATGATGCTTTTGGCATTGACGCGGCGATCACCCCGGGACATCCACACATCGCTGGCGAAGCTGCCCGCGAGTTTGGTGAGTTTGGCCGAGGCGCGTGCGTGCAGCCCGAGCTTATTGCTGATGGTCACGGTGGTCTTGATCATGGGTGGCTCGTCTGGCCTGGTTCTGCGGAGCGGTCACCGCCACCTGAATCACCCCCTGCGTGGCACCGATCATGGCGCGCGAGATCAGCGCGTCCAGCGACTCGTGGCGGTAAGACACGGTGCGCAGCAACATGGGCAGGTTCACGCCGGTGATCAACTTGGAGTTGATGCCGTCGATGAGTTTCTGCGCCACGTTGCATGGCGTGGCGCCGAACACGTCGGTCACCACCAGGGTTTGGGGCAGGTGCATCTGGCGCATGAGTGCGCGCGCCTGTGCCAGCGATTCTTCAGGCGGTACGTTGGGTTGGACATCCAGCGCCGAGACGGCCTCGGCGCTGTCGGGGAACACATGCATGACGCACTGGCGCAAGGCCGAAGCCAGAGGCGCGTGCGCGATGATGAGGATGCCGTTCATGAGCGCAGTTTAGCCGGCCTGGGTGCGCGGGCGGGCTCGCCAGGCACGCCAGAAAGCCAGGTAGGCGAACACGCAACACACGCCGAAGAAGGCCATGGCACCCCGGTAACGAACAGACTCGCTCCAACCGAACACCGTGAGCGCCTCGATCAGCAGGCCAATGCCCCACTGCACACCGAAGACCCCGGCGAAGATGGCCAGGTTGTACGCCGACAGGGCGCGCCCGGCGGCTTCGGGCGGCAACGCCAGCGCCACCGCCGGCTGCGACAGCGACACGAATGTGCTGGTCACGCAGAACAGGGCCCACAGCTCCCAGCCCGCGCCTGCGCCCAGCAGCACGATGGCGGCCAGCACAAGGAAGCTCGCGGGCAATCCCCAGGCGATCAGCCGCTCGGGCCGCAAGCCACGGCGCGCCAGGTGGGGGTTGACCACGCCCCAGAGCCAGAAGGTGCAGAGCATCGACAGGTTGATGCCGAACAGGCCAGCGGCTGCCTCCTGCGGGGTGTAGCCCGCCACTTTCACCATCCACGGCCCGGCCCACAGGGTCTGCACGGCTACCATGCCACCGTAGTTGACGAAACCGATTGGCAACATCTGGCGAAAGTAAGGGTTGCGCCAGATCAGGCCGTACCCCCCGGACGGCAACGGCTGGCTTTCGGACTGCGCCGGCGTCGCCTGACGCCATCGTGGCACGGTGATCGCAATACCGATCATCGACAGCGCAATCAGCCCGGCCAGCAGCCAGAACAGCCCGCGCCAGCCGGTGTAGGGCATCAACCACTGCACCGGCAGCGTGGCCGCCACCATGCCCAGCGAACCGGTCATGAGCATCCACGAGTTCGCGCGCAGTTGTGTGGCCGGCGTGAGCCAGCGGCGAAAGCCGGTGAGCGGCGCCATCAGGCAGGCGCTCACCCCCATGCCGGTGAGCACGCGCGCGGCCAGCAAGCCCGAGAAACTCGTGGCCAGCGCAAACGCCATGCAGCCGAGCACGGCCACCGTGAGAAAGGCCAGGATCACCTTGCGCGGCCCGTGGCGGTCCAGCCAATTGCCCAACGGCAGCTGGGTCATGGCGAAGCCCAGGAAGTAGCCACCCGCGAGCAGGCCGAGGTCGCCAGCGTTGAGGTCGAGTTCCCGGCTCAGGGTGGGCGAGAGCGTGGCCGTGATGGCGCGCACCAGGGCGGAGAAAAAGTACGCGACCGCAAACGTGAGGAAAACGATGACCGCGGCGCGCGTCCCCAGCGCGTCGCCGCGCGTGTCTGTCGGCGCGCTTGTCATGGCAGCTTCAGTCCGTCAACAAAGGTGGTGCGCACCTCGTCGGTGATGGTCGGGCCATAGATCGCGGCCTGGAACACCTGCGCACCACGCGCGAAGTACACCGCCCGGGTCTGCACGGACTGGCCTTGTGGATCGGTGCCCTGCGCGACGATGCCTTGCGTCAGCGTGGCGCCGGCCACAGTCGTGGTCCAGCGGTGGCCCGGATCGGCCTGCAGCGCCGGGTCCACACGGATCGCGGCGAGCGCGGCGCGTTGCCAGTCGATCAGCGTGGCGGGCACGGCAGCGGCGTCGGGTGCATCGGCCCAGGCCAGCGCAAAGGTGAGGCCGCCGGCCTGGCAGCTGTGCATGTGCAGCACGGTGGGCGAACCACCCAGGGGCACCGAGCGTTCGGCGGTCTCGGGCTTGCACGGCATGAGCGCCTGCAGCGGCGTGCCCTCGGGGCGCCATTCGCGCCAGTTGAAAGTGGGGTTGCAGGCGGTCAGAGCCAAGGCTATCAGCGCGCCGATGAGCCCGCGTCGGCGCATCGCGTGGCGGTATGCATTTGATGACATGGGATGGGGTGGAGCACGCCACCGTGGGGACAGCGCAGTGCCGGCAGCGTCGCGCACAATGGCAAACATGAATGCTCTGGATGGTATCCGCATACTCGATTTGTCCCGCGTGCTCGCCGGCCCCTGGTGCACGCAGACGCTGGCCGATCTGGGCGCCGATGTGGTGAAGGTCGAACGCCCGCCCGGCGACAACCACCCTGGGGGTGACGACACGCGCGGCTGGGGTCCGCCCTTCCTGCGCGGACGCGATGGGGCGGACACGGCCGAGGCCGCCTATTACCTGGGTGCCAACCGCAACAAGCGCTCCATCACCTGCGACATCGCCACGCCCGCGGGCCAGGCGCTGATCCGCGAACTCGCGGCCAAGGCCGATGTGTTCGTGGAGAACTACAAGGTCGGCGACATGGCGCGCTATGGGCTTGACTTCGAGAGTCTGCGTGCCATCAACCCCAAGCTGGTGTACTGCTCCATCACCGGCTTCGGCCAGACAGGCCCGTACAAGGATCGCGCGGGCTACGACTTCGCCATCCAGGCCATGGGCGGCCTCATGAGCGTGACCGGCGAGCGCGACGACCTGGCCGGCGGTGGCCCGCAGAAAGTGGGCGTGGCCGTGGCCGATCTGTTCACCGGCCTGTACGCCACGGTGGCCATCCAGGCCGCGCTGCGCCACGCCGAGCGCACGGGCGAGGGCCAGCACATCGACATGGCCCTGCTCGACACGCAGGTGGCCATGCTGGCCAACCTGGGCGCCAACTACCTCGTGCGCGGTCGCGAAGACGGCAAGGTACCGGGCCGCGCAGGCAACGCCCATGCCAACATCGTTCCCTACCAGGTGTTCGAGGTGGCGCCCGATGCACAGGGCCAGGCGCAACACATCATCCTGGCGGTGGGCAACGACGGCCAGTTCGCCAAGTTCTGCGCCGTGGCGGGCCAGCCCGAGCTGGCGCTGGACCCAAGATATGCCCAGAACCAGAACCGCGTGCGCCACCGCGCCGAGCTGGTGCCACTGCTTGAAACCATCCTCAAGACCCGCAGCAAAGCCGACTGGCTCGCGGCGCTGGAAGCCGCCAAGGTGCCCTGCGGTCCGATCAACAACCTGGCCGAGGTGTTTGCCGACGAACACGTGGTGTCGCGTGGCATGGTGCAGCGCTGGTCGCACCCGCTGGCCGATCAGGTGGATCTGGTCGCCAGCCCGCTCAAACTGAGCGTCACCCCCGTGCGCAACGACCTTCCCCCACCGCTGCTCGGTCAGCACACCGCCGAGGTGCTGGGCGACTGGCTGGGCAGCACACCCGAGCAGCTGACCGAGCTGCAACGAAGCGGCGCGGTCTGAGCCGAACCACCATGGCCACCGCTGCGCCGAACCTGCCCACACCCGCCTCGTTGCGCGGCGCCGCCCAGGCCGCGGCCGCGCGCGGCGAGCCTCTGGTGGTCATGACCACGCTCAAAGGCTGCGTTTACTGCGAGTTGGTGCGCAACAACTACCTGGCGCCGATGCGCCGAGATGGCGAGCTGGTGGCGGTGCAGATCGACGTCCAGGACCGCCAGACCAACCTGCAGGGCTTTGCCGGCGACATGACCACGCCAGCCGATCAGGCCCGGGCCTGGAAGGCGCGCTTCACGCCCACGGTGATGTTCTTCGGCCCCGACGGCCAGGAACTCGCCGAGCGCCTGGTGGGTGTGGCCGTGCCCGACTTCTTCGGCGAGTACCTGAACGCGCGCCTGACCGAGGCGCGCAGTAAGCTCAAGAAAAACTGAAGATGCAACGACAGCCGGCGCTCACTTCAGTGCACCGAACACCTTTTGCAGAATGGCACTGCCGGTGCCCACCGGGTCCTGGCGAATCTTGCGCTCTTCCTCGCCGATGATGGTGTAGAGGCCGTCCAGCGACTTGCCGGTCACGTACTTCTGGATGTTGGCGTCTTCGGATTTGACGAGACCGATGCCTGCGGCCTTGCCCGCCACCTTGTTGTACTGGTTGGCCAGGCCCACCTTTTCGGTGGCCTTGGTCACCACCGGCAGGAACTTCTCGCCCAGGGGCGTGCGGGTTTTTTCGGCAAAAAAGCGGGTCACGGAGTCGTCGCCGCCCCCCAGGATGTTCTTGGCATCGGTCACGCTCATGGACTTCACCGCGCCGACCAGCAGGTCCTTGCCCATGGGCACGGCCGCTTCGGCCGCGCGGTTCATGCTGGTGACGAGTTCGTCGACCCGCTTGCCCTGGCCGGTCATTTTCAGCAGCTTGGACGCGTCTTCGAGAAATCCCGGCAAAGGAATCCGAACTTTCGGGTTGCCCAGGAATCCATCGGTCTTGCCCAGCAGCGCCACGGCCGCAAGAGCCCCCTTTTCCAGAGCCGCCTTGATGCCCTTGCTGGCGTCGCCTTCGGTGAGATCGCCCAACGACAAGGCTCGCGCCTGCTGATGGGCGGCCAGGATGAGAAGGCCGATGGCGGCGGTGGACTGGGTAAACTGGCGGCGCTGCATGCGGTGTCTCCTGAGATGCGGATGAACGAACGACGTGGGGCAATGTAGTCCCCGGGAAATGAAAACACAATGACCGAACTTGATCGACCTGGCCTCTTGCGCCGCCGCGGCATGGCCGTGGTGGCTGCGCTGGGCGCTGCCGCCGTGATGGGTCTGGCCGGCTGCGCCGGTGGCGAGGCCGCGCCCCAATCGACCTTCGTGCTGCTCGACGGCTCCAAGGCCACCACCGCCGACCTCAAAGGCAAGGTGACCTTGGTGAATTTCTGGGCCACCACCTGCGTGTCGTGCGTGAAGGAAATGCCGCAGATCGTCGCCACCTGGAACAAGTACCAGGGTCAGGGCTTCGACACCGTGGCCGTGGCCATGGAATACGACCCACCCAACTGGGTGCTCAATTTCGCGCAGAGCCGCCAGTTGCCGTTCAAGGTCGCGCTCGACAACACTGGCGAGATCGCCCAGCAATGGGGCGACGTCAAACTCACCCCCACCACCTACCTGGTGGACAAGCAGGGGCGCATCGTCAAACGGTTCGTGGGAGAGCCCGACTTCGCTGCCCTGCACCAGCTCATCGAAAAACTGCTGGCGCAAACCTGAGGCAATCCGTGCCCCACACAGCAAAAAGCCGGGACCCAGGTCCCGGCTTTTTGCATTCCGGCTCACACCAGATGGGACGTCACTCTTTGCGGAAAGCGTCGTGACAGGCCTTGCAGGTCTGACCTGCGGCGCCGAAGGCGGTCTTCACCGCGTCCAGATTGCCCGTCTTGGCGGCTGCGCTCAGTTTGGTCGTCTCGGCTTGCAGTTTGCCGGCGCTTTCCTTGAACTTGGCCTGCTCGGTCCAGATCGCAGGCAGTGCGCGGGTGTCGCCCTTATCGGTGCCGGGGCCAAAGCCCTCCCACGGCAGCTTGCTCATGGTCTCGACGATGGCGGCGCTCTCGGCCGCCACCTTGGCGTCGAACGGCGCACGCCCGCTGGCCATGGCACCCAGGCGGCCGAAATGGCTGGCCATCACCGTGAAGGTCGCCTTGCGGTACTTGATCGCATCTTCAGGTTTCTGGAACTGGGCGAAAGCCGGGGCGGACAGGCCGGTGATTGCAACGGCCATGGCCAACGGGGCAAGAAATTTCATGAACACTCCTGAGCGTGGTTGAATACTTGATACAAAAAACGTAGCACAACAGCTACCACCGCGTGAGTGTTCGACCCGGTATTAAGTTCCGCCGGAACTGTCTTGAAGTCTGCGGCTCCACTTCTCTTTGACTTTTCCACTGCCAACCATGCAAACCATTCGCGTCTGGGACCTGCCCACCCGCCTGTTCCACTGGCTGCTCGCGGCCGCCGTCGTGGGCCTTGTCATCACAGCCAACATCGGCGGCAACTGGATGAACTGGCACTTGCGCCTGGGCTATGCGGTGCTGGCCCTGCTGTTGTTCCGCGTGGTTTGGGGTTTTGTGGGCGGTCATTGGTCGCGCTTCGGCAGTTTCCTGTTTGCGCCATCCACGGTCGTTTCGTACTTGCGTGGAAAGACCCAGCCCGAACACAGGGTGGGTCACTCCCCCTTGGGTGCCCTGTCGGTGTTCGCCCTGCTGACGGTGCTGCTGGCCCAGGTGGGCACGGGGCTGATGAGCGACGACGAGATCGCCTTCTTCGGTCCCCTGGTGCGTTTCGTCTCCGGCGACACGGTGGCCCTGGCCACGGGTTACCACAAGAACGTCGGCAAGTTCATCGTGATCGGTCTGGTCGTCTTGCACGTCCTGGCCGTCTTCTTTTACAAGTGGGTGAAGAAGGACAACCTGATCCGTCCCATGGTGGTGGGCGACAAGCATGTGACCCGCGTCGCGAACGTTCCTGAAACCCGCGATTCGACCTCCACCCGCGCTCTGGCCCTGCTGGTGTTGGCCTTGTGTGGCGGCGCGGTGACGTGGCTGGTCCGGCAGGGCAATGCCTTCTGAAGTGCAGCGCCTGTCGTATAGTGAGCGCCCGGCCGATCTTTCGGCCCCGTCCGCATCTCCCTCGCATGAAACCCTCCGAGACTGCCAGCGTCACGCTCAGGTTGGCCCAGTTTCCCGCCGACCTGTCGACGGTCAGGTCGCTGTTCCTGGACTACCAGGCCGACATGGGCATCGATCTGTGTTTTCAGGGCTTTGACGCCGAGCTGGCCGGCCTGCCCGGTGAATACGCACCACCGAACGGCTCCGTTTTTCTGGCCAGTGTGGACGACGAGCCCGCCGGCTGCTGTGCCTTTCGCGCCCTCACCAACACCGACCACCTCGACGCATGCGAAATGAAACGCCTGTTCGTGCGCCGCGCGTTCCGGGGCTTCGGCCTTGGCCGCTTGCTGGTCGAGCGGGTCCTGGGCGACGCGCGGCTCGCCGGCTACACCACCATGCTGCTGGACACGCTCAGCGACATGGAAACGGCGCGCGCCCTCTACCAGGAATCGGGCTTTGTGGAGGTCGCACCCTACTACCACAACCCCATTCCCGGCGCCCACTACCTGAAGGTCGATCTCTGAATCCGTAGCCAGGGCAGACACCATGAAAAAAGCCGCCGGTGTTGCCACCGCCGGCTTTTTTTTTGAGTCAGCCTGCGATCAGACGCCGGCTTTGGCCTGGGCCAGCAGGGTGGCAGCGTCGCTCACTTCGAACTTGCCCGGACCTTCGACGTTCAGCGCCTTGACCACGCCGTCCTTGATCAACATCGAGTAGCGGTTGCTGCGCAGACCCATGCCGCGGCCGGTCAGGTCCAGCGTCAGACCGGTGGCCTTGGCAAAGTCGGCGCTGCCATCGGCCAGCATGCGCACCTTGTCGCCGGTCTTCTGATCGCGCGCCCAGGCACCCATCACGAAGGCGTCGTTCACACTCAGGCACCAGATCTCGTCCACGCCGGCAGCCTTGAAGTCAGCCGCGTGCTCGACAAAACCGGGCACGTGTTTGGCAGAGCAGGTCGGTGTGAACGCGCCGGGCAACGCGAACACAGCGATCGTCTTTCCGGCTGCTGCTTTTTGGGCATCCACGGCGTTGGGCCCGATGCTGCAACCGTTGCCTTCAACCTCGCTGTACTCCATCAACGTTGCTGCGGGGATCTTTTCGCCAACCTGAATCATGCTGTGCTCCTCGTGGATTTGGGCCCTTGGGCCTTAGTGTGAGGGCTCAGGAATCGAGCCCGGAAAAAGAAAAAGCGACCGGCATTGTCGGTCGCTTTTCAGTTCGGCGCTGCAGGCAGCGCGAATCGCGCTTAAACCAGCTCGGCTTTTTGGACCAGGCGGGTGGCGACCCAGTTTTTCGTCTTCGACAGCGGGCGGCTCTCGGTGATCTCGATCGTATCGCCGGTCTTGTACTCGCCCTTTTCGTCATGGGCGTGGTACTTGCTCGACTTCGCCACGATCTTGTCGTAGAGCTCGTGCTTCACACGGCGCTCGACCAGAACCGTCACGGTCTTTGCGCGCTTGTCACTGACGACCTTGCCGATCAAGGTGCGCTTGAGGGATGTTTTAGCTTCCGTCATGGTCACTCCTTATTTGGCAGAAGCCGCGTTGCGCTGCTTCTCGGCAAGAATGGTCTTGGCACGAGCGATGGCGCGGCGGGTGTCGCCCAGCACGGCGTTGTTGTTGAGTTGTTGCGTGGCTTTTTGCATGCGCAGACCGAAGTGGGCCTTTTGCAGCGATTTCACTTCGGCTTCGAGGCCGGCCACATCCTTTTGGCGCAGTTCAGCAGTTTTCATCTTGTGTTCTCCTGAATCACTGACCCAACAAGCGCGTCACGAACGTGGTGCGCAGGGGAAGTTTGGCGGCGGCCAGCTGGAACGCCTCACGGGCCAGCTGTTCCGGCACGCCGACGATCTCGTACAGCACCTTGCCGGGCTGGATCTCGGCCACGTAGTACTCCACCGAACCCTTGCCGTTGCCCATGCGGACTTCGGCAGGTTTCTGGGAGATCGGCTTGTCCGGGAACACGCGGATCCAGATGCGGCCGCCACGTTTGACGTGACGGGAAATCGCGCGACGCGCGGCTTCGATCTGGCGGGCCGTCAGGCGACCGCGGTCGGTGGACTTCAGACCGAAGTCACCAAACGCGACGGTGGCGCCGCTGGTGGCGACACCGGTATTGCGGCCTTTTTGTTCCTTGCGGAATTTGCGGCGAGCAGGTTGCAACATGGTTATTCTCCTTTGCCGTCCGCAGCTGCAGATGCGGGCGCGGCGTCTTTGCGAACGCGCTTAACGGCGGGTTTGGTTTCGGTTCCGGTCGTGGCTTCGGCAGGCTTGTCGCTGCCATCGGCCGGAGCAGCGTTCGCACCGGGGCGACGAACCGCAGCGCGAGCAGGAGGACCTGCAGGACGCTCACGGCGCGGACCACGTGGGCGGCGCTCTTCTTCAACACGGGGCTCGGCGGCCACGGGCGCATCGTTGCGGCCCAGGGTGTCGCCCTTGTAGACCCAGACCTTGACACCAATGATGCCGTAGGTGGTCTTGGCTTCGGACGTACCGTAGTCGATGTCTGCACGCAGGGTGTGAAGTGGCACGCGACCTTCGCGGTACCACTCGCAACGGGCGATCTCGATGCCGTTCAGGCGACCCGACGACATGATCTTGATGCCCTGTGCGCCCAGGCGCATCGCGTTCTGCATGGCGCGCTTCATGGCGCGGCGGAACATGATGCGTTTTTCGAGCTGTTGCGTGATGCTGTCGGCGATCAGCTTGGCATCGATCTCGGGCTTGCGCACTTCTTCGATGTTGACCGCAACCGGCACGCCCAGCTTGGCGGCCAGTTCTTTCTTCAGCTTCTCGATGTCTTCGCCCTTCTTGCCGATCACCACGCCCGGACGTGCCGAGTAAATGGTGATGCGGGCGTTCTTGGCAGGACGCTCGATCACGACGCGCGAAACGGCGGCGTTCTTCAGCTTGCCCTTGAGGTACTCACGCACCTTGATGTCTTCGGCCAGCATGCCGGCGAAGTCACGGTTGCTCGCGTACCAGCGGCTGGCCCAGTTGCGCGAAACGGCGAGGCGGAACCCGGTGGGGTTGATTTTTTGTCCCATATTCCTGTGACCTCTTCAGTTGCCAACCGTCACGTAGATGTGACACGTGGGTTTGCTGATGCGGTTGCCGCGGCCTTTGGCGCGGGCCGAGAAGCGCTTGAGCGTGGTGCCTTGCTCGACGTAGATGGTCGTGACCTTCAGTTCGTCGATATCGGCGCCGTCGTTGTGTTCAGCATTGGCGATGGCGGACTCAAGAGCTTTCTTGACGATGCCAGCGGCCTTCTTCTGCGTGAACGCCAGGATGTTGAGGGCCTGGTCGACTTTTTTGCCGCGAATCAGGTCGGCAACCAGTCGGCCTTTGTCGACCGAGAGGCGAACGCCTCGAACGATTGAACGGGTTTCCATGGTTGTTCCTTACTTCTTCGCTTTTTTGTCGGCCGGATGGCCTTTGAACGTGCGCGTCAGCGAAAACTCGCCGAGCTTGTGTCCAACCATCTGATCGGTGATGTACACGGGCACGTGCTGCTTGCCGTTGTGCACGGCAATGGTCAGGCCGATGAAATCGGGCAGGATCATCGAGCGACGCGACCAGGTCTTGACGGGCTTTTTGTCCTTGGTGGACACGGCCTTTTCCACTTTGGCCATCAGGTGATGGTCAACGAAAGGGCCTTTTTTCAGTGAGCGAGTCATGTTGTCAACCCTTTACTTCTTGCGACGCGAGACGATCATCGACTGCGTGCGGCGGTTGTTGCGGGTGCGGTAGCCCTTGGTCAGGTTGCCCCACGGATCCACCGGAGCGCGGCCTTCGCCGGTCTTGCCTTCACCACCACCGTGCGGGTGGTCGATCGGGTTCATCGCGGTACCGCGAACGGTCGGGCGAATGCCCATGTGACGCTTTACACCAGCCTTGCCCAACTGGCGCAGGCTGTGTTCCTGGTTGGACACTTCGCCGATGGTGGCGCGGCAATCCACGTGGACCTTGCGGACCTCGCCGGAACGCATGCGGACCTGGGCGTAGATGCCTTCGCGAGCAAGCAGCACGGCCGAGGCGCCGGCGGAACGGGCGATTTGTGCGCCCTTGCCGACCTGCAACTCGATGCAGTGGATGGTCGAGCCGACCGGGATGTTGCGGATCGGCAGGGTGTTGCCCACGCGGATCGGCGACTCCGAGCCGGACAGCAGGGTTGCGCCCACCTCAACGCCACGCGGGGCGATGATGTAGCGACGCTCGCCGTCGGCGTAGCACACCAGCGCAATGTGCGCAGTGCGGTTCGGGTCGTACTCGATGCGTTCGACCTTGGCCGGAATGCCATCCTTGTTGCGACGGAAATCGACAACGCGGTAGTGGTGCTTGTGACCACCGCCCTTGTGGCGGGTGGTGATGTGGCCGTTGTTGTTGCGGCCTGCTTTCTGGAACTGGGGTTCCAGCAGCGGCGCGTAGCCTTCACCCTTGTGCAGGTGGTCACGCGTCACCTTCACCATGCCACGACGGCCTGGTGAGGTGGGTTTCATCTTGATGACTGCCATGATTAAACGCCCTCCCCGCCGAAGTTCAGCTCTTGACCCGGCATGAGGGTCACATACGCTTTGCGAACGTGGTCGCGACGACCCACGGTCTTGCCAAAGCGTTTGGCCTTGCCCTTTTGGTTGAGCACGGAAACGCCCTTGACCTGTACCTTGAACATCAGTTCAACAGCGGCCTTGATCTCGGGCTTGGAAGCATCGCGCAACACCTTGAACATCACGGCATTGGTCTGCTCGGCTACTTGAGTGGCCTTCTCGGACACGATGGGTGCCACGAGGACCTGCATCAGGCGGCCTTCGTCGTATTTTGTGACGCTCATGCGAACATCTCCTTGAGCTGGTCGATCGCCGCCTTGGTGACGATGACCTTCTTGTAATGCACCAGCGACAGCGGATCGGCGTAACGCGGCTCGACCACCAGCACGTTGGGCAGGTTGCGCGAGGCGAGGTACAGGTTCTCGTCGACTTCTTCGGCGATCACCAGAACCGATTGCAGGTTCATGGCCTTGAACTTGTCGGCCAGCTGCTTGGTCTTGGGCGAGTCCACTTTCATGGAGTCGACCACGGCCAGACGGCCTTCACGCACCAGCTGCGAGAAGATGGAGGCCATGCCGGCGCGGTACATCTTCTTGTTGATCTTCTGGGTGAAGTTCTCGTCGGGGCTGTTCGGGAAAATCCGACCACCGCCACGCCACAGAGGCGAAGACGTCATACCAGCGCGGGCGCGGCCCGTGCCTTTTTGCTTGAACGGCTTCTTGGTCGAGTGCTTGACCATCTGGCGGTCTTTTTGTGCACGCGTGCCTTGACGGGCGTTCGCCTGGTAGGCCACCACGAGTTGGTGGATCAGGGCTTCGTTGTAATCGCGACCAAACACGGTCTCAGGCACGTCCACGTTGGACGATGACTGACCCTGGTCGTTCAGGAGTTCAACTTGCATCAGTTTGCTCCCTTGGATTTGGCCTTGATGGCTGGGCGCACGGTCAGGAAACCGCCGTTCGAGCCGGGCACAGCGCCACGGATCATGAGCAGTTGACGGGCTTCGTCCACGCGCACGATGTCGAGGTTCTGGATGGTTTTGGTGTCATCACCCATGTGACCGGTCATCTTCTTGCCCGGAAACACGCGACCCGGATCCTGGGCCATGGAGATGGAACCTGGCACGTTGTGCGAACGGCTGTTGCCGTGCGACGCGCGCTGGGATTTGAAGTTGTGGCGCTTGATGGTGCCGGCGAAGCCTTTACCGATCGAGGTGCCTTGCACGTCAACCTTCTGGCCCACCGCGAAAATCGCGTTGGGGGCCACCACGGCACCGGGCTGGTACTGGGCAGCAACGTCAGAAGCGACGCGGAATTCCTGGATGATCTCGCCCGCTTCAACACCGGCTTTGGCCAGGTGGCCCGCTTCGGGCTTGGTCACGCGGGAAGCGCGGCGGGCACCAAAGGTGACCTGCAGCGCATCGTAGCCATCATGGGCCAGGGTTTTGACCTGAGTCACGCGGTTGTTCGACACATCGACCACCGTGACAGGAACTGCGTCCCCGTCATCGGTGAACAGGCGCATCATGCCCACCTTGCGACCCAACAACCCGAGGGAGTTGCTAAGACTCATTGTTTTCTCCGTTCCCGACTTCAATTGGCCGGGGCTGATGGTGCATCGACTCTCCCCGAAGGGCGCCGACACGTTTTAAAGGTACGACTTGCATCATTGACAAGCCGCATCGGCAAAGCCGAACTCCCCGGACCGAAATCCGGAAGAGCCTGCCAGTATAACCAGCAGGCTTTGTTTGTGCAAGCCGACCAGCGCATGGTGCGCCGACCGGCTTGAAAACCGCAATTACTGCAGCTTGATTTCGACGTCCACGCCAGCCGGCAGGTCGAGCTTCATCAGGGCGTCAACCGTTTTGTCGGTCGGGTCCACGATGTCCATCAGACGCTGGTGCGTGCGGATTTCGAGCTGGTCGCGGCTGGTCTTGTTGACGTGTGGCGAACGCAGGATGTCGAAGCGCTTCATGCGGGTCGGCAGAGGCACTGGGCCCTTGACGATCGCGCCGGTGCGCTTGGCGGTGTCGACGATCTCGGCGGCAGAGCTGTCGATCAGTTTGTAGTCAAACGCTTTCAGGCGGATGCGGATTTTCTGCTTGGTAGACATGTCCGCTCCTTAGGCGATGATTTTCGCAACGACGCCGGCACCGACGGTGCGGCCACCTTCGCGGATGGCGAAGCGCAGGCCTTCTTCCATGGCGATGGGGTTGATCAGCTTCACCGTGATCGACACGTTGTCACCCGGCATGACCATTTCCTTGCCTTCGGGCAGCTCGATCGAGCCAGTCACGTCGGTCGTGCGGAAGTAGAACTGCGGGCGGTAGTTGTTGAAGAACGGCGTGTGACGGCCACCTTCGTCTTTGGACAGCACGTAGATCTCGCCGGTGAAGTGCGTGTGCGGCTTGATCGAACCGGGCTTGCACAGCACCTGGCCGCGCTGCACGTCTTCGCGCTTGGTGCCGCGCAGCAAGATACCGACGTTGTCGCCCGCCTGGCCCTGGTCCAGCAGCTTGCGGAACATTTCCACGCCGGTGCAGGTGGTCTTCTGGGTGTCGGAGATGCCAACGATCTCAATTTCTTCGCCGACCTTGATGATGCCGCGCTCGATACGGCCGGTCACCACGGTGCCGCGACCCGAGATGGAGAACACGTCTTCCACTGGCATCAGGAACGCGCCATCAACGGCACGCTCTGGCAGCGGAATGTAGGTGTCCAGTGCTTCGGCCAGCTTCATGATGGCCTCTTCACCCAGCGGGCCCTTGTCGCCTTCCAGGGCGAGCTTGGCCGAGCCGTGGATGATGGGGGTGGCGTCGCCTGGGAAGTCGTACTTGTCCAGAAGCTCGCGCACTTCCATTTCGACCAGCTCGAGCAACTCGGCGTCGTCGACCATGTCGCACTTGTTCAGGAACACGATGATGTAAGGCACGCCCACCTGACGGGCCAGCAGGATGTGCTCGCGGGTCTGGGGCATCGGGCCGTCAGCGGCCGAGCACACCAGCACGGCGCCGTCCATCTGGGCAGCACCGGTGATCATGTTCTTCACGTAGTCGGCGTGGCCGGGGCAGTCAACGTGGGCGTAGTGGCGGTTGGCCGTCTCGTATTCCACGTGTGCGGTGTTGATCGTGATGCCGCGGGCCTTCTCTTCGGGCGCTGCATCGATCTGGTCGTAGGCCTTGGCGGCACCGCCAAACTTGGCCGCCAGCACGGTCGTGATCGCCGCCGTCAGCGTCGTCTTGCCGTGGTCAACGTGACCAATCGTGCCCACGTTCACGTGCGGCTTGGTCCGCTCAAATTTCTCTTTTGCCATTTTTCAATTCCTAAAGAACAAACCCGTGTCACGGTTTAAGGTCTGCATCACACTGCTGGTTCGCCCCGCACGGGGACAGGGCGGCGCGTGATCGCAGACCGGCTAAAAACTTACTTGGCGCGCGCGGCAACGATGGCTTCAGCCACGTTGCGCGGTGCTTCTGCGTAGTGCTTGAACTCCATCGAGTACGTGGCACGGCCTTGCGACATCGAACGCAGGGTCGTGGAGTAGCCGAACATTTCGGACAGGGGCACTTCGGCCTTGATGGCCTTGCCGCCACCCACCATGTCTTCCATGCCCTGCACCATGCCGCGGCGGCTGGACAGATCGCCCATCACGTTGCCGGCGTAGTCTTCAGGCGTTTCCACTTCCACGGCCATCATGGGCTCCAGGATCACCGGGCTTGCCTTGCGGCAGCCTTCCTTGAAACCGAAGATGGCGGCCATCTTGAAGGCCATTTCGGACGAGTCCACGTCGTGGTACGAACCGAAATGCAGGGTGACCTTGACGTCCACCACCGGATAACCGGCCAGCACGCCCGTGGTCAGCGCTTCGATGACGCCCTTTTCCACCGCAGGGATGTACTCGCGCGGCACCACACCGCCCTTGATGGCATCGACGAACTCGAAGCCCTTGCCGGCTTCGTTGGGTTCGATCTTGAACACCACGTGACCGTACTGGCCCTTGCCGCCCGACTGGCGAACGAACTTGCCTTCGGAATCTTCCACCGTCTTGCGGATGGTTTCGCGGTAGGCCACCTGAGGCTTGCCCACGTTAGCTTCCACGCCGAATTCACGCTTCATGCGGTCCACCAGAATTTCCAGGTGGAGCTCGCCCATGCCGGCGATGATGGTCTGGCCCGATTCTTCGTCGGTCTTGACGCGGAACGAAGGATCTTCAGCGGCCAGGCGCTGCAGGGCGATGCCCATCTTTTCCTGGTCGGCCTTGGTCTTGGGTTCCACGGCCTGTGCAATCACCGGCTCGGGGAAGACCATGCGCTCGAGCATGATGATGGCGTCCGGATCGCACAGGGTTTCGCCCGTGGTCACGTCTTTCAGGCCCACGCAGGCAGCAATGTCGCCGGCGCGAATTTCTTCGACTTCCTGGCGGTTGTTGGCGTGCATCTGCACGATACGGCCGATACGCTCTTTCTTGCCCTTGATGGGGTTGTAGACGGAGTCGCCTTTTTTCATCACGCCCGAGTACACGCGCACGAACGTGAGCTGGCCCACGTACGGGTCGGTCATGAGCTTGAATGCCAGAGCAGAAAACTTCTCGTTGTCGTCGGCCTTGCGGGTCGTGACTTCTTCGTCGTCATCCGTGCCCTTGACGTCGGCGATGTCCACTGGCGAAGGCATGAGTTCGATCACGGCGTCCAACATGCGTTGCACACCCTTGTTCTTGAACGCGGTGCCACACAGCATCGGCTGGATCTCGACCGCCAGCGTGCGCACGCGCAGGCCGTGGGTGATCTCTTCCTCGGAGAGGTCGCCCTCTTCCAGGTACTTGTTCATCAGCTCTTCGGACGCCTCGGCAGCAGCCTCGACCATCTTCTCGCGCCAGATCTTGGCGGTCTCGAGCAGCTCGGCCGGAATTTCCTGGAATTCGAACTTCATGCCCTGCGAAGCTTCGTCCCAGATGATGGCTTTCATCTTGCGCAGGTCAACCACGCCGGTGAAGTTTTCCTCGGCGCCGATCGGGATCACGATCGGCACGGGGTTGGCCTTCAGGCGCAGCTTCATCTGCTCGACGACCTTGAAGAAGTTGGCACCGGTGCGGTCCATCTTGTTCACGAAGGCCAGGCGCGGCACCTTGTACTTGTTGGCTTGGCGCCAGACGGTTTCCGACTGGGGCTGCACGCCACCCACGGCGCAGTACACCATGCAGGCACCGTCCAGCACGCGCATGGAACGCTCCACCTCGATGGTGAAGTCCACGTGGCCGGGGGTGTCGATGATGTTGATGCGGTGCTCGGGGAAGGACATGTCCATGCCCTTCCAGAAGCAGGTGGTGGCAGCCGAGGTGATCGTGATGCCGCGCTCCTGCTCCTGCTCCATCCAGTCCATGGTGGCAGCGCCATCGTGAACTTCACCGATCTTGTGGTTCACACCGGTGTAGAACAGGATGCGTTCGGTGGTGGTGGTCTTGCCGGCATCGATGTGCGCGGAAATACCAATGTTGCGATAGCGCTCGAGGGGCGTGATGCGGGACATGGAAATACTCCGAAAAGGGATCGAGCCCGCCACCCTTGGAACAAGGGATGCGGGCTCTCGGTTCTGGATGCTCTAAGGGGCGGTGGCCCGGATCAGAAGCGGAAGTGGCTGAAGGCCTTGTTGGCCTCGGCCATGCGGTGCACTTCATCGCGCTTTTTCATGGCGCCGCCACGGCCTTCGGTGGCTTCAATCAGTTCGTTCGCCAGGCGCAGGGCCATGGACTTTTCGCTGCGCTTGCGCGCGGCTTCCTTGATCCAGCGCATGGAGAGCGCCAGACGACGGACAGGGCGCACTTCAACGGGCACCTGGTAGTTGGCGCCACCAACACGGCGGGACTTCACTTCCACCATGGGCTTGACGTTGTTGATGGCGACCGAGAAGATTTCGACAGGGTCTTTGCCGCTCTTCTTCTCGATCTGCTCCAGCGCGCCATAAATGATGCGCTCGGCGACAGCTTTCTTGCCGCCTTCCATGATCACGTTCATGAACTTGGAGAGCTCGACATTGCCGAACTTGGGATCCGGCAGGATTTCACGTTTAGGGACTTCGCGACGACGTGGCATTTTTTCACCTCATATTGCTTCAGTTGGCGCCTTGGCAGACACCGCGGAGGTCATTGGAACCCCCACTTACTCGACCCACACGGACAATTCCGTGCTTGGGGTCACTACGCTGATTCACCGCGCCACGCGGGAAACAGCACCTTGAATTCAAACCAGATTACTTGGCCTTGGGCTTCTTCGCACCGTACTTGGAGCGCGACTGCTTGCGGTCTTTCACGCCTTGCAAGTCGAGCGAGCCACGCACGATGTGATAACGCACACCGGGCAAGTCCTTGACACGACCACCGCGAACCAGCACGACGCTGTGTTCCTGGAGGTTGTGGCCTTCGCCGCCGATGTAGGAGATCACCTCAAAACCGTTGGTCAGGCGCACTTTGGCGACTTTACGCAGAGCGGAGTTGGGCTTCTTGGGGGTCGTGGTGTACACACGGGTGCACACACCGCGACGCTGCGGAGAGTTTTCCATGGCCGGGCTCTTGGATTTGGTCTTTTCGACCTCCCGGCCGTGGCGCACGAGTTGATTGATGGTTGGCATTGAAAACGTCCCTAAACGTTTGAAAAAAGCGAAAACGGAAAGCTCTTCGGAAAATTCCGAAAAGCCCGCTAATGTAGCACGGGGGTGGCACCCTGGCAATGCAGGGGCCGGTTGTGTCACTGAATCCAGAGGCGGATGGCGTCCCAGGCGCGGCCGAATACGCCGCTTTCTTCCACCGTGTCCATGACGACCAGGGGAATGTCGGCCACTTTCGTGCCGCTGGCCAGGCTCACGCGCAGCGTGCCCAGAGCGTCACCGCGGTTGAGCGGTGCCACCAGGGGGTCAGGGCGGACCACCTCAGTCTTGAGCTTGGCGCCTTCGCCCGCCGGCACGGAAACGACCACGCCTTCAGGACGCCCGAGGCGCACTTGTTCGGCTTTGCCCTTCCAGACCCGCGGTGTGGCCACGGGTTGGCCCGCAGGAAACAGGCGCACGGCGTCAAAGGCCGTGTAGCCCCAGTTCAGGAGCTTCTGGGTTTCGGCTGCGCGGGCGTTTTCGCTGGATGCACCCAGCAGGATGCTGATGAGGCGTCGCTGGCCTTGTGCGCCCTCGCCCAGGCCAGGCACCTGGCGGCGTGCGGTTGCTACCAGGCAATAACCGGCCGCGCTGGTGTGACCCGTCTTCAAGCCGTCGACGCTGGGATCGCGAAACAACAGGAGGTTGCGGTTGGTGTCGTTGGTCGCCGGCGTGCCGGGGTAGCGGTATCGCTGGATCGCGTAGTACGGAACGTATTGCGGGAAGTCGGTCATCAGGCGGTTGGCCAGGGTGGCCAGATCGCGGGCGGTGGTGGTGTGCCCCGCTTCGGTCAAGCCTTCCGCGTTGCGATAGCCGGTCGCCGTCATGCCCAGGGATTTGGCCTGAGCGTTCATGAGCTCCACAAAACGCTCCACCGAACCCGCCACGCCTTCGGCCAGGGCCACGGTGGCATCGTTACCCGACTGCACGATCATGCCTTTGATGAGGTCTTCCACCGGGACTTGCATCTTGGGGTCGATGAACATGCGCGATCCGGGCATCTTCCAGGCGCGCTCGCTCACAGGCATGGTCTGCGTGAGGCTGATCTTGCCGGCCTTGAGGGCGTCAAAAACGATGTAGGCCGTCATCAGCTTGGTCAGCGATGCCGGCTCCACAGCCTGGTCGGGATTCATGGAGGCCAGAACCTGCCCGGACGTCACATCCATCAAGAGGTAAGCCTTGGCAGCCACCTCGGGGGCTTGGGGCATCTGGGCCGATGCGGGCAACGCCGAGCCAACGATCAGGCAGGCAGACAAGAGGAGAGAAGAAAGACGACGCAACAAAATCCGGTCCTTAGAGGGGAATCAAAAAGAAAAGCCGGCGCGCCCTCAGGCGCGCAGGTGACGCAACACCAGTTCCCGCAACATCGGGAGCTGGCCGTGAAAAAAATGACCTCCACCCGGCACCACCAGCACTGGCAGCACCTGGGGCCTGGCCCAGTCCATCACGCTGGCCAGTGGGACAGTATCGTCCTGCTCCCCATGAACGACCAGGGTTCGGGTGTGGAGTTCCGCAGGAACGGGGGCGGCGTCGAATCGGCTGGTTGCCGTGCCGACGAGCACCAGGCGCTGGATGTCGCGCGAAGCATGCAGGTTCGCGGCAGCGTGGCTGGTGACAAAGGCCCCAAACGAGAAGCCTGCCAGACACAGCGGGCCCTCGGCCGCGTGAGCGGCGACCACAGCCAGCAGGTCGTCGAGTTCACCACGACCTTCGTCGTACACGCCCTCGCTGGCGCCCACGCCCCTGAAATTGAACCGCACCGCTGTCCAGCCCGCCAACACACTGGCCCGGGCCAGCGTTTGCACCACCTTGTTGGTCAGCGTGCCGCCATGCAGCGGATGGGGGTGCGCGATGACCGCGGTACCCCGCGCCGCACCATCGGGCCGGTCAATGGCCAGCTCAATCTGCCCCGCAGGGCCAGCCATCGTCAAGCTTTCGGTCTGGGCGTTCATGCTCCTGCCTTGGGGTCTGGATTCACCATGCAACGGGCAGACACCGGAGGCTCAGCGCCCCACATCGGACGGCGTCACCAGCCGCTGGACCACCACGCCATCGCGCAGATGCGACTGCACAATATCATCAATGTCGTGCTCGTCAACGTAGCTGTACCAGACGGCTTCCGGGTAAACCACGGCGATCGGACCACCTGCACAGCGATCCAGGCAACCCGCCTTGTTCACGCGAACCTTGCCCGCGCCCAGAAGCCCCTGCGCCTTGGCCTGTGATTTACAGCGGTCGAATGCCGCCTGAGCATTGTGGTCGGCGCAGGAGGCTTCGCCGTTGTTCCGCTGATTGAGACAGAAGAAAATGTGGCGTTCGTAATAAGACTTGTTTTCACTCATAGATCGATTTTAGAGGTGTGCGAGGACACATACGTTGAGCGGGACACTGCCAGCAGGCCGAACACGAGTGCGGCAAAGGGCCACAACCAGCCCAGCCATTGGGACAAGCCGTGGAAACGGATGAATCGTCCCTGCTCCCAAGCCTCCAGAGACTGGGCGAAGTAGGGACTGATGGGCGCGCCATTAAGAAGGCTCAGCGACACCGCCAAGCACAACAGCATTACCACGTTGCACATCCGGCGCGGCATGGCCACAAAAAGCACTCCCGCAACCAGGGTCGCAGCCAGGCCGAGCTGGGCTTGCGGCGTGATCCAGGCCCAGGCATGGTCAGGGCCGTAGGTCAGGGCAGCCGACAGGCCCGCCACGCACACGGCGCCGCCCAGCAGCAAACCGCAGAACACCAAACGACGAGCACGCGAACGCATGTCGGCATAGCCCATGAGGAGGGGAGCCAGCACGCTCAGACCAATGCAGAACGCCTCTGCCAGCGGACTCAGGGGAACGGGAGCGAACTCGCGCACAGGCACCCACTCCAGAAACGGCGTGTCGATCAGCAACGCGGTGAGGCCCGATTCAAGGCGGTCCCAGACATGACCAAGGCCGAATGGAACCGGTTGGGGATACAGCAGGGCAAAAGGCCACAGCGCCAGCAGCACAAGACTCCCGTGTGCCGAAGGCTCGAACCAGTTGGCGCGGATCTGGCTCCAGCGGCGCAGCGCTCCCAGGCGCTCGATCAACAGCGCCAGCGCCACCCCCAGGGCAGCGCCTGCGACGTTCAAAACCAGATCCACATTGGAAGACACCCGCATGGGCAGGTAGCTCTGCAACATTTCCACCGCCAAGGACAGCAACGTCGGCAGACCCAGCGCCACCACCCACGACCAGCGGGCGGCTCCGGTGCCGGAGCGCTGCGATGCCAGCGCCAACAGGAATCCCAGCGGGGCATACCCGACCAAGTTGGAGGCAATGTCAAAGCCCGTCCAGTACTGGGGCAAAGGTGCCTGCAGGAACGCGAGCGGCACCACGCCCTGGTCGCGCCAGCCGGTGAACGGGTACAGGCTGGCGTACACCACCAGGCAGGCGAACAGAAACGCCAGCGGCCAGGCGGATGAGCGCGCATTCAAAACGTCAGAACGGCTTGACGACCACCAGCACCACCGCTGCCACCAGCAAGATCACCGGGGCCTCGTTGAACCAGCGGTACCAGACATGGTTGCGGCGGTTGGCGCCCCGTGCGAACTGCCGGAGCATCACGCCGCATGTGTGGTGGTAGCCCAGGACCAGCAGGACCACGAACAGCTTGGCATGCATCCATCCGTTGCCAGCGCCCATGCCGATGCCATAACCCAGCCACAGCCACAGACCAAGAGCCAACGCGGGAACCGCCAACAGACTGGTGAAGCGCATCAGCTTGCGCGCCATCAAGAGCAAGCGCTCACGCTCGGCCACACTTTCGGGTGGAACCATCGCCAGATTCACGAAAATTCGGGGCAGGTAAAAGAGACCGGCAAACCAGCTGGCCACGAAAACGATGTGAAAGGATTTGACCCAGAGCATGTGGGTCAGTGTAGTGCGCAGTGTCGGCATTGACCGGGTATCGCACGGAGCACCGCCAACGGGCAGACAAAAAAAACCCGGCCAGTTGGGCCGGGTTGGGAAGCCTTTTTGCTGTCACACACTAAGGCACCCGCTCAGGGAGGAAAAGCGGGGAGCTACCTCGCAGCAGCCCGCTGAAATGGTACACCAATCAAATCGGATATCCAACTTTGACCTGTCAACTTTGACATTGAAATGGCGGAAAATATGGTGTAAGAAAATCTTGCTACATCATCTTGGCGAGCTCGAACATGACGGCCGTGCCCAGCGCTTCACGAATGTTGCCGCGCCCCACCTTGGCCATGGACAGCTCTCCAAAACCCGACATGTCGAACGAGCTGTCATCCGGTGAAATTTCGACGAAAGGGAACTCGAAAACTTCGCGCAGCAGTTCGCGCCGGAACAATTCAAAGGCATCGCCCTTGAGCCCCGCATCCACAACGATCAGGTTGGGCATGCGGCTGCGGACTGCCTGACGCGCTTGCTCGAAATCGACCACGCTGTCGGACATGACGCCGATCTCGCGCAGGGCATCGCGCACGTCGGCACGGATCTGCAGGGCCGACGAAACCGTCAACACATAGACCCCGGAGAGCGACTTGAACATCGACGAATGGTCGTCGGAGAGTTCTACGGCGGAGATGCCATCCACGGCCTGCACCGTGCGCGTGAACATGGCCGTGAAGTTCACGCCATCGTCGGTGGTCTCGCGGTCGATTTCAATGCCGCCCGCGGTCTGTGCAATCTGGCGGATAAGCACCCAGCTCAGGCTGTCCATCATGGCGGTGCTGGAAGGCGGCAGGCCGTCGTTGGAGACGCGAACCTGCAGTCGAGCGTGTTTTGGCCATGCGTTCAAGTCCATTCGCACATCGATGCGACTGCCAAAGGGCAGCCCCCAGTCGAGTACCGCGTTCACGAATGTGTAACCCACCGTGGGATCCACCAGCACTTCCACCGGCTTGAGCTTGCGGCGCAATTCGATGCCGAGCACGCTGAACTCGTTCTTGCGCTCCTGCAACACGCCTTCGACCAACTGAGCCATGTCGACCTTTTCATGCGACTGGCGGATGCGACCACCGTAGAAACGGTTGATTTGCTGCGCGCTGATCCCGGCCACCTTCAGACGCTCGGTGGGAATGCTCAATGCACGGTGCTCCAGACGGGTGATGCGCTCCTTGGAAAGCAGAAGGTCGATGCTGTTTTGCAGCGCGCTGATGCCTTCGGTGATCTGGTCGGCCAGACCCGCCACCAGGACGGGCCAGTGCTCTTCCAGTGACCAGGGCAGATCGGCTTGACTGCCCGGTTTCACGGCGGCAGGCACGCTGGCAATGTTCTTTTTGACTGAGAGCATGGGACGTTGGAGTGGGGCGCACGCAGGCTGGGACCCGAAAATATCACCGTGCGCCCGGTGTGAACCGTGGGGAGGTATCAATCATTTCTTCTTACTGTGGAGTTCAACACAATGGCGCCAACTTTTAGATCCTGGACACCTCGCCTGCGCCCCGAAACGGGGACCCGTGCGACACACGCCGGGCGCTTCTGTTTGCCACAATAGGCCGATGCACACCCCCGCCCCCTACCCCTTCAGCCGCCCCCGCCGCCTGCGCCGGGATCCGTTCACCCGCGATCTGGTGCGTGAACACCGGCTGAGCGCGGCCGACCTGATCTACCCCGTGTTCGTGCTCGACGGCGCGAACCGCCGCGAGGCGGTGAGCTCCATGCCGGGCGTGGAACGCCTGAGCCTGGACCTGCTGCTGCCGGTGGCCGAAGAGTGTGTGGCGCTGGGCATTCCGGTGATGGCGCTGTTCCCGGTGATCGACCAGTCGCTGAAGACGCCCGACGGCCAGGAGGCGCTGAACCCCGACGGCCTTGTACCGCGCGTGGTGCGCGAGCTGAAAAGGCGCTTCCCGCAGCTCGGCGTGATGACCGACGTGGCGCTCGACCCCTACACCAGCCACGGTCAGGACGGGCTGCTCGACGAGCACAACTACATCCTGAACGACCCCACGGTGGAGATCCTGGTGAAGCAGGCTGTGAACCAGGCCCAGGCGGGCGTGGACATGGTCGCGCCCAGCGACATGATGGACGGGCGCATCGGCGCCATTCGCGCCGCGCTCGAGGCCCACGGCCTGGTGCACACGAAGATCATGGCCTACAGCGCCAAGTACGCCAGCGCGTTCTACGGCCCGTTCCGCGACGCGGTGGGCTCGGCCGCCAACCTGGGCAAGGCCGACAAGAAGGTCTACCAGATGGACCCGGGCAATTCCAACGAGGCCCTGCGCGAGGTGGCCCTGGATCTGGCCGAAGGCGCCGACATGGTGATGGTCAAACCCGGCATGCCCTATCTGGACATCGTGCGCCGGGTAAAAGACGAGTTCGCCGTGCCCACCTTCGCCTACCAGGTCAGCGGCGAGTACGCCATGCTCAAGGCTGCCGCCCTCAACGGCTGGCTGGACCACGACGCGGTGATGATGGAGAGCCTGCTGGCCTTCAAGCGCGCGGGCGCGGACGGTGTACTGACCTATTTCGCGCGCGACGCCGCCCGGCTGCTGCGCGGCTGAGGTCCCACCCCATGCGCGTCTTCCACATCCTGCCCGGCTCGGTGAGCGAGTCCACGAACCTGCCGATGGTGCTGCCCGCCAAAGGCTACGTCTGGATCGCCTGCGGGCGGCGGGAATTCGAGCTGGAGCAAGGCGCGGTGCAATCCACTTTGCAGGTGCTGTCGGGCATGACGCTGGTGGACCTGCACATCTCGGACCTGCTCAACAACCAGCTGCCCTCGCACTACGACTACACCTCGCAGTACGACATCTTGGTGTTCCGGCGGCTCACCACGGGCCACAGCGAAACCGACCTGGCCCACCCGGGCGCGGTGTTGACGCAGACCCTCAAACGCGGCGGCCCCCCGGTGCTGCGGCGCATCGACACCAGCCCGGTCGGGTTCGCGGTGTTCGACCGCGTGCTGCTCACCGTCCACCCCGCGGGTTGCCAGGTGCTGGACCACTACGCCACACGGCTCATGACAGCGACCACCGCAGCCTCTCGCGCCGCCGGCATTGCCCTGCCGCCGAGCCCGGCCGACCTGATGCTGCGCATCGTCAACCAGATGGTCGACGGTTACCTGGACCTGCGGCGCGAACTCACGCGCCAGCTCGACCACTGGCAAGGAGAACTGCTGAGCCCGCGCGCGCGCTTCAGCAACTGGGGCTCCCTGCTGGATGCCCGCATCTCACTGCACCACCTCGACGAAATCTGCGAAGACCAGCGCTCGGCGATCCAGGACTGGATCGAGGCACTGAACACCTGGGAGCCCAACGAGCACAACGGCGGCCAGCGCGGGCTGGAGCTGCTCAAGGTGCGTTCGCGCGACGTGCTCGAACACATCGAGCGTGTGGTGCACCACGTGCGCCGGCTGGAGCAGAACGCCGAGACCGCCGTGCAGATGCACTTCTCGGCCCAGAGCAACCGCACGAACGACATCATGCGCACGCTCACGGCACTCACTGCGATCTTCCTGCCGCTGAACCTGATCGCCGGCATCTTCGGCATGAACTTCGAGTTCATCCCGCTGACCCACCTGAAGAGTGGTTTCTGGTGGGCCATGGGCTCCATGGCGCTCACTGCCGCGGTGCTGGGCGTGGTGTTCTGGCGCAAGCGCTACCTGGCGCGCACGGCGCGCTGAACGCCTCAGAAATACGGTGCGCTCAGGCCTTCGTTGGCCAACATGCGCTGGACCGCTGGGCGCTCCAGCACGCGCCGCAGGTACGGGCCCAGGTGAGCACGTTCGCGCGCCGGCGCGCTGGAGAAGTTGCGCGTCCAGCGGCACAGCGTGAAAACATAGGGGTCGAGCGCCGAGTAGGCGGACCCCATGAACCACGGCCCGCCATGGCGCGCGAGTTCGGCGTCGAGCTGGTCGAGCAAGGGACCCACACGCGCCTGCGCGTGGGCTTTGAGCTCGGCCACGCCGGCGGTGTTGCCTTCGTTCATCCAGCGCTCGGGGTAGAAGTAAACGATGAGCGTGGCCTGCAGCGTGTTGGTGAGCCACACCAGCCATTTGTAGGCCTGAGCTCGCTCCGGCGTGCCTGGCGCGGGCAGCAGCCCGGCCTGCGGATGGGTGTCGCACAGGTGCAGGCAGATCGCAGCTGTCTCATACAGCACCGTATCGCCATCGACCAGCACCGGGATCAGCCCATTGGGGTTGAGCGCGAGGTGCTCCGGCGTCTTGTGCCCACCGTTCAGCCTGTCGACCGGCACGCGCTCGTAAGGCACACCGATGTCTTCGAGCAGGATGTGCGGCACCATGGCCGCGGTGCTGGGAGCGAAGTGCAGCTGGATCACGTTCAGGGTGTCGGTGTGGGCAGACCAAAGAGTCTTGCGCCGTTGTCCCACGCGATGCGCCGCGCAACATCGACCGGCAGGCCACCCAGCCAGGTGCGGTAGCCCCGCATGAGCTCGCCATAAGACTGCCAGCGCTGGTTCACCCAGGTGTCGGAGCCGATCATGAAGCGGTCCGGGTGCTTGAGCAGCAGAGCGCGCCACTCGGGGCACAGCTGGCCGTCGCCGCAGGTGAGGCCCGGGCGGTAGGACAGCTCCCCCATCAGCCTCGGATAGCGCGAGAGCAGCTCGTCCACCCGGGCGACCGACGAGCCACCAATGCCGGTGTGTGCCCAGATCAAGCCCAGCTTCTGACCCTTGGAGGGCGTGTTCGCCATCAGCAGGTCGATCGCCGCGTCGTCCACGTGCGCGAGGATGGCGAGGCTCTTCTCCTCGGCCAGCGCCATGAGCTGCCGGGCCACCGGGCCGTTGGCGTTCGCGCTGTCGTACAGGTGGAACTCCCCCAGGCCGCGGTAAGGACCGGCGGGTGTGCCGCGCGCCAGTTCGGTCTGCACCATGTCCACGATGGTGGGGTCGCGGAACCAGTTGCTGTAGTCGGCGCGGTCGCGGTACAGGCGCACGAAGGGCACCACGGTGACGCCGGCCGCCCGCGTCTGATCGCGTGCGCTGGCCAATACCCTGGTGCCATCGTTGGGTCGCGAGTTGGCCACGATGGCACGCACGCCATTTTTCTGCATGCGCTCCAGCACATCGGCCAGCGGGTGGGGACAGCCCGGCGTCGGCATGGTGTGCACGCAGGCCTCGTCGTTGTAGTGCAGGTGGGCATCGAACAACGGGCCGCTGTAGTCGGCGGCGTTCGCCGCGCCCACACAGACCGCCATCAGACCACTGAGCAGCCCAGCGCGCCACATGGCGTCAACCGATGTGCTGGGCGAAGAAAGCCAGCGTGCGCTGGCGCGCGAGCTTCGCGGCGGCTTCGTTGTACGAACCACGCTGGTCGCAGTTGAAGCCGTGGTTGGCGTTGTAGACGTGCACCGTCACGCCGGGCTGCGCCTTCTTGAACGCCTCGACCGTGTCGAGCGGAATCCAGTGGTCCTGGTCGCCGAAATGCGCCAGCACCGGCACCTGCGGCACGCGGTGGGCATCGGCTTCACCGGTCATGCCGCCACCGTAGTACGGCGCGGCGGCGGACAAGCCCTTGAGCGCGCAGGCCGCACGCCATGTGAGCAGGCCACCCCAGCAGTAACCCACGATGCCGACCTTGCCGGCCTGCGCGGCGTGGTCGATGGCGGCCTGGATGTCGGCCATCACGCCGGGTGCGGGCAGTGCTTCCACAGCGGTCTTGAAACCGAAACCGGTGCCCATGTCGGCCTCGGTGTAGCCCAGGTCCACCCCGGCCTTCACGCGGTGAAAGGTGGCCGGTGCGACCACGAAATAGCCATCGGCCGCGTAACCGTCGGCCACCGAGCGGATGTGCGAATTGACGCCGAAAATTTCCTGCAGCACGACCAGGCCACCCTTGGCTTTGGGATTGCCGGCGGGCCCGGCCACGTAAGCGGGAAAGGTAGTGCCGTCGGCGGCCTTGAGTTCGATCATGTGTCCCATGGGATGGCTCCTGTTGTTGGTTGAAAAGAATCAGGTGCGCAGCTTGCGCGCCACGAAGTCGAGCCGGTCCTGGCCCCAGAACAGCTCGCCGTCGATCACATAGCTTGGCGCGCCGAACACGCTGGCGTCGATCGCGGCCTGTGTGTTTTCGTCATAAAGGGCCTGCACGTCGGGCTGCTCCGACTGGCCCAGCCGGGTCTCATCCAGTGCGCACTCGGCGAGCAGGGCGGCCAGCGTGCCCGGGTCGGCGATGTCACGCTCCTGCGCCCACACGGCGGTGGTCACCGCACCGGTCAGCTTCATCGCAGCGTCGGCGCCGTCGTGCAGGGCCACTGCGGTGATCAGACGCGCAGCCGGATCGCCGGCCACCGGGAAGAAGCGCGGCTGCGGGTGCAGTGGCACACCGAGCGCTTCGCTGAAGCGGCGCAGCTCCAGCAGCCGGTAGGCCTGGCGCTGTGGCGCGCGCTTGGGCAGCGGCAGGCCGCCCGAGAGGGGAAAGATCTTGCCCAGGTCCATGGGCCGCACGCGCACTGCTGAGCCGGTCTCACGCACCAGGGCGGCAAAACGCTCGTGGCCCAGGTAGGTCCAGGGGCTCTGCGGGGCCAGGAAGTAGTCGACTGTGTGACGCATGCGGGTCTCCTCGCGCTGTTGTAATGGTTGTTTCGTGGCGAGCCAGTGTTGTACGCGATGCCACCACTTTCTGCAGGAGACAGGTTATGGACAAGGTGAGTGGCCGGGTGTTGCTGGTCACCGGTGGTGGGCGCGGCATTGGCGCGGCCACGGCGCGGCTGGCGGCCTCCCAGGGCTGGGCGGTGGCGGTGAACTACACCGCGAACTCGCTGGCCGCCGACGAGGTGGTGCGCGCCATCCGCGAGCTCGGCGGCACGGCCATCACGGCGCAGGCCGATGTGGCGGACGAAGCCCAGGTGCTGGCGATGTTCCAGAAGATCGACGCCAAGCTCGGCCGCCTGAGCGGACTGGTGAACAACGCGGGCGTGGTCGATGTGAGCGCGCGGATCGACGAGATGAGCGTGGCGCGCTGGCGCCGCATGTTCGACATCAACGTGATCGGCTCAATGCTGTGCGCGCGGGAAGCGGTGCGCCGCATGAGCACGAAACACGGCGGCGAGGGGGGCGCGATCGTCAACGTGTCCAGCGCTGCGTCTCGCCTGGGCTCGCCCGGCCAGTACGTGGACTACGCTGCGGCCAAGGGCGCCATCGACGCCTTCACCATCGGCCTGGCCAAGGAGGTGGCGACTGAAGGCATTCGCGTGAATGCGGTGCGCCCGGGCTTGATCGAGACCGAGATCCACGCCTCGGGCGGCCTGCCCACCCGGGTGCGCGACCTGCAGCACCTGGTGCCCATGCAGCGCGGCGGCACGGCCGACGAGGTGGCGCAGGCCATCGTGTGGCTGCTGTCGGACGCGGCGAGCTACACCACCATGAGTTTGTTGGACGTGTCTGGAGGAAGATGATGGACAACCCCCACGTGATGGACAACCCCCACGCTCCGCCGCTGCGCGGGTCGCTGCTCCCCAAGGGGGCGCATTTCGCCTTGGGGCGGCCCGGCGGCGAAACATCATGAACACATCACATATCAAGTACTGGTGGGAAGACCTTGAGGTAGGCAGCACACGCGACCTCGGCACCATCACCCCGACCGAAGAAGAGACCCTGGCCTTCGCGCGCCAGTTCGACCCACAGCCGTTTCACCTGGACCACGAAGCCGCCCAGGCCTCGGTGTTCGGCGCGCTGAGTGCCAGCGGCTGGCACACCTGCGCCATGGCCATGCGGCTGATGGTGACCAACTTCCTGAATGAGAGCTCCAGCCTGGGCTCGCCCGGGCTGGAGAGTCTGAAATGGCTCAAGCCGGTGTTCCCCGGCGACACGCTGCGCCTGCAGCACACCGTTCTGGAAAAACGGCCCATGAGCAAAAGGCTGGACGTGGGCCTGGTGCGCACCACCTGGGAGATGTTCAACCAGCATGGGGACAAGGTGTTGTTCATGGAAGGCTACGGCATGTTCAGACGACGGGAGCCGGGACAGCCGTAGACCCCTTGAGGGGGACGCGCGCAGCGCGGCGGGGGTGGGTCACAATCCAGCATGGATTTCAAGCCGCTCATCACCCTGCTGGCCATCGTCAACCCGTTGGCGATCGTGCCGTTTTTCATCCATTACACGCAGGGTTTCAGCCGCAAGCAGCGGCGACGCACGGTGATGATTTCGTCCATCAGTGCGTTCGCGGTGATCGCCACCTGCGCCATCATCGGCCTGCAGATCCTGGAGTTCTTCAGCATCTCGCTGGCCAGCTTCCAGGTCGGCGGCGGCATGCTGTTGCTGACCTCGGCGCTGTCCATGCTGAACGCACAACCGGCCGAAGCTAAGACCAACGAGCAGGAGGTGAGCGACGCCTCCGCTCGCGCCTCGATCGCCGTGGTCCCGCTCACCATTCCGCTGCTCACCGGCCCGGCCACCATGTCCACCGTGGTGATCTACGCCGACCAGGCCAAGACTTTTTTCCAGCACGCCGCGCTGGTCGGTTATGGCGTGGTGATCGCGCTGGCCACCGCCATCTGCTTCACGCTGGCCGAGCCGATCGCGCGCTTTCTGGGGCAGACCGGCATCAACGTGATGACGCGCTTGATGGGGTTGATCCTCGCGGCGTTGTCGGTGGAGGTGATGGCCACCGGGCTGGTGAAGCTGTTTCCAGCTCTGCTGGGTTGAATGCCGGCAGCGCTCAAGACACGCGCTTGAGCATGTCGGAGATCACGAGTTTTCGCACCCCGCGCAACAGGTGAGCTTCTGAGCCCTGGATGGCGCGCAAGGCTTCGGTCTGAGGGGACGCGGCCTTGAGCGCTTCGAACTCGCGCTCCATCTCAACCATGAGCGCATCTGCAGCCAGCGGCAATTGCTGAACCAGCTTCGCCACCTCACGGGTTGCCGCAGCAGGTCGTAGAACGGTGCGATCTGCACGCCCTCGTGGCTGATGAGGAACGAGATGTTCTTGAGGTGGCTGTCCGAGTTGCCCACCAGGGTGTTGAACAGCAGCCAGCGAAACAACGCCATGCGCGCCGCCGCCTTCGAGCGGCACAGATGGATCAGGCGTGTGAGCGTGTCCAGGTTGGCGTTGCTGTACTTGAAGACCGCAGGCTGGTCCAGCAACTGGCAGGCATCGATCACGTGTTTGCGTGTCCACACCTTGGCTTCATCGTCCCACGCGCGGTCGAAGCGCTCGATGATGTACACAGGCTCGGGCAGGTACAGGCGGTGCACCGCAGGCACGTTGAGGCCCAGCAGGCGCGCCAGGCGCATGGTGAAAGCTTCATTGATCACCGAATGTGGGTACTGCTCGGCGCGGCTGTTGGGCTTGAGGATGTGCGATGAGGCACTGGCCCTCCAGGGCTCGCGCAGCTCGCTGGTCTTGGGGTTGAACAAGACCACCATCTTGTGCTGGGCGCCGGCCAGCGACATGCGTTTGGGCGACCGGGACGTGAGGGAGGCCCGCGGCAGGTTCTGAATCCTCGCTGAAAGCTCCTCAAGGGTCAGCGCCTGATCGCCCCGCTCGGGCTGCGGACCGCCCGGGGGCGACAGCACGAGGGAGCCGGCCGATTCAGCGCCCAGCCGCTCCAGCAGGCCAAAGGCGTCACTGGCCCCGACGTTCTGCTCCCTGCCAAGCAGTTCGCGCATCTGCTCCTCGGGCAACAGGTTGTCGAAGTACCACTGCACCGTTCGCTGCGTTGAGCCGTCGCGCATGGGCTTGTCCGACAGGGGGAGCGCTGGCGAGAGCGGGAACGCGTCCGGGGCATGAAGCCAGCTGTCTGCGTAGACCCATGTCCAGCTGCCGTCATGTTCCAGGAGCACGCCGATCTCACGGTCGTTGGTGGACACCGAGAGACTGCGCTCGGAGCTCATGGGCGAATCACCCCACCACCTGGCAAGGGTTTCAGGGCCTTGGCGCGAAGCTCGTTGAGGCGCGCCAAGGACTCAGCCGGGATGTCGATGCTCATCTGAATGCCCAGTTCATCCAGCACCTTCAGCACCAGACCGAACTGCACAGTCTCCTTGCCGCGCTCGACATCGCGCAAGAACACATGGCCGACGCCTGCGCTGCCCGCGGTGTCGTCCTGGCGCAAACCTTGTTCATTGCGGACGGCGCGCACGGCCATCCCCAAATCGGAAACGGAGCGGATAGGGAGTTGCATGGCGACCTTGAATCGATTGGGTCGAATCGATTTTTTCCGCAGAAGCGAGGCCGGTCAAGAAATCGATGGCTTCAGATCGATTTTCACGACAACTCCATTCCTACGTCGACAATCGAACCGAGCTGTTCGATTGTCGACGCTGTTCACTGCGGATACAGCCCCAGCGTCTGCGCCTGCAGGCGCGACAGCCCCAGCAGCGCATCGGTGAACGGCGTGGCCACGCCGGTGAGCTGGCCGAGTTCGCGCACCACGGTCACCAGCGCATCGAGCTCCACCGGCTTCTTCGCCTGCACGTCCTGCAGCATCGAGGTCTTGAAGGCGCCCAGCTTGAGCGTGACGGCGTGGCGGTCCTCGGGTTGCTGGTCGATTGGGATGCCGATCCTGGCACCGATGGCCTTGGCCTCCAGCATCACGCTGCTGATGAAGCCGCGCACGAGTTCGTCGCCCATGATGCGGTCGGTGGTCGCGCCCGTGAGCGCGCTCACCGGGTTCACCGTCATGTTGCCCCAGAGCTTGTACCAGACGTCTTTCTGAATTTGCGGCGACACGCTGGCGTTGAGCCCGGCGCGCTGCAGCAGCGCGGCCAGGGCAGCCACGCGCTCGCTGGCCGCCCCAGAAGGCTCGCCGATGATCAAGCCGTTGCCGAAGTGGTGGCGGATGACGCCGGGCGCATCCACCGAACAGCTGGCGTGCACCACCCCGCCGATCACGTTGCGCGCGGGAATGGCCTGGTCGATCGCACCGGTGGGGTCCACCGACTGCAGCTTTGTTCCGGCACGTTCGCCGCCGAAGCCGTTGAAGAACCACCAGGGCACGCCGTTCATGGCGGTGAGCACCACCGTGTGGCGCCCGATCAGGGGGGCGATGCTGCGCGCCACTTCGGCCAGCGCCGGTGCCTTCACCGCCACGATCACGAGGTCTTGCACGCCCAGGGTCACCGCGTTCGCCGAGGCCTCCACCGGCGCGCCGATGAGGCGTCCGTTCGCATGCAGCTGGAGGCCTTCGCGCTGGAGCACCGCGAGCGTGTCACCACGGGCCAGCGCACTGACGATGCAGCCGGTGTGCGAGAGCAGCACCCCCAGCCAGCCGCCGATGGCGCCGGCACCGACGATGGCCACTCGCTGGAAATCGGTTTGCGTCAAGCGGTCACTCCAGGTAGCTGCTGTCCAGGCGGTTCACCTGCCGGACCAGCGCGTCAAACACGTCACGGCCTGCGCCGTGGTGGGGGCTGAACTGTAGCGCGTCGCGCGTGCATTTTTCAGCGATGGCCTGCGCAACGGGGATGGCCGCCGCCGCCCCGCCCATGCTGAAGGTGGCCATCTGGATCTCGCAGGCGCGCTGCAGCGTCCACAGGATGGCAAAGGTCTGCGGCACCGTGGCACCCCAGGCCAGCAAGCCGTGGTTGCGCAGGATCACGGCTGGCTGCTGGCCGATGCTCCTGAGCAGGCGAGGCGCCTCCTCGGCGTGGATGGTGATGCCTTCGAAGTCGTGGTACGCGAGCATGCCGTGCAGCTGCGCAGTGTAGAAGTTGGTCTGCTGCAGGCCGTCTTTCAGGCAGGCCACGGCCACACCGGCGGTGGTGTGGGTGTGCATCACGCAGTGAGCCCCCTCGATGCCGTCATGAATGGCGGCGTGCACCGTGAAGCCGGCCGGGTTGACGCGGTGCGCCGAACCATCGAGCACCTCGCCTCTCAGGTTGATCTTGACCAGGTTGCTGGCCGTGACTTCGGCGTAGTGCAAGCCAAACGGGTTGATCAGAAACTGTTTTTCACTCCCGGCCACCGAATCGGGCAGCCGCAGCGTGATGTGGTTGTAGATCATCTCGGTCCAGCCCAGCATGGCGAACACGCGGTAGCAGGCGGCGAGCTCCAGGCGCGCGGCCCACTCATCGGGGTGCATGCCGGGGGGCAACACGGTGCTGGCTTGCAGGGCAGCGTTCATGGCGGTCTCCTTCAGTAGGTGTTGGGGCCGGTCGTCACCGGTCCCTTGAACTGCGCGAGCAGCTGCGAGGCGCCGGAGGCCAGCAGCATCGTGTCGGCCCCCACCGCCACAAACAGCGCGCCAGCGGCCAGCCACTGCTGCGCGCTCGCCTGGCTGGTGGCCAGGATGCCGGGCGCCTTGCCGGCGGCGCGGATGCGTTGCACGCCATCGGCAATGGCGGCCTGCACATCGGGGTGGGCCGCGTTGCCCGGGTGGCCCATGGAAGCACTCAGGTCGGCCGGACCGATGAAGACGCCGTCCACCCCCGGCGTGGCGGCGATGGCGTCGAGGTTTTTCATGGCCTCCACCGTTTCGGCCTGCACCAGCACACACACCTGGTCGTTCGCCTCGTGAACATAGCGCGCGTGCGTCTGCCAGCGCGAGGCGCGGGCCAGCGCACTGCCCATGCCTCGGATACCGGCGGGTGCGTAGCGCGTGGCCTTCACCACCAGCTCGGCCTGCTCGACGGTGTCGATCATGGGCACCAGCAGGGTCTGCGCGCCGATGTCCAGGTACTGCTTGATGAGGGCCACGCCCACGTCGCCCGTGCCCACCGGCACGCGCACGATCGGATGCGAACGCGCGTCGCCAAACGCGTGCTGCGCACTGGCCACGGCCTGCATCTGCGCCAGCGTGTTGCGCACATCGTTGGGCGCGTGCTCGCCGTCGATCAGCAGCCAGTCGTATCCGATGCCGGCCAGCAGCTCGGTGCTGTAGGCGCTGGCCAGCGCGGCCCACAGACCGATCTGCGGCGTGCCGGCGGCAAGCGCCTGTTTGAAGGTGTTGATGGGGGTGTGCATGGTGGGGATCAAACGAACTTGAACTTGAGGCAGCCGAGCGGGCCGTAGTCGGCCTCGAAAAGGTCACCCGCCTTCGCGGCCACGGGCCGCGCGAATGAACCAGCCAGCACGATCTGGCCGGGCTTGAGCGATTCGCCCCAGGGCGCGAGCTTGTGCGCGAGCCACGCTATGCCGATGGCGGGGTGGCCCTGCACGCCGGCGGCCAGACCCGTTTCTTCCACCACGCCGTTCTGCTTGAGCACGGCGCCGCACCACGGCAGGTCGGTGGTGAGCGGGTCGGCGCGGTAACGCGCATCGCCCGTACCCAGCACGATGCCGGCGTTGGCCGCGTTGTCGCTGATGGTGTCGAACACCTTGCGCATGGCCTTGGTGTGGCGGTCGAACTGTTCGATGCGCGCGTCGATGATTTCAATGGCGGGCGTCACGTAATCGGTGGCCTTGATCACGTCGGCCACGGTCACGCCGGTGCCTTGCAGCGGTGCCTTGAGCACGAAAGCGAGCTCCACCTCCACGCGCGGCGCGATGAAGCGGCTGGCGGGAATCTCCAGCACCTGGCCGGCCTGCGCGGTGAACAACATGCTTTGCAGCAAGGTGCCGAAGTCGGGCTCGTCGATCTGGCTGGCCATCTGCATGGCGCGGCTGGTGAGGCCGATCTTGTGGCCAATCACCGGGTTGCCGCCGGCCACCTGCAACGCGACCCAGGCGCGGCCGACGCGGTAACCGTCTTCGATGGTCATGCCGGGGAAGCGTTGGGAGAAATGCTCCAGCGGCGTGCGGGTCTTCTCGGCGTGGTCAAGCTCAGCGGCGAGCTGCTGGATGAGGGTGTCGTCAAACATGGTTGTGTGCGAGGGCTTCGACAGGCTCAGCCCGAACGGAGTGGGTTGTGGGATGGTTCGGAAGAAAGAGCGCCCACCCAGCCCGTTCGGACTGAGCCTGTCGAAGTCCTTGCAAAGGTCGATTGGAGAACGGGTTCATGACCGGTTGAACAGCGGGTGGATGGAGCTGTTCTTGGCATCGAACACCTCGTGGCCCTCGTCCACCTGCACCGTGATGCCGATGGGGCGCGCGGCCAGCTGCGCGGCGAAGTGGGTCTTCACGCAAGCCTGCAGCGCGTCGCCCACGCGCTGGTGCGTGAGCGCGCTGCGGCCCTTGGCCATGCGCACGTTCATGTAGACGAAGGCGTAGTCACCACCCAGGCCCGCAGCCTCACCGGCCGCACCGCCGTCGGCCACGGCGCTGTGCGCGGCCGGGTAGGCCAGCACGCGTGTGCCGCCCGTTGGGAAGACTTGTTTGTCCGCCTCGTCTCGCACGGCCAGCATGGCGTCGCACAGGGCGCGGCACAGGCGGCTCATGTCGATGCCGCCTTGGGCTTCGGGCTGGTCGAGGTTGGGGGTGTAGAGGATGACGAGGTGGGGCATGGTGGTCAGAGTCGGGAGACGGTCTGGAAGCCTTTCGCAGCCGAGGCCTGCGCGGCGGGGATGGCGTTGCCGGTCTGCGGCGTGACAGGAAAGATGGCGTTGATCTGGCCGGTGCCGGAGGCGCCGAAGTAGGGCGTGATGACCTCGGCCCGGCCGGTGTAGTCGCTCCAGCCGAGCGCGCCCAGCATCATGGCGGTGTCGTGCATGAAGCCTTCACCATGGCCCTTGGCGGCGTACTCGGGCAGCATTTCGCAGAAGGTTTTCCATTCACCCTGCTCCCACATCTGCACCACGCGGCGGTCCAGCGTTTCGAGGAAGGGGCTCCAGATCTTGAACGCGTAGTCGGGTGCCAACCCGTTCTGTGCGAAGCGGTGGCTGAGTGAGCCACTGGCGAGAAACGCCACGGTGCCGTCGTAGTGATCTTCCACCGCGCGGCGCATGGCCCAGCCCAGGCGGGCGCTGTCATTGAGGTAATGCGCCTGGCACAGCGCGGAGACCGAGATGGCCTTGAAGTGCTGGTCGGCGTTCATGTAGCGCATGGGTACCAGCGTCCCGTACTCGGGGCCGAGGGTGGTGGCGTCGTGGGCCAGGGTTTCCACGCCGTGTTCGTTGCACACCTTCGCCAGCAGTTGTCCCAGCGTCGGGTTGCCCGGGATCTCAAACGGCATGTTGCTGATGAAGTGAGGCAGTTCGTTGCTGGTGTAACGGCCTTCAAAGTGCGACGCGCAGTTGAGGTGGTAGCTGGCGTTGACGAGCCAGTGGGTGTCGAACACGACGATGGTGTCCACACCGAGTTCTCTGCAGCGCCGGCTGATTTCTTTGTGGCCGTCGATGGCGTCCTGTCGTGTGCCTTTTCTGGGGCCGTCGAGTTCGCTCAAGTACATCGAAGGGACATGGGTGACCTTGGCCACGAGTGCTAGTTTTCCCATGTCTTGTTCCTCCTGTGTTTGTTGTTTGCTCCGAGGCAAGAGATGCCGACCTTCTCGATCCCGCCAACCCGCTGGCGCGAAACACAGGCGATCACTCAAACACCCCAATGCGGAATGTGATGCGACCCAAGAGAAACAGCAACGTTCTTGGGCTCCAGAAACACCTCATAACTCCAGGTGCCTCCTTCGCGCCCCGTGCCACTGGCCTTGGTGCCGCCAAACGGCTGACGCAGATCCCGCACGTTTTGCGAATTCACGAAACACATGCCCGCCTCCACCGCAGCCGCCACCCGGTGCGCACGCCCCAGGTTCTCCGTCCACACATAGCTGGAGAGACCGTACTGGATGTCGTTGGCCAGCTCGATCGCATGCGCCTCGTCGCGGAACGGAATCAGGCAGGCCACCGGGCCGAAGATTTCCTCTTGTGCAATGCGCATGCGGTTGTCCACGTCGGCGAACACGGTGGGCCACACGTAGTTGCCCTGGGCCACGCGCGACGGCAGTTCAGCCGCGTAAGAAGGCCGGTCCAGCCCGCCACACAACAGCGTGGCGCCCTCTTTCGGACCCAGCTCGATGTAGCTGCGCACCTTCGCCAGATGCGCCCGGCTGATCATCGGGCCGACGATGGTTTTCTCGTCGAGCGGATCGCCCACGGTGATGCGCTTGGCGCGCTCAGCGAACTTCTGCGCGAAGTCGGCGTAGATGTTTTGCTGCACCAGGATGCGGCTGCCTGCGGTGCAGCGCTCGCCGTTGTTGCTGAAGATCATGAACACGGCGGCGTCCAGCGCGCGGTCCAGATCCGCGTCGTCAAAGATCACAAACGGGCTCTTGCCGCCGAGCTCCATGCTGAACTTTTTGAGGCCCGCGCTTTGCACGATGCGGTTGCCCGTGGCGGTGGACCCGGTGAAGGAAATCGCGCGCACGTCCGGGTGCGCGCACAGCGGCTCGCCCGCTTCCTTGCCCATGCCGTGCACCACGTTCAACACGCCAGGCGGAATGCCGGCTTCCAGCGCCAGTTCGCCCAGGCGCGCGGCGGTGAGTGGGCTGAGCTCGCTCATCTTCAGCACCGCCGTGTTGCCGAAGGCCAGGCACGGCGCGACCTTCCAGGTGGCCGTCATGAAGGGCACGTTCCACGGGCTGATGAGCGCGCACACGCCCACCGGGTGGAACAGCGTGTAGTTCAGGTGCGTGGGCGTGGGGTAGGTGTGGCCGTCCACGCGGGTGCACATCTCGGCGAAGTAGTGGAAGTTGTCCGCGGCGCGCGGGATCAACTGCTTGCCGGTCTGCGAAATCACCTGGCCGCTGTCGTTGGTCTCGGTCTGCGCGATCTCGGGCACGTGCGCGGCGATCAGTTCGCCGAGCTTGCGCATGAGTTTGGCGCGCTCGGTGGCGGGCAGTCCGGCCCACTTGGGGAACGCGTCTTTGGCGGCTTGCACCGCTGCGTTGATCTCGTCGGCGCTCCCGGCGCTGACCTCGGCGAGCACCTCTTGCGTGGCGGGGTTGATCGTCTCGAAGGTGGTGGCGCTGGCCACGGACTGGCCGTTGATGAGGTGCTGGATCGTCATGCGGATGCGGTGGGTGAGGTGATGGTGTTGACCAGGTCGCCGATACCTTCGATGGACGTGACGACCACGTCGCCCGGCTGGCAGTCGACCACGCCGTCGGGCGTGCCGGTGAGGATCAGGTCGCCGGGTTGCAGGGTCATGAAGGCGCTGAAATATTCGATCAGCGTGGGCACGTCGAAGATCATGTCGCGCGTATTGCCCTGCTGCGTGACTTTGCCGTTGACGGTGGTCTGCAGCGCGAGGTTCATCGGCCCACCGTGACGTTCATGCACATCCGCCGCGTCCACCAACCAGGGACCGATGGGCGTGCAGGTGTCGCGGTTCTTCACACGCAGGTTGGGCCGGTACCAGTTTTCGAGGTAGTCGCGGATCGCGTAGTCGTTGGCCACGGTGTAGCCGGCCACGAAGCCGAGTGCGTCGGCTTTTTTCACACGCGTGGCGGTGCGCCCGATCACCACGGCGAGTTCGCATTCGTAGTGCATGTGCTGCACACCGGCCGGGCGCACGGTGAAACCGCGGTGGCCGGTGAGGCTGGCTTCACCCTTGAGGAAGGCGAGCGGTTCGTCGGGTGCCTTGAATGCAAGTTCCCTGGCGTGGTCGGCGTAGTTCAGGCCGAGCGCGAGGATGGTGCGCGGGCGCGTGGGTGGATTCGGCGCCAGCGGCGGCAGCCACACCACCTCGTCGAAGGCAACGCGGCGACCCTTGAACGCGGGGGTGCGCAACTCCAGTTGGCCATCGGCTTCCACGGCCTCGTGGACCGCGCCGGCCCAGGCGATGCGGGCGTGTTTCATGGCTTGTCCCTCATGGCTTCTCTTCCGCGTGGAAGCTGTGCACGGCCGGTTTGAAGCCGGCGGCGCTGATCTCCACCGTGTCGCCGTCGTGCACCCGGGGTCGTGTGCCGTCGGGCAGGCAGTCGCTGCCCAGCATCAGCACGTCGCCAGGGCGCAGCGTCATGAACTCGCCCACGTCGGCCAGCAGCGTGGCGGCGTCGCGCATCAGCTCGGCCAGCGCGGTGGTCTGGCGGTGAACGCCGTTGATGCGCAGCTCCAGTTGCAAAGCCGACAAACCATTGAGCCCGCCCAGGCGCTGCAGCGGCACGCACTCGGGGCCCACGCCCAGGAAGCCGTCCACACACTGGAACTTCACGGGCGGGCGGTAGTAGCTCTCGTGCACGATGGCCACGTCGTTGAACAGCACGGCACCGGCCACACCCGTGGCGCCCATCACCAGCCCGAGCGTGGCGGCCACCGCCACCGGCTGGCCGGCGGGCAGGGCGATGCTGTGGCCGGCGGCGGTGAAGGTGTTGGCGGTTTTCACATACAACACCGGCGCGTTCGGCGGCGCCTTGTACGGGGCCTCGTTCATGCGCGGCGCCCACAGCGCGTGCTCGCGCTGAAAGTTCAGCAGCGTGCCGTAGACCGTGCCCTCGGGCATCCAGTGGGTGTTCATTCGGTGTCTTCCTCGATGGCCTGTTCGTCGGTGTCGCCCGGCAACTCCAGCGCGATCACCTCGTCGAGCAAGCCGTACAGCTGCGCCAGCCGCGCCTTGCCCAGGCGCTCTTCCATCCACGCGTAGTGCGACTCGATGGTGCTGGAGAGGCGCTTGACCAGCTTGAGACCGGCGGGTGTGGCGCGCACCACGGTGCGGCGCGCGTCCTGCGGGCAACGGCCGCGCGCGATCAGGCCGTCGCGCTCCATGCGGGTGAGCACGCCGGTGAGGCTGGGGCCGAGCAGAAACGCCTCACGCGCCACGCGGCCGGTTTCCACGCCACCGGGCAGGCGGGCGTGTTCACCGAGCACGCGCAGCACGCGCCACTGCTGGTCGCTCAGACCGTGTTCGCGCAGGCTGGGGCGGGTGTGCAGCATCACGGCCTCGCGCGCTTCGAGCAGCAGGCGCGGCAGGTTGCGGTGGATGAAGGGGGTGGGCTCACTCATTTAGTTAATATATTAAATGAATGCGCTGTTACACGTTTGAGGGTTTACCCGGCAGGGGCCGGCGCGGAGAATGCGCGCATGAACGCACTCACCTCGTTGATCGGTACCGACTTCCCCCTGATCCAGGCGCCCATGGCCGGCGTGCAGGACTGCGCACTGGCCGTGGCCGTGAGCAACGCCGGCGCGCTCGGCTCGCTGCCCTGCGCCATGCTCACGCCCGAGGCCATGGAGCGCGAACTCACCGCGCTGACCGCCGGCACCACGCGCCCCTACAACGTCAACTTTTTCTGTCACACACCGCCCGTGCCCGACGAGGCGCGCGAAGCGGCCTGGCGCGCCTGGCTGGCCACCTACTACCGTGAGGCCGGGCTGGACATCGACAGCGTGCCGGCCGGCCCCGGGCGCGTGCCCTTCAACCGCGCGGCGGCCGACATCCTGGAGCGTTTCAAGCCCAAGGTGGTGAGCTTTCACTTCGGCCTGCCCGACCTGGACCTGCTGGACCGCGTGAAGAGCTGGGGCAGCGTGGTGCTGTCCTCGGCCACCACGGTGGAGGAGGCCCGCTGGCTGGAAGCCTTCGGCGTCGACGCGATCATTGCCCAGGGGGTGGAGGCCGGTGGCCACCGCGGCATGTTCCTCACCGACGACCTCACCACGCAGGTGGGCACGTTTGCATTGCTGCCGCAGATCGTGGCGGCGGTGAGCCTGCCAGTGATTGCCGCGGGCAGCATTGCCGATGCGGCAGGCGTGGCTGCGGCCATGGCGCTGGGCGCCTCGGGCGTGCAGGTGGGCACGACCTACCTGTGCAGCCTTGAGGCCACCACCAGCGCCCTGCACCGCGCCGCGCTGCAAAGCGAGGCGGCGCACCACACGGCCCTGACCCACCTCTTCACGGGCCGCCCGGCGCGCGGCATCGTCAACCGGGTGATGCGCGAACTCGGCCCCATGAACCCGGTGGCGCCCGCCTTCCCGCTGGCGGGCGCGGCCATGGCGCCGCTGCGCGCGCACTGGGAAGCCAAGGGCAGTGGCGATTTTTCGCCGCTGTGGTCGGGGCAGAACGCCAGCGGCTGCCGCGAGCTGCCGGCGGCCGAGATCACGCGGTCGTTGATCGAGGGCTTCAGCGCTCGCGCATGACGGCGTCGCGCTGCGCGTTGAGCCAGCGCTTCACCCGCACGCCGTTCGTCACCTGTTCCAGATCGTGTTCGATGTCCGCGAGCGCGGCCTCCAGCGCTCGCGCCTGATCGATCCGGCTCTGCAGCAGAGTGTTGGCGTTGGGCGAGAGGCCGTCGGGCAGATCGAACTCGTCGGCCAGCGCGCTCTGGCGGCCTGCGCGCTCGCGCTCCAGTTCGGCCACCTGGGCCTTGAGCAGCAGGGTGAGCGAGGCCAGGCGCTCGTCGGAGAGTTTGTGCACCGCCGCCGGGTCGGCCAGCTCGGCGCGGCTCTGGATGTGCAGCAGCGTGACGAGGTCGCGCTTCTCATAGGCGGCGTTGGCCTCGCTCATGAGCGCGGTCTTGTGCAGGCGGGCCTGCGGGTCGGTTTCGCGGTCGGGGTGCAGGGCGCTGGCGAGCTGGCGGAACAGGCGGCGCAACAGCGTGTCGGCGTCATGCTGCTCGGTCTGGCGCAGCGCGGCGCCGGGTTTCTTGCGCTGCCGTTTGGCCTGCGCGGCTTCGCGCTTCTTGTCCTGTTCTTCTTCCTGGGCTCGGCGCAGGCGCGCCATGCCGGCTCGCAGCAGCTGTTCGGCACTCAGCTCCTGTCCCTCGTCGTCCAGCGGCTCGCCCAACACCGATTCCAGCCGCGCACGCAGGGCATCGGCCGCGTCCTGCTTCAACTGCGCCAGCGTGCGCGGGCTGTGGCGGTCGTGCAGTTCGCGCATGGCATCTAAGCCCGGGCCGCCCGCGTCGACCAGGTGGCGCGCGAGCTGGCACAGCACCGCGCGGGCCACATCGGCCTGACCCCGGCTGAGATCCTGGCCCTGGAGAAATCCGTCCAGTGTCAACGCGAGTTTGCGCTGGGCTTGCGCCAGCTGGCGGCGCAGCGGTTCGACGGCGCCATGCAATTCCTGGCGGTGCAGCTGGCCCAGCGCGTCGAGTTCGGCCAGCTGGCTCTTGAGCTTGTCGATGCGGGTGAGCTGCAGGTTGTAAGCGCGCGCCGCGGCGGACAGGGGTTGCGCGCTGGGCGGCAGCACGAGCAGGGAGGCGGCGGGAGTCTTGGTCATGGGCGCTCGACTATATTGCCCAGCACCATGGCCAAAGACAAAACCCAATACACCTGCAACGAGTGCGGCGGCTCCAGCCCCAAGTGGCTGGGCAAATGCCCGCACTGCAACGCCTGGAACACGCTGGTGGAATCGGTGGCCGAGTCCACCGCGCCGGCGAAGAACCGCTTTGCCTCGCTGGCCAAGACCGCCGAGGTCACCACCCTGGCCGACATCGACGCCACCGACGTGCAGCGCACGCCCACCGGCCACGACGAGCTCGACCGCGTGCTGGGCGGCGGCATTGTGGAAGGCGGTGTGGTGCTGATCGGCGGCGATCCGGGCATCGGCAAATCCACGCTGCTGCTGCAGGCGCTGGACTCGCTGCAGCGCGCGAACGTGAAGACCCTCTACGTCACTGGCGAAGAGAGTGGCGCCCAGGTGGCCTTGCGCTCGCGCCGGCTCGGGCTCGATGGCTCGCAAGTCAGCGTGCTGGCCGAGATCCAACTGGAGAAGATCCTGGCCACGCTGGACCATGTGCGGCCGGGCATCGCGGTGATCGACTCGATCCAGACGGTGTACTCCGAGCAGCTCACCTCGGCGCCAGGCTCGGTGGCGCAGGTGCGCGAATGCGCGGCCCACCTCACGCGCGCGGCGAAAGCGAGTGGCACGGCCATCGTGCTGGTCGGCCACGTGACCAAGGAAGGCGCGCTGGCCGGCCCGCGCGTGCTGGAACACATGGTGGACACGGTGTTGTATTTCGAGGGCGACACGCACAGCAGCTTCCGCCTGATCCGCGCGATCAAGAACCGCTTCGGCGCGGTCAACGAGATCGGCGTGTTCGCCATGACGGAGAAGGGCTTGAAGGGCGTGAGCAACCCAAGCGCGATCTTCTTGAGTCAGCACAGCGAGCCCGTGCCGGGCAGCTGCGTGATGGTGACGCTGGAAGGCACGCGGCCCATGCTGGTGGAAATCCAGGCGCTCGTGGACAGCGGCGGGCCTTCTCCCCGGCGCCTCTCCGTGGGCCTGGACCGCGACCGGCTGGCCATGCTGCTGGCGGTGCTGCACCGCCACGCCGGCGTGGCCTGCATGGACCAGGACGTGTTCGTCAACGCCGTGGGCGGCGTGCGAATCAGCGAGCCGGCGGCCGACCTGGCGGTGATGCTGGCCATCACAAGCAGCCTGCGCGGCCGTCCACTGCCCAAGGGTTTCATTGCGTTTGGCGAGGTGGGCCTGGCGGGCGAGGTGCGGCCCGCGCCGCGAGGCCAGGAGCGCCTGAAGGAAGCGGCCAAGCTGGGCTTCAGCGTGGCGGTGGTGCCCAAGGCCAACCTGCCCAAGAAAAACGACAAGTCCTTTGAAGGCCTCACGGTGCACGGCGTGGACCGCATTGAAGAAGCCATGGAGCTGGCGCGCAGCCTGGCCTGAACCCGCCGGGCTACGTACCAACCGCAGTGCCATGGTGCGAGCGCCCATGGACAATCGCCCCATGCAACTCCAGAAATTCCTCGTTCCCCTGGGCTGTGCGGCCCTCCTGGTGCTGGCCCACCGCAGCTACGGCTGGCCGGGCGTGGCTGCCGTCGGTGGTGGCTTGATGATGTGGCTGCTGCTGCACTTCACCCGCCTCATGACGGTGCTAAAGCGCGCCGCCCACCGCCCCATCGGCCACGTGGACAGCGCCGTGATGCTCAACGCCAAGCTCAAGGCCGGCGTGACGCTGATGCACGTGATCGCCATGACCCGCGCACTGGGCGAGCGGATGTCGGCCGAAGGTGCAGAGCCCGAGGTGTACCGCTGGACCGATGGCGGCCACTCCACGGTGGAAGCCGAGTTCAGGCACGGCAAGCTGGTGCGCTGGCAACTGGCTCGCCCGGATCCCGAGGCGCCAGCCCTGCCATCGGAGCAGGCCAGCCCGGCGCCGTAAAATCGCTGGTTTGGCGGCCAGTCCTGTCGGTTGGGCGCCCCTCACGAACAACCCAAAGGACCCTCATGAGCCCCATCGTTCCCTCGATGTCCGACCGCGACGGCAAGATCTGGATGGACGGCCAGATGGTGGACTGGCGCGACGCCAAGATCCACGTGCTGACCCACACGCTGCACTACGGCTGCGGAGCTTTCGAAGGGGTGCGGGCCTACAACGCGGTCGGCGGCACGGCGATCTTCCGCCTCGAGGAACACACCGAGCGCCTGTTCAACAGCGCCAAGATCCTGCGCATGAAGCTGCCCTTCACGATGGAAGAGGCCATGGAAGCGCAAAAAGCCGTGGTGCGCGAGAACCAGCTGGAGAGCTGCTACATCCGCCCGCTGACCTGGATCGGCGACAAGAAGCTCGGCGTTTCGCCCAGGGGCAACACCATCCACCTGATGGTTGCGGCCTGGGCCTGGGGTGCCTACCTGGGTGAAGAAGGTTTGAAGCGCGGCATCCGCGTCAAGACCAGCAGCTACACCCGCCACCACGTCAACATCACCATGACGCAGGCCAAGGCGGTGAGCAACTACACCAACAGCATCCTGGCCAACATGGAAGTGACCGACGAGGGCTACGACGAAGCCCTGTTGCTCGACGCTTCCGGCTTCGTGAGCGAAGGCGCCGGCGAGAACATCTTTGTGGTCAAGAACGGCGTGATCTACACGCCCGACCTCTCGGCGGGCGCGCTCAACGGCATCACGCGCAACACGGTGTTCCACATCGCCAAGGACCTGGGCCTGGAGATCGTGCAGAAGCGCATCACGCGCGACGAGGTCTACATCGCCGACGAGGCCTTCTTCACCGGCACCGCCGCCGAAGTGACCCCGATCCGCGAACTCGACCGCATCGAGCTCGGCAAGGCCGGCTACGTGGGCAGCCGCGGCCCCATCACCGAAAAGATCCAGAGCGCGTTCTTTGACATCGTCAATGGCCGCAACCCCAAGTACGCTCACTGGCTCACGAAGGTCTGACCACCATGACCATCTCCGCCATCGAACTCAAAGCCAGCGACCTCAACGCCCAGGGCGGCGTGTTCTGTCCGAACAAGCTGGCCGACATGAAACTGTGGAACAGCCACCCCAAGGTGTACCTGGACGTGGGCCACACCGGCGAGGCCAAATGTCCGTATTGCGGCACGGTGTACCGCCTCAAGGCGGGCGAAACGGTTTCACACGGACACTGATCCGGGACCGGATTCCGCTGGAAACAGCGGTTTGGTGAAGATAATGCGTGGTTCATGGCGGCCCCCTGGCCGCCCCAAGATCGCCACCTTTAGGGAAGTTTCATGATTCTGGTCACTGGCGGCGCTGGCTTCATCGGCGGCAATTTCGTGCTCGACTGGCTGGCCCGGTCGGCCGAGCCCGTCGTCAACCTCGACAAGCTCACCTACGCGGGCAACCTGGAGAACCTGGCCAGCCTGCAGGGCGACACTCGCCATGTGTTCGTGCAGGGCGACATCGGCGACGGCGCGCTGGTGGCCCGGCTGCTCTCGGAGCATCGGCCCCGGGCTGTGATCAACTTCGCCGCCGAGAGCCACGTGGACCGTTCCATCCATGGTGCCGAAGACTTCATCCAGACCAACATCGTCGGCACCTTCCGCCTGCTCGAAGCAGTGCGCGCGCACTGGTCCGCGCTCCCCGCCGATGAAAAGTCTGCCTTCCGCTTCCTGCACGTGAGCACCGACGAGGTGTATGGCAGCCTGGCACCCGACGCCCCCGCCTTCACCGAAACCCACGGCTTCGAGCCCAACAGCCCGTACTCGGCCAGCAAGGCCGCCAGCGACCACCTGGTGCGCGCTTGGCACCACACGCACGGCCTGCCGGTGCTCACCACCAACTGCAGCAACAACTACGGGCCCTTCCATTTCCCCGAGAAGCTGATCCCGCTGATGATCGTCAATGCACTGGCGGGCAAGCCCCTGCCGGTGTACGGCGACGGCATGCAAGTGCGCGACTGGCTTTATGTGAAAGACCACTGCAGCGCGATCCGCCGCGTGCTCGAAGGCGGCCTGGTGGGCGAGACCTACAACGTGGGCGGCTGGAACGAAAAGCCCAACCTGGAGATCGTGCACACCGTCTGCGCCCTGCTCGACGAGCTGCGCCCGCGCACCGACGGCCAGCCCTACGCCAGCCAGATCAGCTACGTCAAAGACCGCCCAGGCCACGACCGCCGCTACGCCATCGACGCGCGCAAGATCGAACGCGAGCTCGGCTGGAAACCGGCAGAAACCTTCGAGAGCGGCATCCGCAAGACCGTGCAGTGGTACCTGGACCACCCCGAATGGGTGGCGAACGTGCAGAGCGGCTCGTACCGGCAGTGGGTGCAGGCGCAGTACGAGGTACCGGTGTCTGCATGACGAGTCAGTCCACGGAAATACTTTCTGATCAAAAAGCAAAAATGAACAAGCCTGAACAGCACAGCGGCGACTTTGAAGAAGATGGCGTTGACTTGATAGAGATCATTATTGCCTTAGCAGAAAACGCATTGCTGCTTTTGCTCGCTCCATTGTTCATCGGAGTACTAACTTACGCCGTGATGCACGCGTTACCTCAAAGATTTGAGAGTGTTTCAATTGTTCGCGTTGTTCCTCCAGTCGTTAGCAACCTTGATGGCGATCAACTATCAATAAATCCAGCTGAAGTTCCAGCTGTGGTAGCTGCTTATATGACCGCATCCCCGGTGCTCGATGCCGCTATGGTCAAGTCAGGTATCGTTACTGAGCCGTCAATCGCTACTATCGAACGTGTCCGCAGTGAATTGAAATCCAAGATCAAAACGCGTGTGGAAAGCGATGGCCAATCAATTACTTTAGTTGTGTCTGATAAATCGCCTGTCATGGCCCAGAGGCTAGCAAACGTGATTCTCGAAAGCACGTTCATTGAATCACGCCCGAGGCCCAATGAGCGCTTTAGATTGGAAGGCGAGCTGACCCAAATTAAAAAACGCATGCAGGAACTTTCTACAACCCGACAGTTGGTCCAATCGGTCATTGAACAAGGGAGTCCCGGAGGGGAGCTTGGAAAGTTGGTTGAAAGTTATGCGCTGATCTCCTCGCAACAATCTCAGATACAGCGTCGCATTCTGAGCATCCAAGTCCGACTAGAAGGCCTGACCAACGAGACACTGCTTCAGAACCCAACGTTGCCAACAGCACCTGTCTCGCCAAAAAAGTTGATGATTGCAGTGTTGAGCACCTTACTTTTTGGCTTGTTAATGCTCACGTTAGTCCTGATTCGAGAGTCCTGGAGAAAGTCCTACGTCTCCGGACAACATGGAGCGCGGATCACTGCACTTAAGAGAAAGTACGGCTTTGGCGGCTAGTTCACGTCTGCCAATGAGCTGTTTGCTGCTGGGCAAGAATGGACAGGTCGGCTGGGAACTGCAGCGCAGCCTGGCGTCACTAGGCGAACTGGTAGCGCTGGACCGACACAGCACGCTGGCAGATGGCGGCTGCGGTGACCTGAACAACCTAGACGGCCTGCGCGAAACAGTGGCGCGGTTGCGCCCCACCGTGATCGTGAATGCAGCGGCATACACCGCCGTGGACAAAGCCGAGAGCGAGCCTGACCAAGCGTACGCCTTGAATGCGCTTGCCCCTGGCGTGTTGGCCGAAGCCGCCCAGGCTTTGGGTGCCTTGCTGGTCCATTACTCCACCGACTACGTGTTCGATGGCAGCGGTACTGCGCCATGGAACGAAGGCGCAGCCACCGCGCCCTTGAGCGTCTACGGGCAGACCAAGCTGGAAGGCGAGCAGATGATCGCGGCGGCGGGCGCTCGCCACCTGATCTTTCGCACCAGTTGGGTCTACGCCGCACGCGGCAGCAACTTCGCCAAGACCATGCTGCGGCTGGCGCAGGAACGCGACCACCTCACGGTGATAGATGACCAGTTCGGCGCGCCTACCGGGGCCGAGTTGATTGCCGACGTGACCGCCCACGCCATCCGCCAGACCCTGCGCGATGAAGCCTGCTGCGGCACCTACCACTTGGCAGCGTCTGGCGAAACCACCTGGAACGGCTACGCCCGCTTCGTGCTTGAGACGGCTCGCACTCTCCAGCCAGACCTCGCGATCCAGGCCCGGGAAGTGGCACCTGTGCCCACCAGTGCATTCCCCACACCTGCCCGCCGGCCGTTGAATTCACGCCTGGACACAACCCATCTGCGCGAGAACTTTGGGCTTAACCTGCCCATGTGGCAGCACGGCGTGCGGCGTATGCTTGCCGAAATTCTTTAAGACACATCGCATGACACAACGCAAAGGCATCATCTTGGCCGGCGGCTCCGGCACCCGTTTGCATCCGGCCACTCTGGCAATCAGCAAACAGCTGCTGCCGGTTTACGACAAGCCGATGATCTATTACCCGCTCACCACGCTGATGCTGGCCGGCATCCGCGACGTGCTCATCATCAGCACACCGCAGGACACGCCACGTTTTCAGCAACTGCTGGGCGATGGCAGCTCCTGGGGCATGAACCTGCAGTACGCGGTGCAACCCAGCCCCGACGGCCTGGCCCAGGCCTTCATCATCGGCACCGACTTCGTGGGCAACAGCCCCAGCGCCCTGGTGCTCGGTGACAACATCTACTACGGTCACGACTTCACCACGCTGCTTGCCGACGCCGACCAGAAGGCCAGCGGCGCCACCGTGTTCGCGTACCACGTGAACGATCCCGAACGCTACGGCGTGGTGGCCTTTGACGCACAAGGCAAAGCCCGCAGCATCGAAGAAAAACCCGCCAAGCCGCAGAGCAACTACGCCGTGACCGGCCTGTATTTCTACGACCAGCAGGTGGTGGACATCGCCAAAGCCGTGAAGCCCAGCGCGCGCGGCGAGCTCGAGATCACCGCAGTGAACCAGGCCTACCTCGACCTGGGCCAGCTCAATGTGCAGATCATGCAGCGCGGCTATGCGTGGCTGGACACCGGCACCCACGACAGCCTGCTCGAGGCCAGCCAGTTCATCGCCACGCTGGAACACCGCCAGGGCTTGAAGATCGCCTGCCCTGAAGAGATTTCATGGCGACACGGCTGGATCGACGCGGCCCAGTTGGAGGCGCTGGCCCAACCCATGCTCAAGAACGGCTACGGCCAGTACTTGGTGCGCTTGCTCAAGGACCCGGTGCTCCGATGAAAGTCACGCCCACCACCATCCCGGACGTCCTCATCATCGAACCCAAGGTGTTCGGTGACGAACGCGGGTTCTTTTTCGAGAGCTTCAACCAGAAGGCCTTCAATGAGGCGACTGGTCTGGACGTGAACTTCGTGCAGGACAACCACAGCCGGAGCGCCAAGGGGGTGCTGCGAGGGTTGCACTACCAGGTGCAGCAGCCCCAGGGCAAGCTGGTGCGGGTGGTGCGCGGGGCGGTGTTTGATGTGGCTGTGGACATTCGCCAGGGATCGCCGACTTTTGGAAAATGGGTAGGCGCCGAACTGACCGAGGGCAACCACCGGCAACTTTGGATCCCAACAGGTTTTGCCCACGGTTTCCTGGTGCTGAGTGAGTCGGCTGACTTTCTCTACAAGACCACCAACTACTACGCCCCGCAGCATGAGCGCTGCATCGCTTGGGACGATACCGACATTGGTATCGAATGGCCCGTAGGTACTCAACCCATGTTGTCGGTCAAGGATCTGAGCGGCAAGCGACTGCGGGAAGCCGACATTTTTGCACTTCAGCAACCATGAATATGAGCTCATCGTCATCACCCAGGATTTACGTTGCCGGCCATCGGGGCATGGTGGGTTCAGCCATCATTCGCCAACTCCTCGCCGCCGGTCACGCCGACACCCACATCATCACCCGCACACATGCTGAACTTGATCTCACCGACCAAGCCGCTGTGCGCAGTTTCTTTGCCTCTGAGAAGCCCCAAGAGGTCTACCTCGCGGCCGCGAGAGTAGGGGGCATTCATGCCAACAACACCTACCCGGCCGACTTCATCTACGACAATCTGATGATAGAAGCCAACATCATCGATGCGGCGTTCCGCAATGGCGTCCAGCAGTTGTTGTTCCTGGGCTCCAGTTGCATCTATCCCCGAATTACGCCCCAGCCCATGGCCGAAGACGCTCTGTTGACCGGGTTGCTGGAGCCCACTAACGAACCCTACGCCATCGCCAAGATCGCAGGCATCAAGTTATGCGAGAGCTACAACCGGCAGTACGGACCAAGCCATGGTGTGGACTACCGCTGCGTCATGCCGACCAACCTGTACGGACCCGGCGACAACTACCACCCGGAAAATTCACACGTGATACCGGCTCTCATCCGCCGTTTTCACGAAGCCCGCGTGGCGAATGCGCCGAAGGTCACCATCTGGGGCACGGGCACGCCCTTGCGCGAGTTCCTCTACGTAGACGACATGGCAGCGGCCAGTGTACATGTGATGAACCTGCCCAAGGCAGTTTTCGACCGACACACCCGCCCGATGCAGAGCCACGTCAACGTGGGTTCAGGCTCGGACATCAGCATCGCCGAGCTCGCCCACGCCGTGGGCCATGTCGTGGGCTTTGAGGGAGCCATCGATTTCGACACCAGCAAGCCCGATGGCACGCCCCGAAAACTCATGAACAGCCAACGCCTCAACGCGCTCGGCTGGCACGCCCAGGTGAAATTGGAGGCTGGCTTGGACCTCGCTTATGCCGACTTTCTACATACCCACGAATCCCGTCAATCGACATGACAAACACGCACACCACGAAGACCGCCTTGATCACCGGCATCACCGGGCAGGACGGCAGTTATCTGGCCGAATTTCTGTTGGAGAAGGGCTACACCGTGCACGGCATCAAGCGCCGTGCATCCAGCTTCAATACTGCGCGGGTCGATCACATTTACCAAGATCCACACATCGAGAACGCCCAGTTCAAATTGCACTACGGCGACCTGAGCGACACCAGCAACCTGGTGCGCATCATTCAGGAAACGCAGCCGGACGAGATCTACAACCTGGGCGCTCAAAGCCATGTGGCCGTGAGTTTCGAGAGTCCGGAATACACCGCTGACGTGGACGGCATGGGCACCCTGCGCATGCTGGAAGCCATCCGCATCCTGGGACTGGAGAAGAAGACCCGCTTCTACCAGGCCAGCACTAGCGAACTCTACGGCCTGGTTCAAGAAACTCCCCAGAAAGAGACAACCCCCTTCTACCCGCGCAGCCCCTATGCGGTGGCCAAACTGTATGCGTACTGGATCACAGTGAACTACCGAGAGGCGTACGACATGTATGCCTGCAATGGCATTCTGTTCAACCACGAGAGCCCACGACGTGGCGAGACCTTCGTGACGCGCAAGATAACGCGGGCGCTGGCCCGTATCAAATTGGGGCTGCAGGACTGCTTGTACCTTGGCAATCTGGACGCGCTGCGTGACTGGGGCCACGCCAAGGATTATGTGGAAATGCAGTGGCTGATGCTGCAGCAGGACAAGCCAGAAGACTTTGTGATCGCCACCGGAGTGCAGTACAGCGTGCGCGATTTCGTCAATGCTTCCGCTCGCGAGCTGGGAATGGACGTGCGCTGGGAAGGCAGCGGGGTGAACGAGAGAGGCTATTGGACAAACTCGCCCATGGCGGGAGAGGACGCGCTTAACGGACGCCACGTCGCTCCCATCGTTTCGGTAGACCCCAAATACTTTCGACCAACTGAAGTCGAGACTCTGCTGGGTGATCCCACCAAGGCCAAACAAAAATTGGGCTGGACACCAAGAATCAGTTTCGAAGAGCTCGTGGCCGAAATGGTGCGGGATGACTTGAAAAGCGCGGAACGGGATGAGCTTGTCACGCGGCACGGCCACAAGGCCATGGATTACTACGAATAAGGCTTTGCACCGATGTCAAGCAACCCTACTAAATTTCTCAAGCGAGTCACTCGGCGCCTGACAAGGGAGGCCAGAAAGTTCAGCCGGAGGAACCCACCCACCACCAACCCCGGGGCGGCAGATCGCCTGCACTTGGGCTGCGGGAACGTTCGCCTACCTGGGTTTTGCAACGTCGACATATTGACGACACACGCAGTCGATGTCATCTCCGACATCTCCAAGCTTGACAACTTCAAAGATGAATCCATCGCACTCATCTACGCATGTCATGTTCTGGAGCATTTCTCACATGACGAGGCTCTCGATGTGCTGCAGCGCTGGTTTGAGGTATTGAAACCCGGTGGCGAACTGCGAGTCTCTGTTCCCGACATCGACCGCATCGTCAAGATATACACAGAAAATTGGCAGCACTTTCAGACCCCGGGACACTCGCCCTGGATCGGGCTGCTGTATGGAGGACAAGTCGATCCTTACGACTTCCACAAGACCGGGTTCAACTTCTGTTGGATGAAACACCTGCTTGAGAAGGTGGGTTTCGAGGAAGTCCATGAGTATCCGCATGAGCCGCACTTCTTGCCGGGCGTAGAGGATGCGTCTCTTGCCAAAGAGCCTTTTGGTCAATTTTTCTCTTTGAATGTACTGGCACGCAAACCGACGTAGCGCCTAATGAGGTAGTGCCAACTCGTCTACCCATGGGCGGCATCGAACCGTGTGGCTTTCACACGATTGAGGGTGCTAGGCGATGCTGTACCGAGACCAATTTCCCAACCCACATTTCAAGATGTTCTTTTCCAATCTCATTCAGTCCATCAGACCCACTGACCGAGTTCTCGAGATAGGGCCAGGAACCACTCCTTTTCCCAGGGCCAATGAATTCCTTGAGTACGATTTCGACGATCACGAAGAGGCGATTCGCCAACGCGGAGATCCCAAGAATTCCCCTGAATTCTCCGGAAGGAAAGTCACTTTCTATCAAGGAACGCAACTTCCTTACGTCGATGGTCAATTCGACTACGTGATCGCATCGCATGTGATTGAACACGTGGAAGACCCCTGTACATTCATGTCGGAGATTTTCAGAGTTGGTGGAGGGAGAGGTTACATCGAGTTTCCACTGCCTGCTTATGAATACCTCTACGATTTCGAGGTGCACAAACACTTTGTTTGGCTCGATGTCGACTCAGCAACTATTCGCTTCGTGCCCAAGACCATCTTGGATCCATCACCCTATCGACACATCACTGCAGAATTGAGAAACTCCTTCGAAATGGGCTGGGATGATATCGTCTCCAACAATCTAGATTTTTTCTTCTGTGGTTTCGAATACGAGAAACCGTTTGAAGTATCCGCCCACATTAATTTGAATCTCTACAACAAAAGGTTCACTGGCAATGGCCTGACTCGAAGCAGGCAGATTGCACGTAAGATTCAACGATTACTGGGCTGATTTAACGAAATCAAGTCTTACCATCATTAGCAACAAGCTCTTCCTGCAGCTTGATACACGAACTGCTCCGATACCTCACTAATTGCAGAGCCATCACATGCGCCAATACAACCCTCGCAAGAGAATTCTCGTCACCGGCGGTGCCGGGTTTCTTGGCTCTCATCTGATCGAACGCCTGCTTGATCGGGGAGATGAAGTGGTCTGCGCTGACAACCTGTTCACTGGAACCAAAAGCAACGTTGAGCACCTGCTGACCCATCCACGCTTTGAGTTCATGCGCCACGACGTCACGTTTCCCCTCTATGTCGAAGTCGATCAGATCTACAATCTGGCGTGCCCAGCGAGTCCAATTCACTACCAGCACGACCCCGTCCAGACCACCAAGACCAGTGTGCATGGCGCCATCAACATGCTGGGCTTGGCCAAGCGGTTGCGGGCACGCATTTTCCAAGCGAGCACCAGCGAGGTGTATGGGGATCCTGCGGTTCACCCCCAACCGGAGAGTTACTGGGGTAGCGTCAACCCGATCGGACCACGCAGTTGCTACGACGAAGGCAAGCGCTGCGCCGAAACGCTGTTCTTCGACTATCACCGCCAGCATGGGTTGGACATTCGCGTGGCGCGCATCTTCAACACCTACGGCCCTCGCATGCATCCAAATGATGGTCGCGTGGTCAGCAACTTCATCATGCAGGCACTCAATGGCGAAGACATCACCCTTTACGGCGACGGACAGCAGACTAGAAGCTTCTGTTTCGTGGACGACCTCATCGAGGCGTTCATCCGTTTCATGGATCTCCCGGCCGGCGAGAACGGCCAGCCTGGATTTCCCGGACCGATCAACCTGGGCAATCCGCGCGAATTCACAATCCGTCAACTCGCCGAACAGGTCATTGACCTGACAGGCTCCAAGTCGAAGCTGGTCTTGCGGCCTCTCCCCGCCGACGACCCCAAGCAGCGACAGCCTGACATCTCGCTGGCCAGAAGCATGTTGAACTGGGAACCGGCCATTGCTCTCGAGGCCGGCCTGAAGAAAACCATCGCCTACTTCGAATCCGTTCTGCCGTCTGGCTCATGAACTTGCGGGCGCCGCTGGGTCGGTTTCTGAAGGCATCTGCCCCGTTGCGTTCGGTGGCTGGCCGCAACGCCACGTCGAGCTTCTTGGCTTTGGCTTGGTTGAGCCTGCTGTCAGTACTGTCAATTCCGATCTACATCCAGATGCTCGGCCTAGTTGAATGGGGTCTGGTGGCGGCTTGCGTCAGCCTTCAGGTGCTGTCGAACTTCCTGGATGCAGGGTTCAGCCAGATCGTGCCTCGCTGGGCGGCCAAGGAGGCGCACAAACCCTCGGCGCTTATGCACCATGTCGCGCTCTTTCGTCGGATGTACTGGATTCTGGGCCTGTCAATGTTCATCCTACTGCAGGTCGCAGCGGGATATCTCGCAAACAACTGGTTCCTGGTTCCTCTCGAGCGCGCCCACGACCTGGAAATCGCTATACGCATCACTAGCCTGCAGATGTTGTTTCAATTCGTCAACAACATGCATATCGGGCTTTGGCACGGCCTGCAGAAGCAGGTTTTGGCCAACCTGCGCGTTTGCAGCTTCGGCACGATCAAGCATGTTTCGACCATGCTGGCCATGTACATCAGCGCCCCCCATGTCTGGCTTTATGCGTCCGTGTTTGCGTTCTGGGCCTTGATCGAGATGGTCACCAACGCCGTGACGGTCCGCAGGATGATGGGCACCTCCGACCTACAACACTACGCGCCTTTACGCCCGCTGTTGCGCGAAGTCACCATCCTTTCGGGCGGCATTTTAGTGGGTTTGCTGGTCATACAACTCGATCGCATCATCCTAAGCCGAACCGTACCGGTGGAGGCGTTCGGCGTTTACACAGTGGTCGCCGCAATGGCGATGGCGTTCCTGCAGTTGCAGACGCCCCTCACCCGGGCCTACTTTCCGCTGCTAGTGCAGGACATCGAGTCCACGGGCCGGGTCTCGCCCGCCCGCATGAAGCGGCTGATCGCGGGCACGGTGCTCATTTCGACGATCCCTGCACTTCTGGCTTGCCTGCTGGCCGCTCCGCTGCTGGAACTGTGGCTGCGAAACCCAGGGGTCGTGGACACTGGAGCCCGACCGCTTCAGTTGCTGTTGCTGGCAGTGGCCGTCAACAGCCTGTATGGATGCATCTACCAGGTCATCCTGGCGGCAGGGCAACCTCAACGCATCCTCCAGTTCAACCTCGTGTCCCTGGCCGTAGCAGGCCTGGTAATCATGATCATGGGCACCTCTTCGGGGCTGCTGCTCGGCGGCGCCATCTGGTTGTCAACCACATTGACGCAATTTGCATTGGGTGTCCTGTGGTTCGCGCTCCACGAACGGGGCACCCCTTCCATCCCCACAAGAGATTGACACCATGCCATCCATCGTTGACCGCTTGATGCACAAGATTCGTCGTGCCCTGCAACATGGGCGGCAGCTCTTCAAAGTACTGCATCAGTTCAGTCAGCTCCAAGCCCAGCCTAACCCACGCTTCCTCGTCGAATGGAAGGACCGCTGGTTGCACCTACGCGATGCCACCGCTACAACAGGATTCGACCGGCACTATGTGTTCCACACGGCCTGGGCGGCCCGGGTCCTGGCAGAGATACGTCCCACCCGGCACGTCGATGTGGCCAGTTCACTGTACTTCGTGAGTTCGATCTCAGCATTCATTCCCACCCAGTTCATCGACTTCCGGCCCGCACAGCTCGGACTGTCCAGTCTCACCTGCGATGCGGGTACGCTCATGCAATTGCCGTTTACCAGCAACAGTGTGGAGTCGCTGTCGTGCATGCACGTGGTGGAACACGTGGGACTTGGACGATATGGCGACGCCTTCGATTACGACGGCGATATCAGGGCTGTAACCGAACTGATCCGTGCGCTGGCTCCAAATGGACACCTTCTGCTGGTCGTGCCGATCGGTGGTGAGTCGCGCATCCAGTTCAACGCACACCGCATCTACACCCATGAGCAGGTGCTTTCCATGGCAACCGGACTCGATCTTGTCGAATTCGCCCTGATACCAGACGACGGCTCCAGCGAAGGCTTGGTTCGCAACGCAGCGCCCGCGCAGGCGGCCATGCAAAAATATGGGTGCGGTTGTTTCCACTTCGTCAAGCGAGCACACTCATGATCGTCTTTTACGGACAGGGCGGTCTGGGCAACCAGCTTTTCCAGTACGCGGCAGCGCGCCGGCTAGCTCTGCGGCACAGCTGTCCTCTGGTACTCGATCCCCACTGGTTTGATCATCCGCGCCCGGGGGAAACACCGCGACCACTGGAACTGACACGCTTTCCGCTGGCCATGCGCCTGGCTAGCGAAGCCGAACAACAGCACTGGACCTTGATGCGCGGGCGCCTCGCCCGCTATGCCAAACCCTTTCTTCCTCTGCGCTTGGTTCGTGAGCAGGGCTTGGGCGTCAACCAGAAAGCGCTGGCCGCCCGACCTGGCAGCTATTTGTTCGGCTTCTGGCAAAGCGAGGCCTATTTCGCTGATATCAGGGACTACCTCCTGAAAGAACTGGTGCCGATGGAGTCACCGGCAACAGCGGACCTCGAAGTGATGGCCCAAATGGCTACATGCAGCTCGGTGTCGCTGCATGTGCGCCGCGGTGACTACGTCACGTTGCAGTCCGCCGCGTCTTATCACGGCCTGTGCTCCCTGGACTACTACCGCGCCGCCCTCCAGCACATAGCCGAACGGGTTCACAACCCCACGCTGTTCGTGTTTTCCGACGATCCCCAATGGGCACGGACCCACCTTTCCTTCCCATTTCCGACCCACCATGTGGACCACAACCGTCCAGAGGACGCCTTCCAAGACTTGCGGCTTATGTCCCATTGCAAACATCACATCATCGCCAACAGCAGCTTCAGCTGGTGGGGTGCATGGCTGTCCACGACCCCAAACAGCACGGTGGTCGCCCCGGCGCGTTGGTACGCCGCAGAACGCCCCACCCCCGATCTGATCCCCACTCGATGGGCAAGGATTAATACATGAACCAGTCCAGGATGTGTGAGCACAAGCTCGACGACGTCACTGTTGTCATTCCCACCTACAACCGCAGTGAGGAGCTTGCTCGCGCGCTGAACAGTCTAGTGGTGCAGACCGACAGGGACTTCGATGTAATTGTGTGCGACGACGGATCGACCGAAGACATCGCATCGGTCACTCATTCCTTTGCAAATAGTCTTCGGCTTCAGTTGCTGCGTATTGACAACTCAGGCGGCCCAGCACGCCCGCGCAACACTGCGATCCAGGCTACCCGAACCCGATGGGTGAGTTTCCTGGATTCGGACGACTGGTGGTTCCCGGAACGCATGGCCCGAGTCAAAGCCGAGCTGGATGAAGATTGTGACATCGTGTACCACCAGCTGAGCGTGGAGCGCGCTGACCGCAGCGCTTTCGCAAAGCCGGCCCACGGAGCGTCGCTAGGCGATGCGCTGCGGGTAGCCGACCCCCTCACACACATGATCCGCTTTGGCAACCCCCTGCCCACGTCAGCAACTACGGTGCGAAACGAACTCATGCAAACGATCGGTGGGTTTGAGGAAAACCGGGAATTGGCGTCGGTGGAAGATTTTGACGCTTGGCTGCGACTGGCTTCGCGTGGCGTCCGCATGAAAATGATTCCCGAAAGATTGGGCGCGTACTGGGTGGGTGCAGAACAGATCAGCACCTTCAATCCACATCAGTATGAACGACAACGCAACCTATTCCAACGCCAACTTCAACTGCTCCCACTCTCCTACCGCGCACTGGCTCAGAGCAACTTCAGCTATCTGCTTGGCAGCTACGCTCTGGATCTCGGACTACCGGGCGCGCGGGAACACTACCGCGACATTTCGCTGCGACTAGAGCCTGTTCGCTGGGTGAAGGCTCGGCTCAGGCTGCTTCGCTTAAGAGCAAAGAACCCATGAAACGCGTGTTGCTGTGCTGCGAGTTTTATGCCCCAAGCGTGGGGGGTGTTCAGGAGGTCATGCGCCAGATCGCCGAGCGCCTGGCCCTAAATGGACTGGACGTCACGGTCGCCACTAGCCCCCACCCGGACCGGGCTATGGATACCACGCGCAACGGCGTGCGTGTTCTCTCGTTTCCCATCTCCGGCAATCAGGCAAAGGGCATGACGGGGTCACTGGCAAAGTACCGGGCTTTCATCGAACACGGTGGCTTCGATGGCATTCTTATTAAGGCGGCACAGCAGTGGACTTTCGACGCAGCTGTCGACATCCTCCCCGACTTTGGAGGTCGCAAGCTTTTCATCCCGTGCGGCTTCTCAGGCCTGAACGATCCAAACTATGCGTCGTACTACCAATACATGCCCAAGTGGTTGAGGCTTTTTGACGGATTAATCTTCTACTCCGAGGACTATCAAGACGTTGCCTTTGCGCGCCTCCATGGCCTACAGACTCTTCATTTCATTCCCAATGGGGTGGACGAACGTGAGTTCTCCGACCGGAATGATCACGCAGTAAGAAACCGCCTTGGCATCGCTCCGGACCACGATCTGTTGTTGAGCGTGGGCAGCCAGATCGCTGCAAAGGGACACTGGGAAACTTTACGCGCCTTCAAGAAGGCGCGTCTGCCCAGACCTGCTACGTTGGTAATCAATGGCAATGAGCCCGGCTCTGGCGTGACCAACCTGCTAAAGCGAACGCTAAAGCACGCGTTGTCCCAGCGCTGGCCCCTGTCCTGGGAGGCTCGATGGCAAAGGCGCGATTCTGGTCGCAAGCGCGTGATGATTACGGACTTGCCGCGCAACGATTTGGTTGACCTGTACAAAGCGGCCGATCTGTTTGTGCTGGCCTCACACGTGGAATACTCTCCTTTGGTGCTTTTCGAAGCAGCCGCAGCAGGCACCGCCTTTCTGTCAACGCCCGTGGGCAACAGTAGAGAAATCGCTGCTTGGACCGGAGCAGGCCATGTCATGCGACGCTCGAAGGTGCAAGGTGCAACTGTATCCATTGATACGATGGCTGCTGAAATGGAAGCCATCCTGTCGAATCCCACGCGCCTTGTGGCAATGGGTGAGGCAGGACGACAGTCTATCTTTTCCAAGGAATTCACTTGGAACCGCATCGTCGAGCGCTATATGCAGTTGCTGATAGAAGTTTGAACGGATCAACGAAGATGGTTCCGCCCGACTACGAGACGGATGCCTCCGTTCAACCTTATCGGATGTCGATTGAGCATCAAGCGAGTCGCTCTTGTCGAACAAAGAAAGCGCGACCCCTAGGCTATGTCTGGTACTGCTCCATCGCCCTGTTTTTTACGTTGAGCAGTTGGGTGCTCATCCTTCAGCAGATCAACTTTGATCTTGCAGTCGAGAGGGGGCTAGTGGTGCCTGATGTGGTCAACATCGCACTGACTCTGGAGAATTTCTGGATACAAGGCGGTCTGCTGCAATGGAGCAACCCATTCATCGGCATCACCATTTTTTACGGCTGGACCTGGTTTCTTCACCCTGCTCTCTGTTACGCCGAGAACGTGGTGCTCATCATGGCGAGCATCGCAATGTTCAGGAGAGTCGGATTGCAAAAGTTGAAAGCACCCTCTTGGACAATCCTTGGCTTGCTGGGGAATCCGTACTTAGTGCTGGCAATGCCCGGTCCCAACAAGGAAATCCCCCTCTTGTTGCTGACGCTGTATTTGGTGGATTGCCTGCTTCGCGACGATCGCCGCTGGTGGAGCGCTCTCGGCTTTTGCGCGTTGATGTATACGCTGCGTGACGGATACGGCCTATTTCTCATGCTATGCGTGTGTTCTCTCTGGGTGCTTGACAAGCGTGAGCGTCATCTGCCTGCGATGATGCTGGGCCTTCTGGCGACTGCAGCTTGCCTGTTCGGCCCTTTGGCGTCTATTGCCCCAGTGCTGGGCCGCAACTTGGCGATCTACCAAGACTTGATTTCCAGCCAACCTGTCGGGGGCTTGGCGTCCGCTCTCGCCTTGGATCCGCTATCAACGCTGGACGGTTTGACTCTCTACGGCTTGAGGTTGATGTACAACCTGTTGTCCATGGCTCTCTTTCCTGTCTTGCACAACCAAGAGGGGCAGGTCTACTGGATTGGTCTGGGGTATTGGCTTTTTGGCATTTTGATTTTGGCGGCATTGCTGGGCTGCGCACTCAGGACTCAAAGCAACTCGCGGTCCGATCGCCATCGGCGGTTGGGTGCAGCACTGGGGCTCTGCGTCTGGTTCATGGTCAGCCTTTCGTTGTTTGTGCAGCCTCGCTATCTCATGCCAATACTCCCTATCGCCTTTGCTGCGTTGGGCACAGTGTCTTCACGCTCCAGGTGGTTGTGCATCAGCACTGCTGTGGCCATCTCGTTAACAGCCATACTTATCAACCAAGTGCTTGAAAGAGCGTCTCTGGAGGTTGGCCCAGAACAGTTCGCCACCCCTCCATATATATGGCAGAGCTAAAACTGCACAGGTGCACTTCTTGAACGTCAAATCCACACCTACCTCACTGCAAGCGGGGAGTCCAAAAGTGTCTTGGCTGCTTTGCACACACCAAGAAAACGAGTTGCTGCATCGCGCCATACGGTCCTGCTTGAACCAGACACTCGATGATTTTGAATTGCTGCTTATCGTCAACGGCATACACGCCGATAAATTGGCTCTATCCTTGCAGGGGGTTTATGGACGCGATATGCGTGTGCGTGTAATTGATACTCCCATCTATCTGCTGAACTTCAGTTTGAGTCTAGGACTGCACTTGGCCCGTGCACCCTTGGTGGCCCGAATGGATGCGGACGATGTATCTGCACCCGACAGACTTGAACGTCAATTCGACTTCATGGAGCGCCACCCGTCCGTAGCCGTTCTGGGATCGGCTTATGAACTGATGGACGCCGATGGTCACGTGCACGGAAAAGTCTCGCCTCCAGAAACTGACCGCGAGATTCGCAGTCACATGCATTATCAAAATCCGATGTGTCACCCGTCTGTCATGCTGCGTCGACAGGTTATTGTAGAGATGGGGGGCTACTTGGGTGGAAAAAATGCGGAAGACTACGATCTGTGGCTCAGGTTGGCGCTGGACTCTAACTGGCAGTTCGCCAACATGTCTGAAGTACTGCTCTCATACAACGCATCGCCAAAGGGAGAGGCACGCCGATCCCGTACCGCATATTCAAATGCGGCAGGAGCTCAATTGCGGAACTTTCTGGTGACGCGAGACTTGAGGTGGCTCCTTGGATCGGCACTTAGCGCAGGAAAGTCAGTGATGCGAGCAACCCGAGCATGATTTGAGATCACTCACTTTCATCAATATCAAAGACATTGCGGCTGTGATCATTTGACAACAATAATGTCGACCAGAAGATATGGTATTAGATCTGACGCAAACAATCTAGGAAGCATGCTCTTGCAATCTACCTCTTGCAAACACCCTCCCAAACTGTTGTTCTTGGTGACAGTCGATTGGTTCTTCTACTCACACTTTTTATCCCGCGCAACAGCAGCGCAGAAAGAAGGTTATGAGGTGGTAGTACTGACACATTGCAATCGACACCGAGAGAGCATTGAGGCTGCGGGCTTGCGGATGATCCCGTTGCATATCGACAGACGCAGCATGAATCCATTTTCTGCTGTGCTGGCATGTTTACGGATTCTTCGTGTCTACAGATATGAACATCCAACCATCGTGCATCAGGTAGCGCTCAAGCCCATACTGCTTGGCGGTATTGCAGCCCGCCTTTCTGGCGTCAAGCATATTGTGAACGCGATGGTGGGCGGTGGATATGTCTACACTTCCACCAGTCCATTAATGTTCATTGCAAGACCTGTTATTCAACTGGCCCTTCGCGTTCTTTTAAATCCCCAAGGCAGCCGCGTGATTTTTGAGAACGTTGATGACCTTGAGTCATCTGTGCACACCAATCAAGTGAGAGCATCGGATGCTGTGCTGATACGAGGGGCTGGTGTTGATCCAGTCCTTTATGGGAGGAAATCAGAGGGCTCAGGTGAACCAGTCGTGATCCTTGCTGCCCGCTTGCTTTGGGACAAAGGTATTGGTGAATTTGTGAGGGCGGCGGAGACTCTTCGCTTGCGTGGCATACACGCTCGCTTTGTGGTGGTTGGTGATAGCGATCCTGGCAATCGAGCCTGTATTGACAACGACACACTGACCCGATGGCGTCAGGAAGGCATTGTCGAGTTGTGGGGTTTTCGCAAAGACATGCCAGAAGTGCTGGCTCAAGCATCCATTGCATGTTTGCCCTCTTACCGTGAGGGTTTGCCAAAGTTCTTGTTGGAGGCCATGGCCACTGGGTTGCCCTGCGTGACGACCGATGTCCCTGGGTGTCGGGAGGCGGTTAGTCACGAAGACAATGGGCTGCTCGTTCCGGCCCGCGACGCGGGGGCCCTATCAAACGCTTTGGAACGGCTGCTTCTGGATCCGCCACTTCGCAGTCAAATGGGAACGCGCGGCCGACAAAGGATAATTGAAGAATTTTCCTCAACTCTGGTAGAGAAGCAAACTTTGGCACTTTATGCAGAAGTGCTTGCTCAATGAGAGTACTTGTGACCGGTGCCAATGGGTTTTTAGGCAGTACCACAGCCACTGCCTTGGAGGTGCGTGGACACACACCCATATCGGCTACTCGCAATAAGTGGCACGGCGCAATTGAGGTGGGCAGTGTAGACGGTCGAACTGACTGGTCTAAGGCGTTAACCAGTTGTGACGTTGTCATCCACACGGCTGCTCGCGTTCATCAGATGCAAGACCACGCTACCGACCGATTGAATGAGTTTCGAAAAGTCAACACAGAAGGTACCCTTCAATTAGCGAGACAAGCAAGTAAGGCACATATACGTAGGCTGATCTTCCTCAGCACGATTAAAGTTCACGGCGAAGAACATAGGAAGCCGTGCTGTCAAAACGACGCACTCTCCTCACAAGACCCCTACGGCATTTCCAAAATGGAAGCCGAACAAGGCTTGCGTCAAATCGCTGCTGAAACCGGCATGGAAGTCGTAATCGTCCGCCCACCCCTGGTCTACGGTCCAGGCGTCAAAGCCAACTTCGCATCCATGATGCGGGCCGTCCAACGTGGCATCCCCCTGCCGCTGGCCAGCGTCACCCACAACCGCCGCAGCTTCGTCGCGCTGGACAACCTGGTCGACCTGCTCATCACCTGCATCGACCACCCCGCCGCCGCCAACCAGACCTTTCTGGTCAGCGACGGTGAAGACCTGTCCACCGCCGACCTGCTGCGCCGCCTGGGTCTCGCCATGAACAAACCGGCGCGACTGCTCCCAGTCCCGCCTTCGCTGCTTCAGCTCGGCGCCAACCTGCTGGGCAAGGGCGACATGGCGCAACGCCTGCTCGGCAACCTCCAGGTCGACATCAGCCACACCCGCAACACCCTGAACTGGAGCCCACCCCTTTCGGTGGACGAAGGACTGCGGCGAGCGGTGGCGGGGCTAGCGCCGTGATCAAGCGCCTCTTTGATCTGGCCCTGGCCATTCCAGCGGCGCTGGTGTTGCTGATGCCCGTGGCCAGCATTGCGCTGGCGGTGCGGCTCACGTCGCCGGGCCCTGCGCTGTATTGGAGCGATCGCGTCGGTCGCCACAACCAGATTATCAAGATGCCCAAGTTCCGCAGCATGCGGGTGGACACGCCCGCCGTAGCCACCCATCTGTTGATCGATCCGGCGAAGTACCTCACTCCCATCGGCTCCTTCTTGCGCAAGAGCAGTCTGGACGAATTGCCCCAGCTGTGGAGCATCATCAAGGGCGACATGAGCTTCGTGGGGCCTCGCCCCGCACTGTTTAACCAGCACGACCTGATCGCCTTGCGCACCGAGTACGGCGTGCACGAACTGGTGCCGGGCTTGACGGGCTGGGCGCAGGTGAATGGCCGCGACGAACTGCCGATTACGCAGAAGGTGGCGCTGGACGCTGAGTACCTGCGGCGGCACACTTTGGCCTTCGACGTTCGCATTTTGTGGATGACGTTTGTGAAGGTGTTGCGCCGCGACGGCGTGACCCACTAAAACAATGACCAACAGGGATTCGGAGACGTTCGCAGCGACCACGCTGCTGGACATGCCTCGCGTGGCCAAACGCCTGGTCGCGCTCGCCGTAGACGTGGCGCTGTGTGTGCTCACCGTTTGGCTGGCCTTGTGCCTGCGCTTGGAGCACTGGGTGCGACTGGAGCCCGTGCATGGCTGGGCCATGCTGGGTTCGGTGCTGCTGGCCCTGCCACTTTTCATCCGCTTTGGTTTGTACCGCGCCATCTTCCGGTACGCGGGCTGGAACGCCATGGTCAGCCTCGTGCAGGCCATCTCCTTGTACGCGCTCTTCTACGCCACCCTGTTCACCGTCATCAGTGTCCCGGGCATTCCGCGCACGGTGGGCGTGATCCAGCCACTGTTGTTGATGGCCTTTGTGGGCTTCAGCCGGGTAGTGGTGCGTTACTGGCTCGGCGGCCTCTACCGCACCGTTCTGCAGCGAAAGGACATGCCCGGCGTGTTGATCTACGGCGCGGGCGCAGCCGGCCGCCAGCTGGCTGCCGCACTCGCACGTGGCACCGAGCACCGCTTGCTGGGCTTTCTGGACGACGACACCCAACTGCATGGCAACAGCCTGGACGGTCGCACGGTCTACCCGCCATCGGCGCTGCCCCGGCTCATACCCGAGCTGGGCGTGACCGATCTGCTGCTTGCGCTGCCTTCGGTCACACACCAGCGGCGCCTGCAGGTGGTGGAGTCCTTGAGACACCTGCCGGTGCGGGTGCGCACCATGCCCGGCATGTCGGACCTGGCCGCGGGCCGGGTGAGCTTGAACGATGTGCGCGAGCTGGAGCTTGAAGACCTGCTGGGCCGCGAACCGGTCACGCCCGACGCGATGTTGCTGCAGCGGCTGGTGCACGACAAGGTGGTGCTCATCACCGGTGCTGGCGGCAGCATCGGCAGTGAACTCTGCCGGCAGATCGCCGCCTGCCGGCCACACACGCTGCTGCTGGTGGAGAACTCCGAGTTCGCGCTCTACCAGATCCACCACGAGCTCACCGCGTTGGTGGGCGGACAGGTCGACCCGCTGGATGTGGAAGAAGGCGACGCGGTCGCGCCCATGGCGGTGACGCTGGTGCCGCTGCTCGCTTCGGTGCAAGACGCCGAGCGCATGGGGCAGATCATGCAGACGTGGCGACCGCACGCGGTGTACCACGCCGCCGCCTACAAACACGTGCCGCTGGTGGAGCACAACCCGGTGCAAGGGCTGCGCAACAACGTGTGGGGCACTTTGGTGTGTGCGCGCAGTGCGCAGGCCGCCGGCGTAAGCCACTTCGTGCTCATCAGCACCGACAAGGCCGTGCGCCCCACCAACATCATGGGTGCGAGCAAACGCATGGCCGAGATGGTGCTGCAAGCCCTGGCGACCGAGCGGGGCGGAACCACATTCTCGATGGTGCGTTTCGGCAATGTGCTGGGCTCCAGCGGCTCGGTGGTGCCCTTGTTCCGCCAGCAGATCAAGGACGGCGGGCCGATCACGCTCACCCACCCGGACATCACCCGCTACTTCATGACCATTCCCGAGGCGGCCCAACTGGTGATCCAGGCCGGCGCCATGGCCCAGGGCGGTGATGTGTTCGTGCTCGACATGGGACAGCCGGTGCGCATCATGGACCTCGCGCAACGCATGGTGGAGCTCTCAGGCCTGCAAGTGAAAACTGTACTCAACCCCACAGGCGACATCGAGATCCACACCACGGGTTTGCGCCACGGGGAAAAACTCTTTGAAGAACTGCTTATCGGCGACGACCCACAGCCAACACAGCATCCGCGCATCCTGCGCGCCCGCGAAGACTTCATGCCGTGGAGTGACTTTGAGCAAACTTTGCGCGAGATTGACCAAGCGCTCTCATCGCAGGACGTATTGACCGTCCGAGCACTAATGCAGCGCTGCGTACAGGGATATCAACCCATGGGCGAGGTGGTGGATTGGGTGCACACGACCAATTTCCGAAAATTCGACCCAGCGCAAAAAATCAATCCTCAAGAGATCAACTCAACGACCTCTCCTTGACCCCATTAGGCATCAATACTGCGACTCAGGGCCCCAATACAAAGTCGCAAGATATCTGAAATCGAAATTCAATTCTCAGGAAATTCAAATTCAATGAAAATCGCCATCGCAGGCACAGGCTATGTAGGCCTCTCACTCGCAGTGCTATTAGCACAAAATAACGAAGTCGCTGCACTTGACATCGATCCTGTCAAGGTCGCATTACTCAATCGTAAAAAATCGCCTATCGAAGATGCTGAGATCAGCAACTATCTTGAACATAAGTCGTTAAATCTCAAGGCGACCCTAAATGCTCATGACGCTTACACGGGCGCGGACTTTGTCGTGGTGGCGACACCGACCGACTACGATCCAGCGACAAACCACTTCAATACGCTGTCAATTGAAAAGGTCATTCAAGACGTGATGACCATCAATCCTCGAACGATGATCGTGATCAAGTCCACCATCCCAGTTGGTTACACAGCCAGAGCCCAGCGTCGGTTTGGTACGGCAAACATCATATTTTCCCCGGAATTTCTGCGTGAGGGCAAAGCTCTCTTTGACAATCTTCATCCTTCCCGGATCATTGTCGGAGACAAAGGCGAACGCGCTAACGTTTTTGCGTCTTTGCTGCAGCAAGGAGCCCTTAAGCAAAATATTCCCACCTTATTCACCGACAGCTCTGAGGCCGAGGCCATCAAACTCTTTGCCAATACCTATTTGGCAATGCGCGTCGCCTATTTCAATGAGTTGGACACATATGCAGCCATGCATGATCTCGATACACGACAGATCATTGATGGCGTGTGCCTCGACCCCAGGATTGGCACTCACTACAACAATCCCAGTTTTGGCTATGGTGGCTACTGTTTACCCAAGGACACCAAGCAACTCCTGGCAAACTTCCGCGACGTACCTCAGAACCTCATCCATGCGATCGTGGAGTCAAACACCACTCGAAAGGACTTCATCGCCGATGAAATCCTGAGTCGCAAGCCAAGAGTGGTTGGCATCTACAGGCTGATCATGAAGGCGGGCTCTGACAATTTCCGAGCATCCAGCATTCAAGGGATCATGGAGCGGATCAAGTCCAAAGGTGTCGAAGTGATCGTTCACGAGCCGGCACTTACTGAGCCAGCGTATCTAGACTCCAAAGTGATCAATGATCTGAGCGCATTCAAGCAGCAATCGGATGTCATCATCGCAAACCGCTACACCAGCGCACTTGGAGATGTTCAAGACAAGGTCTACACCCGGGACCTGTTCGGAACCGACTGAACGTAGAACCCAGAGGCCGGCATAGGGGGCCTCCATATTCGGAGGCACCCCTGCCACACCACCCGGCGTGCGGGTCCGCACCGGGCGGTTCGAGAGCTTGAGGTCAGGACAGCCTTGGCACTCCCAATCGGTCGAAGTACGCAATGGTGAGTACGGTCTTGAGCAGCCGGTCACCCGCCCGGATCGCTCCAGCATCTGACGCATGGCCTTTGACATCTCCTTGTCCTCGCTCACTCACTCTCGTTCGGTCCTTCGCTCTTGCCTTCTGGCCTCATCGGCCCCGGCGCCAGCTACTACGACCTATGCTGACTTCTCGCTCCAGCAGAGCCGTCTTCCTTTCAGAAACAAGGCGAGATCTCCCCAGGTAAGAACGCACACCTTCAGCGCACAACCGCCGCATCTACGTCGCCTCGCCTTTGGTCACAAGAGCTTCGTGGTTTCTGGCCCACTCGCCCTGCTCGGCAACGCCTTCTATGCGGTTCTTGTTCATCGGCTCGCGCTTTACGCTCCACGCTTCCTTCCCACGCTCGGTCGCCCTCACGCAGTTGCGCTTCACTTTGCTCACTGTGACCAGCTCGCAGCGGGACTTGCACCCGCAGGTGGGCGCCCATGCTGGGCGCACCAAAAAAAAGCCACCGTGAGGTGGCTTTAGAAAGTCCTTGAAGGGACGTCGTTGGGAGACCAGTTTCAAACGCGCTGAGCGACGTGTGGGATTTGCCGGGTCTGATTTTTCGACATGTTGTGACAGCAACAGGCGTTATTGTGCGTTGCAGCGGTCGGTTCGACTATCCCCAACATGGGGGACTTGGTGCTTTTTTTGAATACCAAAGATGCACTGCTGCTAGGTAATTTTCACCAATTGGACGAACCCACCTCAAATCGGCAGCCGCACGACAAACCGGGCGCCGCCGCCGGGTCGGTCTTCGCAGTGGACTTGGCCACCATGCCGCTCGACAATGGTCTTGACCAACGACAGGCCCAGACCCACACCGCCCTCCCGCTCGCTCGCACCGGGCAAGCGATAGAAGGCCTCGAAGATGCGGGCGCGCTGATCGACCGGCACGCCTGGGCCCCGGTCGTCCACCCACAGCACCGCGGCACGCCGTCCCGCACCTGACTCAATGAACAGACGCAAGCGCACATCGGGCTCCGCAGCGCCAGGTGCGAAAGGCGTTGCACTGTGTCCGTAGCGGCGCGCATTCTCAAGCAAGTTGCGCAGTACACGCCGCAGCAGTTTGGCGTGGCCTTGCACGAGTGCGGGGGAGGCTCCCGGCGCAATGTCCAGATCGGCTCCGGTGCGTGCGCACTCCTCGGCGGCCAGGCCCACCAGATCCACTTCTTCGGTTGGGCCGAGCGCAGACACATCGCTGGCGTCGCGCAGGTCCAGTCGGCTGGCCAGCAGTATTTCGTCGATCAGTTGATCCAGCTCGTCGATGTTGCGCGCCATTTCCCGGCGCTGCTGCGCACTGGTTTCGTCGTGCCCAAGCAGCTCCAGCCCCATGCGGATGCGCGCGAGCGGAGAGCGCAGTTCGTGCGATGCGTTGGCGAGCAGGACTTTGTGCGAATTCACCAGGCCCTGCACGCGCTCGGCGGCCGCGTTGAAGCGCTCGGCCAGAAAGGCCACCTCGTCCCGCCCTTGTACCGGCAAGCGGGTGGACAGATCGCCATTGCCCCAGCGCTCCACGCCCTTTTGCAAACCCTCCAGGCGTTTGGTGAGGCGCCGAACGATCGGATAGGCACCTGCAGCCACGGCCAGGGCCACGAACCCCAGCAACCACGCAAAGCCGGTTGGCGTTTGTAGCCAGGCGGGGGCGCGGCGGCCCGGGTTGTTCACGCCCTCGGGCCGGTTGGGACGCGGCAGCAGCACGAACAGCTTTTGTCCGTCCTTCATGAGCACTTCGAATTCCCAACCACCTCCTGGAATGCGCACGGCTCGCGCGGGGGCCTCGCCCAGAATCTCGCGGGACGCATCACGGACCACGATCGTGCGGGTCACACGCGCGTCGCGCTCAGCACGGTCATCGTCCAGCGCCTGCTGCCACAACCAGCCCACAACCAGCGTGAGCACGGTCACAGCGGCCACCACCGCAAGCCAGATGCGCAGGTAGAGCTTGGAGCCGAAGAAGGCCTTCATTCCTGCTGCTTGGCGAAGACATAGCCGACACCACGCACCGTGAGAATGCGTTTGGGGTCCTTGCTGTCGGCCTCGATCGCGTTGCGGATGCGGCCGATGTGCACATCGATGGAGCGGTCAAACGCTTCGAGCTCGCGCCCGCGCACCGCTTCCATGATCTGGTCGCGCGTGAGCACACGGCCGGCCCGCTCGGCCATGGCCACGAGAAGATCGAACTGGTACGAGGTGAGTTCGCACATCTGGCCCGACACCAGCACGGTGCGCGCATCGCGGTCGATGTCCAATGAGCCGAAGCGCATCACCGGCGTGCTGCGCGAGACGCTGGCGCTGCCGGTTTCACCGCGGCGGCGCAACACCGCGCGCACGCGGGCCAGCAGCTCACGCGGCTCGAAGGGTTTGGGCAGGTAATCGTCGGCGCCGAGTTCCAGGCCGATGATGCGGTCCATCGGGTCACCTTTGGCGGTGAGCATGAGCACGGGCACGCGCGCCACGTCGCCTTGCAGCGCGCGGATGCGCCGACACACCTCCAGTCCGTCAATGCCCGGCATCATCAGGTCAAGGATCACCAGCTCGGGCAGGACGAGTTGCAGCTGTTCCAGACCCGCTTCACCGTCGGCAGCATGGGTCACCTCGAAGCCCGATTGGCCAAGGTACTCGGCAACCATCTTGGCCAGACGGGCGTCGTCTTCAATCATCAGCAGCTGGGATGTCATGGATGGGAGGTGTTGGCGTGTATCAGGACCCCGCTAGGGTGCGGCCCAGGTGTGAACACGGGTTGTGGTTGGCGTAAAGAAACGTGAATGCGGCGCTCTCTCAAGGTCGATCACCCACAGGTGCGACCTTGGAAGCCTGCCAGACGAGCAACAGCACAGGCACACCCAGGCAGGCGGTGGCGGTGAAAAAGGTCGGGTAGTCAAAGGCGTCGACAAAGGCACCCGAGTAACCAGCGAGCCACTTGGGCGCGAGCAGCATCATCGAGCTGAACAACGCGTACTGCGTGGCGGAGTAAGTCACGTTGGTCAAGCCAGAGAGGTAGGCGATGAACGCGGCGGAAGCCACGCCGGCGCTCAGGTTATCGGCTGAGATCACCAGCACAAGCGCGGTCACGTCGTGGCCATGCCCGGCCAGCCAGGCAAACAGCAGGTTGCTCGCGGCCGAGAGCACCGCACCCAGCATGAGCACGCGCATCACACCCAGCTTGAGCGACAGGGCACCGCCGATGAAGGCGCCCACCAAGGTCATGATCACGCCGAACACCTTGGTGACCGCCGCCACCTCGTCCTTCGTGTAGCCCATGTCCACATAAAACGGATTGGCCATGATGCCCATGACCACGTCGCTGATACGGTAGACACCGATGAGCGCTAGGATCAGAACCGCCTGCTTGCCGTAGCGCTTGAGGAAGTCGGCAAACGGCTCGACCAGCGCGCTGCGCAGCCACTCGGCAGCGTTCTTCGACGGCGGCAATTCCACTCGCGCCGGTTCACGCGAGAACAGCACGGTGACCACACCCACCAGCATGCTTGCGGCCATCACCAGGTAGGCCGTGGTCCAGGCGGCCTGCTGGTACAACACGCCGGGCGCGGCATCCACCACGGCGGTCACCGGGGCCACCTCGGCACGCGCGGCGATCCACAGCACGCCGGCGCCCGCCCAGATCATGGCCAGGCGGTAGCCGGTCTGGTAGGTCGCGGCCAGGGCGCCCTGGTGACGCACGTCGGCCGACTCGATACGAAACGCATCCAGCGCAATGTCCTGCGTGGCTGAAGCAAAGGCCACAGCCAGCGCACACCACACCACCATGGTCAGGCCGGTGCGCGGATCAGACAGTGCCATGCCAACCAGCGAGGCCATGATGAGCCATTGCGACAGCAACAGCCAGCTGCGTCGTCGCCCAAGCCAGCGCGTGAGAAACGGCAAGGGCAGGCGGTCCACCAGCGGCGCCCAGCACCACTTGAAGGCGTAGGCCAGTCCCACCCAGCTCAGGTAGCCGATGGTCGTCCGGTCCAGGCCGGCTTCCCGCAGGCGAAAGCTCAGGGTGCCCAGCACCAGCAGCAGTGGCAGCCCAGCCGAAAAACCCAACGCGAACATGCGCAAGCTGGCAGGCTCCAGGTACACGCGCACGGTTTCTCCCCAGGTGGGGCTGGGCTGCGGTATCGGCTCGGCGGCCTGCGGAGTTGTCACGGGTGTGGGTGGCGGCATTGGCGGACCGTTGAGAGGGTGGGGTGCACTGGGGTGGGCACACCCCCATGGCTTTGACTATTATTCATGTATGGTGCGACTCGAAGTCGCCACATAGTCGTCTTCATGACGACATTAACGATAGCCTGTTTCTCCTATGAGAGACGCGGGAAACGCCCTCTCAAAAGGGCGAATTTGTGCAGCCGAAAGGCGCTCTTTTGGCTGCACCGGACAGACCCCACAACGGGGTATGAACGGTAGGTTGTGCCCCGCGAGGGGCACAACCAGTAGCTGAAAAGAGACAAATTTCTCTGCTCAGAGGTTTTATTGCGCGTGTTTTACAAACCGTTGCAGTTGGCCAATGTGCAGGCTATTCGTGAGCGGCACCGCTCAAGATGTCTTGTTCTCAACTGAACCACGCTTGGAACAGCGTGTCCTCTTCCGCACATGCGTCTGGAGTAATCCGGGGGTGTGAAGCTGCGGGTAAACGTCCCATGTCGCAAGACATACAGGCCGCACGTGAGTGCGTCCGACTTCCAGAACAAGCCTGGGAGGAGACGCGGGGGAAAAGGGTATGGGAAATGTAATGTGAACTCACGTCGGAACCGCCGTAAGAATAGACCAGCTTACGCTTGCATCCTTCATCTGAAGGGAGCTGGAGCCAAAAGGCAAGGTGCCAGGGAGTCGAGGGTCGTGCACCTCTGACTCGTTCCCCAGCGCGCACCCGGTGGAAAGTGAGTCCCTAACCCCGTCTGTCGGTCTGCCGACCGACAGGACATCTTGGGAAACGAGGTAAACCCGATGTATCGCCTCAGTCCTTCCGGACAGGGGCAGCCCGAACGCAAGTGAGGGCCATGGTGCAGCGGGCAGAGGACGTTACAAAAAGCGAATGGCCACCTGTAATGGGTGGCATAGGGGTTCAAGATTTGCCCTGGGGTGAAAGCCCGCTGACTTGTAATAGGCATCGACCGCGCGAGCCGCGCGTGTCTTTCAACAACCGACCCGGGGGGGCATCGTCCCTCCGGGGAAGATGTCCCTACCCGGGTCCTAACCGAACCGGAGAAGGTATGGATTACATCGAGGAAGATTTCGATGCTGCGTCCCCGGGCGAATCTAATGGGTGGACTGCCATGGACTGGCGAGCCGTTCATTACTTCGTAGGGAAAGCACAAACGAGAATCGCGCAGGCAGAACTGGCGAAGGACTTCCGAAGAGTCAAACGACTTCAGAGAAGCCTAATCCGATCCTGGCAAGCCAAGGCATTGGCCGTCAGGAAAGTTACCGAGAACCAAGGGAAGCGGACCTGTGGCGTGGACCGCGAACTATGGAAAAAGCCAATTGAAAAACTGAACGCAGTCAGTCAACTGAACCTCGCTGGATACCGGGCCAAGCCGCTGCGGCGGACCTGGATTCCTAAAGCGGATGGAAGGAAACGGCCACTGGGCATACCGACTATGAAAGACCGCGCCATGCAGGCACTGTTCCTGCTGGCACTGGAGCCTGCTGCAGAGTGCCACGCCGACCCGAATTCGTATGGATTCAGAAAGGGAAGGTCAACGCACGACGCACGGCAACAGTTGTTTGTGTGCCTGGCCAAGAAGGCTTCGGCCCAATGGGTTCTGGACGCAGACATCACGGGGTTCTTCGACAACATCAACCATGACTGGTTGCTCGCCAACGTTCACATGAACAAACGGGTACTGGGGCAATGGTTGCGCTGCGGAGTGGTGGATAAACAGCAACTGCAGAAAACGGAGGCGGGTACTCCCCAGGGGGGGATCATCTCGCCGCTGCTTGCAAACCTGACGCTGGACGGGCTCGAAGCGGGACTCACACGGTTCTTACAAGACCAACTGGGAACCACAAGAGCCAAAAAGGCCAAGGTTCATCTGGTGCGATACGCCGATGATTTTGTGGTGACGGGTGACTCGAAAGAGGTGCTCGAAACCATGGTCCGGCCTTGGGTGGAAGCGTTCCTGCGCGAGCGGGGACTGCAACTGCACGAGGGTAAGACGCGCGTGGCACATATCGATGACGGGTTTGACTTCCTGGGCTGGAATTTCCGGAAATACACGGGAACACTGCTCATCAAGCCCAGCCAGAAAAACGTGAAAGCGTTCTATGGCAAGGTCAGTGATGTGATCGCAAAACACCTCTCAAAGTCAAAGGCAACTTTGATCAGAGAGCTAAACCCAATCCTCAAGGGCTGGGCGCGATACCACCACGGCGTTGTCGCCAAGGAGGTGTTCACCAAGCTCGACCATCAGATCTTCTGGCGGTTACGGCGATGGGGAATGCGCCGACACCCACGATGGGGTCGAGGAAAGGTGTTCCTGTACTACTGGACACATGACCCGGGCCGCTGGGAATTTTTGGCGACCATACGCAACAGGCGGAAAGAGGCAATCCAACTGCAGCTGTACCACCTAGCCGACACGAAAATTGTTCGGCATAAGAAGGTCAAGGGGGAATACCACCCATTTGATCCCGCATGGGAAGTCTATCGAGAGAAACTGAGACGGGAACGGATGGAGCAATCCATCTGGAACGGTCAACGACTCGATCTGTGGATGAACCAAAACGGCAACTGCGTTCACTGTGGCACCGAGATGAACCACGAGGACGACAGGCTTCATGACCACCACATCGTTCCAATACGGTTGGGTGGTTCGCACAGTCTGTCCAATCGCGTGTTGCTGCACCCATGGTGTCACCGGCGTATTCACGCCCTAGGTTTGGAGGTAACCAAGCCGGTCCCAGTACGGGGACTTAAATTTGATGAAGCGGCACAGGGTTTGCAACCCGTTTACTCCGCGTAGTCAAAGGACGTGCAAGAGCCGTATGCGCTGAAAGGCGCACGTACGGTTCCCTGGGGGGGCTATAGTAGAAATACTATGGCCCTACCCTCCTGTTTCATCTGCGACTTCAAGTCTGACCCATTCCGCGCAACGCGGCCCGATCACGTCTGGTCGGCCCGCCGCGGCTTTCTGTTGGCGGGAACCACAGCAGCCGCGGGCAGTGTCCTGCCGGCGGCTGCACAGGTAGACGTGGGCCAGGCTTCGGCCCTGCGGAACCTGGTGCCCGCCGAAGAGCTCGAAGGCGCTGCCGGCCAGCAATACGCCCAGATGATGAGCGAGGCCAACGACAAGAAGCTGCTGCTGCCGGCCGGGCATCCCCAGGTTCAGCGGCTGCGCAACATCGCGCGCCGCATCATTCCGCACTCGACCCAATGGAACAAGCGTGCTGTCGACTGGAAATGGGAGGTCAACCTGATTCGCAGCGACCAGGTAAACGCGTTCTGCATGCCCGGCGGCAAGATCGCCTTCTACACCGGCATCCTGGAGAAGCTGCAGCTCACCGACGACGAGTCCGCCATGATCATGGGCCACGAAATGGCCCACGCACTGCGCGAACACGCGCGTGCACGTGTTGCCAAAAGCAGCGCAACGAGCATCGGCCTGTCGATTGCCGCGCAACTGTTCGGACTGGGCCAACTCGGAGATGTGGCCGCCAACCTGGGTACGCAGTTGCTCACGCTCAAGTTCAGCCGAGAGGACGAGACCGAGGCCGATCTGGTGGGACTTGAACTGGCGGCCCGCTCGGCCTACATGCCGCGGGCCAGTGTGAGTTTGTGGCAAAAAATGACTTCCGCCGGTGGCGGCGCCGGTCCTGGCTTTCTCTCCACCCACCCCAGCGGCCCCAACCGCATCCGCGAACTTGAAGCCAACGTGCCGCGGGTGCAGGGACTTTACGAGCAAGCCCGCAAAGGTTGAGAGACTCCTCAGCTGAGCAGGCGTTCGGGGTTGGCGTCGAGCTTGGAAAGCGCGTCTCGCGTGGCGCGCACGGTGAGCGCTTCTTCTTCGGTGGGCACCAGCAAACCCGCCTGCAGATACGACGCGACCCGGATGGACTGCACCAGGAAACAGCGTCCGCCATTGGTGACAAACAAATAAAGCTGCCCGCGCTGACTGCGCCAGGCCAGTTGCACGCTGTTGAGCTTGCCGTTGTGGTCCAGGCCAAACCACGAACCAATCTGAAGCTCGATCGCCCAGGACCGCATCGCCTCGTTGGGCTGGCTGCCGCCCTGGTTGATCACCTCGATGTTGCTGGCGTCCACGCCAGTGATCATCTCGATGCTTTCGTTGTCCAGGTCCAGATCTCCCAGCCCATCGGCAGGCAGGTAGTCCTCCAGGTTGGCCAGCCGCTGTGACAAATTGTCGAGCTGCTCCTGCGAGATCGGCTCGGTACGGGACATGAAGGCGTCAGCGAGCGTGTCGCTGACCGTTTTGATGTGCTGGTCCTGCATGCCGGTGGTGAATCCCAGCATGCCCATACCCTGCCGCAATCGCTGCAACAAAGCAGGGAGTTGCTGGATCACGCGGGCGCGGTCATCGCGATTGGGCTTGGCGCTGGCTGCCCACAGCAGGTCGGAAGCCACCTGCTTGAGCGCAGCGGTCTCTTCGTGGCGCAGGCCATATTTCACGCTGGCCACGGCGAGCACTTCCACCCAAACTTTGAAAAGGAATGCGCGCACTTCGTCGCGCACGGGCACGTCATCAAGCAGCTTGCGCAACTCGATCGTGTACTGCACCGACAAGGTTTCCTTCTGCTCGACTTGCTGGGCCACACTGACGAACCGACTCGCACTGCCTTGCTCGCTCAGGTAGGTGGAAAGAAACTTCTGGAACTCGTCGAACACCAACTGGAACACGCGCCGGCCGGTCTCGGGATACTGCTCGATCACCTGCACGACACGCTTGATCTCGGCCTCCAGCGCGCTCGAACTCACGTTCGATTCGAAGCCCATCACGCACGAGCCCATGCGGTCGATCAGGCGACGGGCCGGGTGCTGCAAGGCGCTGAAGAATTCGGGCTCCGCCAATGCCACGCGCAACACGGGAATCTGCAGACGGGCGAACCACACCCGCACGCTGGGCGGAATACGCTCTTCGGCCAGGATGCTTTGAAACATCAGCGCCACCACCTCGATGGTGGCCTTTTCGGTGGGGGTGCTGGCCGCCTGCTTGAGCTCTGCCGTGCGCTGGCGCAGACCGGTGGCCGCCCTCTCCACATGGGTGGCATCCATGTAGACGGCTCCGGGTCGGCTGCTACCAGAAACGTAGTAACCGGCGCCCGCGCTGTCACCGGGCGTGGCCCTTTGCATGGCCTGCTGCAGGCCGGGAGATGGGGGCAGGATCTGAGTGGCTTCGAAATCGCCCCCCACCTTGTCGATCAGCATGCGGCGCAGTCGGCCCACGACGCCCTGAGCGCGCATGCGAGCCCGCGCCAGGGGTGACGTGCTCGTCATCAGGCGCGTTTCGTCCTGCACGCCCATGCCCGACGAGCCGGTGCCTGTGCGCGGCCCGGTCTCCACGGTGCTGTTTGCAGGTCGGAACCCATTGTTGGCGGGCCCTACAGGTCTTGGACGGATCGGAACGGCGACCCCATCGGTGCGTGCGCCCGGTGTGCGTTTGACCAGCGCCTGCAGATCGATTTCCTTCATCACACCACTGGCGATCAGGAACTCGTTGGCGGCCTTATAGGCGTCGTGTAGTTTGGCGGTCATCACCGGCGCCAGTGCGTCCTGCACCAGAAGCCACGCGTCGCGGCTCATCTGGACTTCAAGCCACTGGTCCACCAGGATGCGAGCGGTCACGTCGGGAAGCAACACGTCGCCGCGAGGAAGTTCCTGGCGCCTTTCCAGGTACTGGATGCGAAGGCGCAGTTCGTTGAGCTCGGTGGAGGACTTTTCGAGCACAACCATCGCCAGGCGCGACGCCATGATCTGGTCGTCCATGGCCCCCTCGGCCACCAGTTCCAGGGCACCAGACTGACTGAGTGGCTGGCCACTGCTGGACACGCGCGGAAGCAGGGTGCGCTGCAAAGCGCGCCGGCTCTGGTTGAGCCAGTTGGCCTGGTGGCGTTGAAATTCGGTCCAGGCGTCTCGGCGAGCCTGCCGGTCAACCGCCGGTCCGGCGTGATCCAGCAGCGCGGTCAGGCGCGTGTCGCACGCCTTGACCATTTCGGGAAGGGCACGACCCACGTGAACCACGAAGAGTTCACGTGCCTGTTTGGCCAGGGAAGAGACGTGCTGATCGGGTGACGACACAATGCTTTCAGTATGACATGAAAGAATTTAGCCGCGAGGCGAGGAACGACTCTGCAAGGGTATGCATGCGCCGACGTTCACGCTTAAACCACAGCGCCCGCGTTCGGATCGTCCGGATCGCCTTCACTTTTGCTGGTGGACTTGATCAGGTCTTCGCGCTTGATGCCCAGCCACATGGCAATTGCCGCCGCAACGAACACCGACGAATAGATGCCGAAGCAGATACCGATGGTCAAGGCCAGGGCGAAATAGAACAGCGTCGGCCCCCCGAACAGCAACATGGACAGCACCATGATCTGGGTGGAGCCGTGGGTGATGATGGTGCGGCTGATGGTGGAGGTGATCGCATGGTCGATCACCTGGGGCGGTGCCATCTTGCGCTGCTTGCGGAAGGTCTCGCGAATGCGGTCAAAGATCACCACCGATTCGTTGACGGAGTAGCCGAGCACGGCCAGCACGGCCGCCAACACCGCCAGCGAAAATTCCCACTGGAAAAAGGCAAAGAAGCCCAGGATGATGACCACGTCGTGCAGGTTGGCGATGATGGCCGAGACTGCGTACTTCCATTCGAAGCGGAACGCGAGGTAGATCATGATGCCCACGATCACCAGTCCCAAGGCTTTAAGACCGTTGGCGACCAGCTCCTGACCCACCTGTGGTCCCACGAACTCCGTGCGGCGCAACGCAACGGTCGGGTTCTGCGCCTTCAAGGCGGCCAGCACCGTCTCGCTCTGCTGTCCGGATGACTGGCCCGCCAGCACAGGCAAGCGCAGCAAGACGTCGCGCGAGGTGCCGAAGTTCTGCACCGGCACGTCCGCATAACCCAGGGATTCGATCACCTTGCGGACCGACTCAAGATCGGCGGGTTGCTCGTAGGCGACCTCCATCACGGTACCGCCGGTGAACTCCACCGAGAGGTGCAGACCGCGGGTGGTCAGGAAAAAGACGGCGAGCAGGAAGGTGATGGCCGAGACCGCGTTCAGCACGATCGCGTGCCTCATGAACGGGATGTCCTTGCGGATGCGGAAAAGTTCCATGATGCGATGCCTCGTTCAGTCGGCCTTGACGGCGGGAGTCTGGTCTTCGGGACGCCAGACGGTGCCGATCGACACGGTCTTGAGTTTTTTCTGCCGGCCGTACCAGAGGTTGACCAGGCCGCGCGAGAAGAACACCGAAGAGAACATGCTGGTCACGATGCCCAGACAATGCACCACCGCGAAACCGCGCACCGGGCCGGAACCGAAGATCAGCAACGCCAGGCCCGCGATCAGCGAAGTCACGTTGGAATCCAGGATGGTGCCCCACGCGTGGTCGTAGCCTGTGTTGATCGCTACCTGGGGGGAGACGCCACGGCGCAGTTCTTCACGCACCCGTTCGTTGATCAGCACGTTGGAGTCGATCGCCATGCCCAGTGCCAGGGCCATGGCGGCGATGCCGGGCAGGGTCAGCGTGGCTTGCAGCATGGACAGCAAGGACACCAGCAGCAACAGGTTGAAGCCCAGGGCGATGCTGGAGAACATGCCGAAGAGCGCGTAGTAGACGCACATGAAGAAAACAATGACGCCAAAGCCCCAGATCACGCTGTGGAAGCCTTTGGAGATGTTCTCCGCGCCCAGGCTCGGGCCAATGGTCCGCTCCTCGACGATTTCCATGGGCGCGGCCAGTGAGCCCGCGCGCAGCAAGAGGGCGGTGTCGTTGGCCTCGACCGTGGTCATGGCGCCCGAGATCTGCACCCTGCCGCCACCGATTTCGCCACGGATCACCGGTGCGGTGACCACTTCGCCACGGCCTTTTTCAAACAGGATGATGGCCATGCGCTTGCCCACGTTGTCTCGTGTGACATCGCGGAAGATGCGCGCCCCTTTGGCGTCCAGCGTGAGATGCACGGCGGCTTCCTGGGTCTGGCTGTCGAAGCCCGCCTGTGCGTCGGTGAGGTTTTCACCGGTGAGCAGCACGTCGCGTTTGACCACGACGTTGCGACCGCCACGCTCGGGGTAGCGCTCGGAGCCAAACGGCACTGCGCCGGTACCACGCTCGGCCGCCTGACCATCGGTGGATTCGTCCACCATGCGCACTTCCAGCGTCGCGGTGCGGCCCAGGATGTCCTTGGCCTTGGCGGTGTCCTGCACACCGGGCAGCTGCACCACGATGCGATCGGCACCCTGCTGCTGGATCACCGGCTCGGCCACGCCGAGTTCGTTGATGCGGTTGTGCAGGGTGGTGATGTTCTGCTTGAGGGCCTGCTCCTGCACGAGGCGCGCGGCTTCGGGTCGCAGGGTGGCAATCAGGCGGAAATCGGGGGTGTCGGTGAGCAACAGGTCGGGAAACTGCGCACGGATCAGGTCTCGAGCGGTGCCCAGTGTCTGGGCGTCGCCGGCACGCAGCTCCAGGGTCTGGCCGCTGCGGCTGATGCCACCATGGCGCAAACCCTTTTCACGCAGCAGGGTGCGCAGATCGGCCACCAGCACGTCGGCGCGGCGCTGCAGGGCAGCGGCCATGTCGACCTGCAGCATGAAGTGCACACCGCCGCGCAAGTCCAGGCCGAGGTACATGGGGGAGGCGCCCAGCGACGCCAGCCAGGCGGGCGTGCGGGGCAACAGGTTGAGAGCGACCACGTGGCCCACGTCCGCTGGGTCGGGATTGAACGCCTTTTCCAGTGCGTCGCGCGCCTTGAGCTGGTCGTCGGTGCTCTCGAAGCGTGCCTTGACCGAATTGGCGTCGAGCTGAATCAACGCGGCTTGAACACCTTGCGCGGCCAGCGCCTGCTCCACCCGGGTGACGGTACCGCTGTCGATACGCACCGTGGAACGCGCCGCAGACACCTGCACAGCGGGCGATTCGCCGAACAGGTTGGGCAGCGCAAAGATCGCACTGATCAGCAAAACGATCAGGATGATCGCGTACTTCCACAGCGGGTAACGGTTCATGGTGTGCCGGCCCTGGAGGCCGCAGGTGTGTCAGCGATGTCGGGGGGGGTGGACTTGATGCAGCGACAGGAAGGGCGAACCCACCCCGTCGAAGACGCTCAGACGTTCTTCAGCGTGCCCTTGGGCAACACCTGAACCACCGCAGTGCGCTGCATCTGGACTTCCATGCCGTCGGCAAGTTCCACACCGACATAGATTTCACCGATCTTGGAGACCTTGCCGAGGAAACCACCGGCGGTCACGACCTCATCACCTTTGGCCAGCGCTTCGACCATGGCTTTGTGCTCTTTCTGGCGTTTCATCTGGGGACGGATCATCACGAAATACAGCACCACGAACATCAACACCAGAGGCAACATGCCCAGGATGGTGGATTGGGTATCGCCACCAGCGGCGGCTTGGGCGTAAGCGGAGGAAATGAACACGGGCGGTCTCCAACAGGTTCGGGATCAGAAAAAGGCCAAGCGCCCGGGCGCCGCAACAAGCGACGCCCGGGCGCAGGAACACAACCCGCGATTGTATGCCGGGGGTCCTTGGAACGATGGGCGAAAGCCCGTGGCTCAGGCCGCCCGGGCCAGGCTGGGCGCACCAGCCGGCTGTTGCCACTGGATCAGCAGCCCATCGCGGCGCGAACGGGCGGCGGCCAGGTTGCGTTCCTTCACATGCCCGAAGCCTTTGATGTGCTCGGGAATGCGGGCGATGTCGGTGGCCAGCTCCAGGTTGGTGGCGTTGAGCGCCGGCAGCAGGGCCTCGATGTCAGCGCGGTATTCGCCGATCAGGGCACGTTCGGTGCGGCGCTCCTCGGTGCGACCGAAGATGTCCAGCGCGGTCCCGCGAAGGCCCTTGAAGCGGGCCAGCCACTTGAACGCAGTGAACATGTACGGGCCGAACGGCTGCTTGACCAGTTCGCCTCGCTCGTTCTTCTTGGCAACGAGCGGCGGCGCCAGGTGCACCTTGAGCTTGAAGTCGCCTTCAAACTGGCTCGCCAGGCGGGCGTGGAACGCTGGGTCGCTGTGCAGACGGGCCACCTCGTACTCGTCCTTGTAGGCCATCAGCTTGAACAGGTTGCGCACCACGGCCTCGCTCAACGTGGTCTTGCCCAGCGGCGCTTCGGCCGCGCGCACCCGTGCGACGAAGCGCTGGTAATCGGCGGCGTAGGCGGCGTTCTGGTAACCCGTGAGGAACTCGACGCGGCGCGCGATCAGGTCGTCGAGTGAGTCTCGCTTCTTGAACTGGATCACCTGTTCACCAGCGCTGGCCTTCTGCCACAGCGCGGCCACAGCCTGCGGGTTGTGCGCGGCGCGGCGGCCCCATTCAAAAGCGGCCTTGTTCTTCTCCACCTGCACGGCGTTGAGCTCGATGGCGCGCATCAGCGATTCGAGCTCCAGCGGCAACCAGCCCTTCTGCCATGCGTAGCCCAGCATCATGGGGTTGGTGTAAAGGCTGTCGCCCATCAAACGGGTCGCGGCGGTTTCGGCGTCGAACGCGCCCACGGCATCCACACCCAGGCTGTGCACCAGTGCGTCCACGCAGGCCTGCGCTGGGTTTTGCCAGTCGGGGTTTTTCACAAAGGCCGCGGTGGGCGTGGCGCTCACGTTGAGGGCCACGTGGGTGCGGCCGGCGCGCAGGCGCTGCCAGGTTTCCTTGTTCGCGCTCACGATCGGGTCGCAGCCGATGATCAGATCGGCTGAGGCCGAGGCAACGCGCGTGGTGCGGATGTCGTCCTGCCGCGCGCCGATGAGCACGTGGCTCCAGGTCGCGCCACCCTTTTGCGCCAGGCCCGCCGCGTCCTGCGTGACGATGCCCTTGCCCTCCAGGTGCGCGGCCACGCCGAGCAGCTGGCCGATGGTGATGACGCCCGTGCCGCCGACGCCGGCCACGATCACGCCCCAGGCTTCCGCGCCCAGCACCGGCAATACCGGCGCCGGCAACACGCCGCCGGTCCATTCGGCGGTGGTGCCCTTCTTGTCCTTCTTGCGCAACTGTCCACCCTCGACCGTGATGAAGCTCGGGCAGAAGCCCTTCAAGCACGAGTAGTCCTTGTTGCAGGTGCTCTGGTTGATGGTGCGCTTGCGACCGAACTCGGTTTCCAGCGGTTCGACAGACAGGCAGTTGGACTGCACGCCGCAGTCGCCGCAGCCCTCGCACATCAGCTCGTTGATCACCACGCGCTTGGCCGGATCCACCAGCGTGCCGCGCTTGCGGCGGCGGCGCTTTTCGGTGGCGCAGGTCTGGTCGTAAATGATGACCGTGGTGCCCTTGATCTCGCGGAATTCCTTCTGCACCGCATCGAGCAGGTCGCGGTGCTGGATCGCGATGCCCTCGGGCAGGCCCTTCACGCCGTCGTACTTCTCGGGCTCGTCGGTCACGATGGTGATTTTCACGGCACCCTCGGCACGCATGCTCTGCGCGATCTGCACCACGCTGTGGCCTTCGGGGCGTTCGCCCACTTGCTGGCCGCCGGTCATGGCCACGGCGTCGTTGTAGAGGATCTTGTAGGTGATGTTCACACCGGCCGCGATGCTCTGGCGCACCGCCAGCAGGCCGCTGTGGAAATAGGTGCCGTCGCCCAGGTTGGCGAACATGTGCTGGTCGTGGCTGAACGGCTGCTGACCGACCCACGGCACGCCCTCGCCACCCATCTGGGTGAAGCCCACGGTGGCGCGGTCCATCCAGATCGTCATGAAGTGGCAGCCGATGCCGGCCATGGCGCGCGAACCCTCGGGCACGCGGGTGCTGGTGTTGTGCGGGCAGCCCGAGCAGAACCAGGGCTGGCGCTCGGCACCAGCCACGCCCTGCGTGAGCAGGGTCTGCATCGACTGCTCCTGCGCCGTGAGGATGGCCAGTTGCGCGTCGATGCGCGCCATCACGTCTTCGGGCACCTGGCCCATCTTCTTCAGGCGCTTGGCAATGGCGCGCGCAATGATGGCCGGCGACAAGTCGGCGTTGGCGCGCAAGAGGGTGCGCTCGCTCGGGTTGGGCATGGACCACTCGCCGCCACTGAAATCGCCTTCGGCTTCTTCGAACTTGCCCAGCACGTTGGGCCGCACGTCGGGGCGCCAGTTGTAGAGCTCTTCCTTGAGCTGGTATTCGATGACCTGGCGCTTCTCCTCCACCACCAGGATCTCGCGCAGGCCGGTGGCGAATTCGCGCGTGGTCTGCGCCTCCAGCGGCCACACCACCGCCACCTTGTGCAGGCGCAGGCCGATGCGCCGGCAGGTGTCGTCGTCCAGCCCCAGGTCCAGCAGGGCCTGGCGCGTGTCGTTGTAGGCCTTGCCGCTGGCGATCAGGCCAAAGCGGTCGTTTGGCCCGGCGATCACGTTGTGGTTGAGCTTGTTGGCGCGGATGTAGGCGAGTGCTGCGTACCACTTGTAGTCGAACAGGCGCGCCTCCTGGTCCAGCGCGTGGTCGGGCCAGCGGATGTGCACGCCGCCGGGCGGCATGACGAACTCGGGCACCACGATGTTCACGCGGTCCGGGTCGATGGTGGCGGTGGCGCTCGACTCCACGATCTCCTGGATCGTCTTCATGCCCGCCCACACGCCGCTGAAGCGGCTCATGGCGATGGCGTGCAGGCCCAGATCAAGGATGTCCTGCACCGAGGCCGGGAAGAACACCGGCAGGCCGCAGGCCTTGAAGATGTGGTCGCTCTGGTGCGCAGCGGTCGAACTCTTGGCCACGTGGTCGTCGCCGGCCACCGCGATCACACCACCCCAGGGCGTGGTGCCGGCCATGTTGGCGTGCTTGAACACGTCGGAGCATCGGTCCACACCCGGGCCCTTGCCGTACCAGATGCCGAACACACCATCGAACTTGTTGGTGCCGGGCGGCGCGAAGCCCAGCTGCTGCGTGCCCCACAAGGCGGTGGCGGCCAGCTCTTCGTTCACACCGGGCTGGAATACGATGTTCTGCGCCTTGAGGTAGGGCGCGGCTTTCTGCAGCGCCTGGTCGTAGCCCCCCAGCGGCGAGCCGCGGTAGCCGCTGATGAAGCCCGCCGTGTTCTTGCCCACCAGCGCGTCGCGCTGGCGCTGCAGCATGGGCAGCTTGACCAGCGCCTGCACTCCGCTCATGAACGCGCGGCCGTGGTCGAGCGCGTATTTGTCGTCCAGCGTGACGGTTTCCAGCGCGCGGCGAATGTGTTCGGGCAGGGGGGCGTTCATGGTCTTGTCTCCGTGGTGGGCGGGTTCGCTTCTTGAGCGGCTCGAGTTCAAGGACGCGCGCCGTTAGGCGCACAACTCCAGTGTGGCGCACAGTGTATGCCCCACTGCGCGACAGGTGTTTGCGTTTCATGCCCGTTTTGCCGATGATTGAGCAAGATTCATTCTAGAAACGGCACCTCATGGAAACACTCGACAAGTTCGACATCGCCATCCTGCAAGAACTGCAAAGCGATGGCCGCCTCACCAACGCCGAACTGGCCCAGCGCGTGGGTTTGTCGGCCGCACCCTGCTGGCGGCGCGTGCGCTCGCTGGAAGAGGCGGGCTTCATTCGTGGTTACCGGGCCGAGATCGACCGCGAAAAGATCGGTCTGGGCGTGCTCGCTTTCGTGCGTCTGGATGCGGATCGCAACAGCGGCGACGTCACGCGCAATCTCGAGAACGCCATCCGCCAGATCCCGGAAGTCGTGTCCTGCCACTACATCAGCGGCTCGGGCACTTTCGAACTCCAAGTGGTCAGCCGCGACCTGAACCATTTCAGCCAGTTCGCCCGCGAGGTGCTGTTGAACCTGCCCAACGTGAAGGACTTGCACACCAGCTTCTCGCTCGGCGAAGTGAAATCGGGAAGTGCACTTCCGTTGTCTCATCTATTGACCAAAAGTACGAGCTCGGCAAACAAGTCCGGAACTTGAACATTTTTGTAGCCATTCATCTCAATATTTAGACCGCTGGGTAACAAAGTCGCTGTAAGTCGTTGAGATATGTGAATTTTTTCCCACTTACAACTTGCCTTCAATCGTGTCGTTTCGTAACATTGGGCCATCAACCCCCGTGGAACAGGTACCTGAAAGTGCTCAGCCCACACTCCTCACTTCAAATTGAAGGAAACGTCGTGAAAAAAGCCTTGCTGCTCAAAACCACCCTGGCCCTGGCTCTGGCCACCCCGCTGCTGGCCTCGGCCGAGTCGCAATTGGTCACCGGCACCGGCACCGCCAACGTCGATCTGAACCTGCGGGTCGTGGTCCCCGGTTTCATCGCATTGAAGGTCGGCACCGGCGCCATCCTCGGCAACACCTCCACGGTGGATCTGGTGGACTTCGTCCTGACCGACCCGCAGGCCACCGCAGACGGCAACGTGGCTGCCACTTCGGGCGGCGTGGTCCCGGTTCAGCTGTTGTCCAACATCGGCAACGTGAACTTTTCTTCGGCTGGCGCCGATCTCAGCAACGGCACCGAAACCATCCCGCTGTCGCGCATTGCGGTCGCCGTCGGCGGTGGCACGTTGGCCCACCCCACCTTCGGCGCGGCTGCAACCACGGTCACCCCGACGTCCGGCCGGATCATCAACCGCACCAGCAACTGGACCTACAGCTACAACCACCAGGGCGCCACGGCGCCGGTGGGTGCAGGCAACTACCAGACGACGGTCACCTACACCGCTGTGGCTCCCTGACTCTGCGGTGAAAGCAAGGTGGAGATGAGGATAAGCAACGGCAGAGGGACTGCGGATCGCAGCCCTTCGTTTGTTCATCGGTGGCACCCCACCCTCCCTGCGGAGCAGACAAACACACATTGACCACGTTGACCTCATGAAACGCGCCCGCCGCTGCAGCACACCACAATGCAGTCTCACCGCCTGCGTGGCACTGCTGCTCGCGGCACAGACGTCTGTGGCCCATGCCTGGTCGCTGGAGATCACGTCCGGCGCCCGGCGCCTGTTTCTGCATGTGGGCGACGGCGCGCTCAGCGGCCAGCAAGGCACCCTGAACGGCCCGGCGGGCACCAGCGGCATCGTCAACACGGTGCAAGTGTCCCCCTCGGTGAACGAGCTGCTCAGCGGCGCTGCCTTGACCATGACCAGCAACAGCACCCAGAGCGTCAGCCTGTACGGCGGCGGAAACATCACCTGCCCGACGCCCGAGCGTCAGGTCATGATCGGTGCGGGTTATCGCCGCAACAACGGCTCTGGCAACGCCGTGCTGACGGTGACTTCGCCTTCGAACCTGATCAACCTCGCCACCGGCGACACGATTCCGATCACCCAGATCAGCTGGACAGTTTCCGCTGCGAACAGCAACGTGCCGGGCGTGATTCCGGCCGGTACCTTCACCGCTGGCACCCAGACGCTGGCCACCGTGTCGGCCAACACGTACATCGAGAACTGCCATACGTTCATCTACGCCAACAGCGCGGTTCGCGCGCAAGGCACGTACACCGGCAGGGTGACCTACACCCTCACCAGTCCATGATCCGACTCAGCCGCTTGCTCGCGATGGTCGTCATTGGACTGACGTCCGCCAGCGCCGGGGCCAATCCGCACCGGCTGGACGATTCGTTGAGCCACACCGTGCCACCCAATGTGGAGATGCAGTGGCTGCCATTGAAGGCCGGCCAGCCGTTCGCTGGCGGCATGGAGGCGTGGTTGCGCGTCAACATCCGCATCGACACCCGCGCCTGGACAGGCCGCAGAGGGCGCATTTACATGGTTCTGCCGCGCGATCAGGCATCCAACATCGAAGCCGTGTGGACCACGCAAGGACGCCTGCAGGCCGGTCGCCTGGTGTCGGGCGAACGCACGCTGGTGTTCGCCGGCACCATCCCCGGCGCCACACTGGAGGATCAAATGCAGGTGCGGCTGCGCTCGAACGCCGACTGGTCATCCAACAACCGGCGCCTGAACTTCCATTTCGAACTCGACGTCGACTGAATCCGCCATGCCCATCGCGCTTCCGAGCTCCTTGTTTCAATCCTTGCTGGGCTGTGCGTGTGCCGGTGTCGTGGTGTTCGCGCCGCTGGCCGTGCATGCCCAGGGATTCACGGCCTACGTCGCACCACCGCGGTTCGAGGTTCAGGCCACACCCGGCCAACCGCTGCGACAGGTGCTGGAAATCCAGCACGTGGGGCAGCAAAAAGGCAAGTTCCGCATCTACACCAGCGACTGGACCCTCAATCCTGACAACTCGGTGACATTCAGTGCCGACCTCTCTGCGGACAGCTGCCGACCCTGGGTGGCCATTGAGCGACGCGACCTGGTGATAGAACCCGGTGCGCGCTACCGCTACCGCTTTGAAATCACGCCGCCGCCCGGCACAGCGGCGCGTGAATGCCGCTTCGCGATCATGGTCGAGGGGCTGGACACGGCGCGGGCACAAGGTACCCTGAGTCTGCCGGTGGGCGGGCGCATCGGCGTCATCGTCTACGCCGCCATCGGCGACGCAGCACCCCAGCTGGAAATCGCAGCCACTCGCGTGGTCACGCTCAATGGCAAGCCGACTGCGGTGGTCGACGTGCGCAACCGAGGCAACGCCCATGGGCGGCTTGAAGGATTCGTCAACGGTACCGACGCCACCGGCGCACGCCTCGAGATGACCCCTTCCGATCTGCCCATCCTGGCGGGTGAAACGCGTGCCATTGCAATCACCGCAGTGGTGGAGGACGGCAAGCCCGCCCCGGAAGTCCGGTTCCCGCTCACCGTCAAGGGCACCCTCGAATGGGGCAAGAACCGCTTGCCGCTGGACGCGAGCTTCGCGCCATGAGGCTTGCGGGGTGACACGCCCGTTGCGCTGCCTTTCGGCCTGCCTGGCCATTGCACCCCTGCTGCCGGGCGCCTGGGCCCAGAGCACGCCGGTGCAAATCCCTGGCGAAGAGCCCACCACCGCCTATGTGGACCGGGTGATCGAGAATCTGCCGCCCGAACCCGCAGCCGACACCGCTGCCTACACCTACGACCGCGAGGGTTTGCCGCGCTTCCTGCAGCTGGAGACCCGACTCGGCACCGAACCGTTCGACCCCACGCACAACGCGCGCATGGGATACGGTCTCCAAGGCCTGCTGGAAACGGCCAATCACGGCACGCTCTCGGTTGACGGCAGCTACGCACCACGCGACAGCAATGGCACCCTGACGCTGCGCCAGCGCGCCATGCCCCTGGATGGTGGCTGGTTGACCAGCAACGAGCTGGGCGTGATCAACACTCCGATTCCCTCCGTCACGCGCCTGCCCTCCCGCGTGTACCTGCCCTCGTCCATCTTGCGGGGGCTGAGCACCGAGTGGGAGAACCCTGGCCAAGGGGTGCAGCTGCTGGCCTCCGCCGGCGAGCCCGGTCTGCTGGCGTTCTTGCCTGCCAGCGGCTTTCAGCGCCTTGCCGGACGGCGCGCCACGCTGGGAGGTCAGTGGCGCTCCAACGCTGCTGAAGCGGACCCGCTGGCCCGCGAAGGCTGGACCATAGCGCTGCGCCATGAAGACGCCCGCAACGTCTCGATCTTCGACACACCGCTGCAACCCGGCGACACGGTCAATGCAAATTCCACTCTGCTGGCCTTGAGGCACGAGGGCGCGGAACAGCGCATCCAGGGCCAGTTGGTGAGCACACGGGCCAGCAACCTGCGCGGTGACCGCGGCGGTTTCTGGATTGACGGCGAATGGGACGACGGCCCGCGCCGGCACGGCGCAGGCATGTACCGGCTGGAGCCCGATCTGAGTTGGGCGCAGCTGCCGATGGCCAACAACGTGGTGGGCGCCTACGTGCGCTCCAGCTGGCGCACACGCCAGTGGTCGGCCGAGAGCTCGGTCGACTGGCTGGATTCGATCACGGGCCGCGGTGGCAGCGGCTACTTCGCCACCGGCTCCGCGCGCTGGCGGCTCAACCGAGATCACACGCTCGGTGCGGGAGCCTCGGTGCGGCGGTTCAATGGCAACGCCTGGAGCACTTACGGCGATTGGCGTTTCCAGAACAGTTGGGGCGCCAGCGGCCTTCGGCTGGAGTTCACCGGCGACGACAACCAGGCCGATTCGCGTGGCCTCACGTGGGATCAGGCATGGCAGGTGCCCCAAGGCTGGGCACTGTCCACCAGCCTGGGCGCCAATGCGTACAGTGCCACGGCGCTGCAGCCGGCCGAAACCACGTGGAGCGGCGCAGCCAGCTTTGCGGCGCCGCTGAGCAGCAAAGCCAGCCTGCGTGGCAACTTCAACACCGAGCGCAGCGACACAGGGCAGACCCGACACAGCCTGAACCTGGGGGCCAGCTGGCGCATTGACGCGCGCTGGAGCCTGGAAGGTAACTACAACCGCTCCAACGGCAGCCGCCGCTTGACCCCATCGCTCGACCCGTTGGCGCCTGTGCCGCTGGTCATCCCGGATTCAGACCGCTCCTTTTACGCCGTGCTGCGCTACCAGTTCGAGGCCGGCAGCCGCAATGTACCGTTGGGCGGCAAGGCGGCAGAAGGAGGTGGCCGCATCGAGGGCACGGTGTACTTCGACGCCAACCGCAGCGGCACCCAGGAAGCCAGCGAAACCGGTGTGCCCAACGTCACCGTGTTCCTGGACAACCGTTATGCCGTGCGCACCGACAGCCAGGGCCGTTTCGAATTCCCCTTCGTGGCCAGCGGTCCACGAACGGTGAGCGTGCGGCCCGACACGCTGCCGCTGCCCTGGAACGTGGTCGATCAAGGCCAGGCCAAGGTCGACGTGCGCCGGCGCGAAAGCGTCTCGCTGAGCATTCCCGTTCAACGCAGCGAGTAGGACACCACGATTCGAGCCCGGACAGAGGGCTCAAGTTGACACCGGGCGGGCCGATAGAGAGCCATGGCCCGTGTAACGCACTCTCTTTTGGCATGCTTCTGCGCCGGCGCACTGTTCCTGGTGCCCGGCAGCGTCATGGGCGAGGCTGTCCAGGCGGGGCCAGACGGTGCCAGCGCCTCCCTGCGCATCCGCATCGTTGTGCCCTCCGTCATGCGGGTGCTGGAGAACAGCCACCCTGCGCAGATGGACCCCGTCGTCGATGGCGACTGGAGCGCCGAGCAGCGACTGGTGGTGGTCTCCAACATGAAGCGGGGTTTCTGCGTGACCTTGCGCATGAGCACACCCGAGGTGGAAGCCTGGCGTCTGCAGACGGAGCAGTCTGGTGGCATCACGCTCAACGCGGTGAGCGACGGCTACCGGCTCTGCACGCCTCGCGCAGGCCGCTACACGCTGCTGTTGCGTCACGAGTTCGAGGCGGCTGGCAAAAACACCAACGCATCCCTGCGCTGGCCCGTGCAGACCGATATCACCGCACTCTGACAAGGTGCCCCCACACTGCGCCGCCCACTAGCGCGGCACCAGCACCCACATCTGCAGCGGCTGCTTGAGCGCGGCCGCCGTGAGGTAGGCCTCGTCGCTCCAGCCCCCCCAGCCGGTGAACAGGTCGGCGCGCACCGCACCCACGATGGCGCCGCCCGTGTCCTGCGCCATCACCAGCTTCTGCACGTTGAGCGTGGCGCCTTGCGAGGCGAGCCACACGGGCGTGCCATAGGGAATGCTCTGCGGGTCGACGGCGATCGAGCGACCGGGCGTGAGCGGCACGCCCTGGGCACCGCGTGGGCCGAAACGGGCATCGAGGTCCGACAGGGCTTCCTCGCGGAAGAACACGGTGCGCGGATTGCTCCACAGCATCTCGTTCACGCGCTGCGGGTTTTGCGCGGCCCAGGCCTTGATGGCGGCCCACGAGGCTTCGCGGATCGCGCCCTGGTCCAGCAGCCAGCGACCCACGCTCTGGTAGGGCTGGCCATTGTGCCCGGCGAACGCCACGCGCACCTGCCGCGCGCGGCCGTCGGCCTCCACCACGTTGAGGCGGCCAGAGCCCTGGATCTGCAGGATCAGCGCGTCGATGGGATCGGCCAGCCAGGCCACCGCGCGGCCCTGCAACGCGGCCTGCGCGGCGGGCAGGGTGTCGATCTCCTGCCGGCTGTACCAGGTCTGTCCGCTGCGCAACCCGGCCGGCGGCGCGTAGAGCGGCGTGCGGTGCACGGCGGTGGGCACGCGGCTCGCCGCCATGATCGGCTCGTAGTAGCCGGTGAGCAAGCCGTCGGGTTGGCTGCCGTCGGGATCGAGCACGCGGTAGGGCTGGAAGCGGCGCATCACCCAGGCCTGCTGTTCGGCCGCGGTGCCGATGGCGAGCTGGCGCAGTTCTGCGCACGGGCCGGCCTGACCCGGGGCGGGGCGTTCGCAGCCGCGCACCCAGGCGTTCCAGACTTCGTGAAGGCTGTCCTGCCCCCAGCCGGGCAACTCGCTCCAGCGCGCAGGTGTCCAGCGGCTCTTGCCGCGCTGGATCGGCGGGGGCAAGGTAGCCGCATCCACCGCCACACCGGCCACCGGCGGGCTGGGCAACGCAACAGGCGCCGGGCCTTGCACGGGACCGACCGCGCAGGACACCAGGCTTCCTACAATCACCGCGCTCGCTCCCACCTTCACGACCGCCCGAAAAACCCGACCGAAACGATCCATGACCTTGTTGTTGCTTGAAGCGCTCGGCGCGTTGGTGTTGCTGGTGTTCATCGTGTGGTGGACCATGTTTTCAGGGCGCAAGGGCGGCGAGCTGCCCGAGGAAGTGGAGCGCCAGAAGCGCGACCCGCGAGCGAGCAGCGAGCCGCCCGAAGACCGCTGAGTTGCCCGGGTCCGTCAAGGCCGCAGGGCATTGGCCAGTTCCACGGCCGACTTCACGCCCATCTTGTCGAACACGCGCGAGCGGTGAACCTCCACCGTGCGCACGCTGATGTTGAGCTGATCGGCCACCAGCTTGTTGGGCAGACCGGCGACCACGAGATCCATCACGTCACGCTCGCGGTCGGTGAGGCTGCTCAGGCGCTCTTGCAGTTCGCGCTGCACGCGCCGACGGGCCAGCACCTGGGCCGACTGGTCCAGCGCACGCTCCACCCGATCGACCAGCGCGTTGTCGGAAAACGGCTTTTCGCAGAAATCGAAGGCGCCGCGCTTGACCGCGTCCACCGCCGTGGCCACATCGGCGTGGCCCGAGAGGAAGATCACCGGCAGGGTCTCCTGCCAGGGCAAGGTCTGCAAGCGCTCGAACAGGGCCAGCCCGCTCATGCCAGGCATGCGCACATCCAGCAGCACACAGCACGGCGTGGTGGGCTCGTTGTTCCAGACCTGTGCGTCGCCGAGGAACGCCTCGGCGCTGTCGTAGCCGTCGCTCACCAGCCGGCGTGTGCGCAGCAGCCAGGCCAGGGCATCGCGCACGCCCGCGTCGTCATCGACGAGGTAGATCTTGGCGTCGAGATGCTGAGTCATGGGCGAATGATAAAGGTGGCTTGCACAGGGAAGGCTGCCGCGCGGGGCCCCTCAATCCGACTTGGGCAGCGTGAAGCGGAACACCGTTCCCCTCGGCTGGTTCGTCTCGTAGGTCAATGCCCCACCGTGCTGCTCGATCACCGTGCGGCACAGGCTCAGCCCCAGCCCCATGCCTTCGGCCCGGGTGGTGAAGAACGGCGTGAAGAGTTTTTCCTGCACTTCGCTGCTCAGGCCCAGGCCGTGGTCGCTCACCTCGAACGTCACCCACGCCTTCTGCTGCTCGCCGCCCGAGTGCAGACGCGTGCGGAACACGTTGATCTTGAGCAGGCGCAGGCCCGTGCTCAGCGCGGGGTCGCCCGTGGGCATGGCCTGCATGCCGTTGCGCGCCAGGTTGAGCAACACCTGCTCGACCATGGTGCGGTCGCACAGCACCGGCGGGCAAGCGGGCGCAATGTCGATCTGCAACTGGATGCCCTGCTTCTTGGCCTGCAACACCAGCAGGGGCTGGATGGCGTCGATCAGCGTGCGCGGGGACACCGCTTCGCGCACCTGCTCGCGCCGGCGCACGAAGTCGGTCACGCTCTTGATCACGCGCCCTGCACGCTCGGCTTGTTCGCTGATGCGGCGCATCGCCTGCGACAGGTCGGCCTGCGGCAGCGCACCGGCTGGCTGGTCCAGCAGGTTGATCGCCCCGCTGGCGTAGCTGGAGATGGCCGCCAGCGGCTGGTTGAGCTCGTGGCTGAGCAGCGAGGCCATCTCGCCGACCGTGGCCAGGCGCGCGGTGGCCTGCAGGCGTTCTTGCGACGTGCGGTTGAGGTCTTCCACACGGCGCTGCTCGGTGAGGTCGAGGATGGCGCTCATGAAACCTGTCTGCTTGCCCTGGGCATCGATCAGCGGGGCTTCGATGATGAGCACCGGAAAACGCTTGCCGTCAGAGCGCTGGAACACCGATTCGTAGCCCTCGCGTGGCAGCGTCTGCCCGGCCAGGCGAACCAGCTGGCGCTGTTGGTATTCGTCCACCAGTTCGGGCGGCCACCAGGGCGCCGGCAGTCCTGTGCCGACCAATTGCTCGGCGCTCAGCCCCACCATGTCGCAGAACGCCGGATTCACATAGGTGATGCGTCCGGTCATGTCGCGCGCGCGCAGGCCGGTCACCAGCGAATCCTCCATGGCCTTGCGAAACGCCAGCGCATCGCCCACCTCCAGCTCGGCGCGCTGGCGCAGCCGGGTGTCGCGCGCGAGCAGGGCCAGCACGGCCAGCAGGGCCAGCGACAGCGCGCTCACCACTGCGGTGAGCACGTTGGGGAACAGGCCACCCACCAGGCGCGGGCTCTGCAACTGCAGGATCAGCGTGTGCCCCGGGAGTTCAAGCACGGCGTTGGCGCTCAGGGTCCGGCGGGTGCCGGGCACCATGCGGTGCAGCGCCAGCCGCGTGCCGTCGGCGTCGTTGAACGACAGGCCTCGGCTGCGCAGCTCGTCCCGCTTGGTGAACTCGGACAACATGCCGGGCAACGAGTAGGTGGCCACCAGGAAGCCGTTGGGCACGCCCGAGCGCACCACCGGAAGGCACATCTCCATGAGTTCCATGCCCAGACCATCGCGCATGGGCCAGAAGTAGCTGGACGAATACGCCGGGCCCGACAGGCGCTGCGCGTTGTCGCAGGCCAGCTTCACGTCGGCCACGGCGCGCGTGCGATCCAGGTACCCGAAGAGGTCGCTCAGGTAAGGCGTGTCGCGGTGGCTGACGATCTGTTGCGCGTTGTCGCGCCACTCCAGGCGCATCAGCTCGCGGTGTTGCGTGAGCAGTTCGGCGGCGGGCGCATTCCAGCTGTCGGCGGTGGGCGCCACGCTGTTGAGGGATTGCAGGGTCTGCACATTGCGCAAGAGTGAGTTGCGGATGTCGCTGGCCACCGCCGCAGCTTCCTGCTCCAGCGCTTGCTGGTCGCGCCCTTCCTCGTACTCACGGGCCAGGAACACCAGCACCACCAACAGCACCAGCACCAGCAGCACGAGAGCAGCCCACAGACTCCAGCGGCGCGAGCCAGGGTCGCTGTGTTCGTGCGGCGCGCCCTCGAAGCTCATGCGCTTCAGAGACGCCGGTGCTGCAGCGAGGGCAGCTGCTCGCGCACGCTGCGCAATTGCTCGAAGTCCAGCTCGGCCATCACCACGCCCGGGCCTTCGGCCTGCATGGCCATGACATTGCCCCACGGATCGATGACCATGGAGTGGCCCCAGGTGCGTCGGCCGTTTTCGTGCAGGCCACCCTGTGCGCTGGCGATCACGAAGGCCTGGTTCTCGATCGCGCGGGCGCGCAACAGCACCTCCCAGTGGGCCTGCCCGGTGGTGTGGGTGAAGGCCGATGGCACCAGCAGCACATCGGCCGCCAGCATGCGGTAGAGCTCGCCAAAGCGCAGGTCGTAGCACACGCTCTGGCCCACGCGCCAGTGCTGCCCGCTGGCGTCGCGGCAGTCGAACACGGTGGGGGTCTCACCGGCGCGCAGCACGTTGGCCTCGTCGTAGTGTTCGCGCCCGTTGTCATAGCGAAACAGGTGGATCTTGTCGTACCGGCTGGCGCATTCGCCGCGCGGGTTGTAGACCAGCGAAGCGTTGGCCGCGTGCGTGGGGTCGTCGGTGGCCATGGGCAGCGTGCCGCCCACGATCCACATCTTCAGATCGTGCGCGCAGTCCGACAGGAAGTCCTGCACCTTGCCCAGCCCGGGCGTCTCGGCCAGCACCAGCTTGTCTTCGTCGCTGGCGCCCATGAAACAGAAATACTCCGGCAACACCGCGAGCTCGGCGCCGGCGGCGGCGGCCCGGCGCAGCAGCAGCAGGGCATCGCTGAGGTTGGCGTCCAGGCTGATGCCGGAGACCATCTGGATCGCGGCGACCTTCAGGCGGCCAGGCGCTGGGGGGTGGTGAGGCAGGGTCATGAGGTGTCTTTCGGTGGGTGCCGTGCGCGACCGGGTGCGCCGGGATGGTTCAGCTTACTGCAGTGTGCCGGCCGGCGTTCGGGGTGCTGCCGCGGGTGGTTCTCGCTCGACCTTGGCCACCTGCGGATCGGCCCAGCTGCCGGTGACGCGGAACTGCTGCGTGCCGGCGCTCTGCAGTGGCTGGCGCAGCAGGAACTGCGCCAGGAAACTGCCCAGGCCGATGGCGGGATTGATGGCGGTGGCGATCAGCGAGGCGGTGCCGGCATTGATTTCGGGCACCACCACCACCTTCAGGTCTTGCTGCTCGCGCGCGAGGTCGGCCGTGCCTTCCATCAGCACGGCGGCGTTGACGCCCTTCATCTGCAAGTTGTTGGTGAACAGCACGCCTTGCTCGATGCGCGCGTCGCCGCGCACGAAGTCGAATGCGAAACCGTCGGAGAACACGTCGCGGAAATCCAGCGCCAGGCGCCTCGGCAGCGCCTGCAGGCTGAGCACACCGAGCAGGCGGCCTGCGCCGGGCTCGACCTTGAGAAACTGGCCACGCTCGAAATCGGCCTGCAACTGCCCGGACAGCGTGGGGTAGTCCACCGACAGGGGCGAGCCGAGCCAGCCGATGCTGCCCTCGATGCGGCCCTTGCCGCCGCGCACCAGGCCCGGGCGGTTGAAGCGTTCGAGCAGCGCGCCAGAGTCGTCCACATCGAGCCGGAAGCTCAGCGCCGTGCGGCGCTGCTCCTGCGGGCGGCCAGATGCCGACAGCGGCGCCCAGTTGCCGGTGGCGCTCAAGCGGGCTTCGGGCACGCCGAGCTTGAGCTTGGTCAGTCGCCATTCGCCCGCGCGGGTCGGCCCCCCGCGGTTGATGGCCTCCACCTCGACGCGACCCAGCCGGCGCCCGGAGACCTCCAGGTCCTCCACCGCAATGTCGAGCGCGGGCACGCTGGTGGGCTGGCGCAGCAGCTGCTCCACTTCGGTGGCCACGGTGGGCTCCAGCTTCAGGCGCGCCAACCGGGCAAACACGCTGCCCGCGGTGTTGGGACCGGACTGGCGCACTTCGACGTAACCGTTGAGCTCGTCGGCGGTGACGTTGGCACGCCACTGGGTGCCCTCGCGCGAGCCCCCCACCACCACGCGGTTGAAGGTGCGACTCTCCAGCGTCAGGCGGTTGGCGCGCAACGCCAGCGTGGTGGGCAGGTAGCTGAGCTCGGCGTCCTGGTCGATGGCGCTCAGCTCCGCCGGCGTGGGCACGCGCACCCCCGAGCTGCTGGCCAGCCGCGACCAGGCGTCCAGATCGAGCTGGTCGAACCGCAGATTGCCCACCACACCCGCCGCGGGCATGGGGGCCACATCACCGCCCTCCAGTCCCGCCGCCACGCTGCCGCGCAACACGCGGGGCGCCGGGCCGGTGATGTCGCGCTCGTACCGCAACACCACCAGCGGCGCCAGCGCCGAGCCCAGATCCAGCGCCACGCGGTCGGTGCGGGCCACATCGTCGGCCAGCGTGAGCACCGCACTCTCCAGCCGCAACGGCAGGCTGGCCTCGGCGGTCTTGCCCAGCGGCGCGGGCAGGCTCAATGCCATGCCCTGCAGGTTGCTGTTCACCTCCAGTTCGGGCACGCCACCGCGAAAACCGAGCTGCGCCGTGTAGGCCGCGGTGCCCGATGCGTTCTGGAACAGGTGCGAGACCGCGCCCAGGTCGCCGTCGCGCAAACCCTCCGCGCTGGCCACGCCCTGACCCCGAAACTGCAGGCGCGCCGCGCCTTGCGCGCTGGTGCGCAAACCGCCCTCGAACTTGAGATCACCACCGAACAGGCGCGTGTTGCCGCCCAGCACGACGAAGCCCTGCTCGGTGAACGCCAGCGTGCCGCGCGTGCGCGCCAGCAGCGGCGCGGCCGGGCTCATCTTGAGGTCGTTGCCCTCGAACTGAACCGTGCCCGCCACCGTGGAGGCCGTCAATTTGAACAGGGGCAGCTTGAGGGCCAGACCCACCTGCGCGGTGCCACCCACCCGGGCCTGGGCCAGGACGGCGTTGGTCATCGCATTGAGCGGCGAGGTTTGCACAAAGCTCAGAATCTCGCTGGCCAGGCCTTGCGCCTTGGCCTTGACGGTGAGCGTGGTGTTGCCGGCCAGGTCATCGAGCTCGATCACGCCGTCGCTCAATCGCACCCCACTGGCCCCCGCCAGTCCCGATGTGCCTCCCGTCACCCTCAAGCTCAGGTGGTCCAGCAGGAACTGCCCCGAAAAGCCTCGCAGACCCGCCCAGGGAGCGGAGCCGCCGGGCTGGAAGCTGGAGGGCAGGTATTCGAAGTCAACGTCGCTCACATCGGCAGAGATGCGGAATTCGCTCGGGGCGCCGGCGTTTCTGAACGGCATGCCGTCCATGTCGCCCTGCATGCGAAACGCCACCTGACCGGCACGGCCAGCGCGCACCGCCTCGCGCACATAGCGCCGTGCTTCGGGGTCGATGGTCAGCGGCAGGTAGCGGTACACCCGGGTGCCTTCGGCGCGGGTGAGGTTGGCCGTGAGGTCGAGCACACCGGGAAAGCGCGACTTCGACGGGCTGGTGGCCGGGTCGCTGGTGTGCCACTTCACCTGGGCCGTACCCTCGGCGTCGGCGTTGGCCATCTTCAGGTTGTCCAGCTGGGCCTCGATGCGATCACCCTGCACCCGCCACGAAGCGTCGGCCTCCAGGCTCTGAAGCGCAATGCGCGGCTCCTCGAACACATCGGGCAGCTCCACCGAGCCGTCGGCCACGGTGAGGCGTGCACGCCCGCCATCCTGGGTGAGGTCGAAGTCGACTGTGGCCCCGGTGATGCCGGGCCGGCCGGGCAGCGGGTACTTGCCTCGGGCCGACATCAGCCCGCTGGGCTCACCCGTGAGCGCCAGGCCCTGCACCCGGCCACGCGCCTGGTAGGTGCCATGCGCCCAGTCGATGGTGGCTTCCAGGTTCTCGTTGGAGGCGGTGGCCGGGCCCTGCCAGCGCGCGGTGAAACCGTCCATGCGGCCCTCGGGCTTGAGGCGCTGCAGCAGGCCACGCGTGGCTTCGGGCAAGGGCAGGCGCTCGGCAATGGCCGACAGCGCGGCCAGATCGAGCTGCTCGGCGCTCAGCGTCACGCTGCTCGCCCGTTTGGCCTGGGGCGCGGCGTACTGCAGCTGCAAGCGCCCACCCGGCCAGGTTTCGCCCTCGCGGGTGCGAAAGTTCAGGCCCTCGGATGTCACGCCAAAGCCGTCGGCGTCCCACTGGGCGGCCAGCCTGCCCTGCACATTTTCCAGCGCCAGCGTGGGCAACCGGGGCCCGAGCTGGGCCTCCACGTTCTGCAGCGCCAGGTCGGCTGTCACACCGGCCACCTGCCCGCGGTCCACCTGGGCCCAGGCGCGCAGCGCGCCCTGGCCGGTGCGCACTTCCACCCCCCAGTCGGACAGGTCCACATAGGTCCGCAAACGCGCCACGTCGACGCGGGTGAAGTCGGCAAACAGCTCGCCGCTCCAGTCGTGCCACACCGGCTGTCCGGCGGCGCGATGGCCCAGGTTGAGCAGCCGCTCGCGCAGCTGGCCGCGCAGGCTGATGCGCTCGCCCCATTCCGGCGGCGGGGTGGCGTCGATGCGCCAGTGGTGGGTGCGCGCGGTGTTGCGGGCCACAAAATCGAGATCACCCAGGGCCAGCGCGGGCTGGCGGCGCAGGTCGTCGGTCCAGCGCACCGTGCCGTGGCGGATCACGAATTCGCTCTGCGAGAAGAACCAGTCGGTGGCAGCGTTGTCACCCGGGCTTGGACCCGACATGTCCAGCCCGGCCACCTCGATGCGGCCCTGCGCGGTGCGGCGCACATCGAGCACCGGCGCTTCAACCACCACCTGCTCGAAACCACCCCGCCAGAGCGAGCGCACCGAGACCGCCGTGCGCACCAGGGGCAGCTGCAGCGCCACGCGACCCTGCGCATCGATGAGTTGCACATCGCGCAACTCGAAGGAGGGCACCAGCGCCGGCAGGAAACCCATGACGCTGCTACCCGATTCGGCGCGGATCTCACCGATGCGAACCGGTACCCCGACCGCCTGAGTCGCCCACCTTTCCAGGTCGGGACGCCATTCGCCGATTCGGGGCACAATCGCGCCATTCAAACCGGCCCAGGTCAGTGCGAAGAGCCCCCAGACACCGAGCAGCAGCCACAGCAACAGGCGGCTGACCACGGCGAATGTCTTGAGGGTTCTTGAGGCTCCCGCGTGTGACGCGGGGGTATCACTGGGCGCCGGGTTTTGATGGTTCATGTCCAACGCAAATTATGACGGCCAGGCATCTCACGGGTTCCAACACAGGCGTTTGTGCTTTGTCATCAAATGTGAACGCACTGCCTGAGCTGACACTGGCCAATCGCCAGGCAGACCATTCACGTTTCGTGCAGCGGGTGCGCCGGCGCTACCCCGACGAGCTTGTCTGCCTGCCCGAGGGCGCCCCGGAGCGCGCCACCATGCAAGCCGGCCTCGCCACCCTGGTCCAGCGTGGCCTGCCCAAGCCGGCGGCCCTGCGGGTGTTGCGCCAGCTGGTGCTGGAGCGGCTGGTGGTGCTGGACTGCGAGCACGGCGCGTCCCTGCAGGCGGTCACGCGGGCCGTGACCGAACTGGCCGAGATCGCACTCGATGTGGCCTGCGAGCTGGCCTTCCACGAACTCGACGACCTGTTCGGCGCGCCCCAGCACATCGATGCCCAGGGGCAGACCGTGCGTGCCCAGATGTGGGTGGTGGGCATGGGCAAGCTGGGCGCGCGCGAGCTCAATGTGTCGAGCGACATCGACCTGATCTATGTGTACGACCACGATGGCGAAACCGCCGGCAACGCCCAGGGCCGCAACCGCATCAGCAACCACGAGTATTTCGGCAAGGCGGTCAAGCACATCTACAACACCGTGGGCGAAACCACCGAACACGGCAACGTGTTTCGTGTCGACCTGGCCCTGCGGCCCAACGGCAACTCGGGCCCGAGCGCAGTGTCGCTCGGCGCGCTCGAAGAATATTTCCTGGTGCAGGGCCGCGAGTGGGAGCGTTTTGCCTGGCTCAAGAGCCGCGTCATCGCACCGGCGGCCTGCGTGGCGGCCGGTGGCGCCAACGCCCTGCGCAGCGCCGTGCTGCCCTTCGTGTTCCGCCGCTACCTCGACTACGGTGTGTTCGAGGCACTGCGCACGCTGCACCGGCAGATCCGCGACCACGCATCCAAGCGCGCGGCGGGCAACCCGGGCCGCGCCAACGATGTGAAGCTGTCGCGCGGCGGCATCCGCGAGGTGGAGTTCACCGTGCAGCTGCTGCAGGTGGTGCGCGGCGGTCAGTTCCCCGAGCTGCGCACGCGGCCCACGCTCGATGCCCTGCCGCGCCTGAGCCGCGCCGGCCTCATGCCGCAAGCCTCGGCCGACGCGCTGGCCGAGGCCTACCGCTTCCTGCGCCGGGTCGAGCACCGCATCCAGTACCTGGACGATCAGCAAACCCATGTGATGCCCACGCGCGACGACGACCTCGAGTGGCTGGCCGCCACCATGGGCTGCGCCAATGTGTGCGAGTTCCTGCACACACTCGACGCCCACCGCGAACTGGTGGCGCAGGAGTTCGACACGCTGCTGGGCGGCCCCACCAACGGGGGCTGCAACGGCAAGGGTTGCAACGGCAAGAACGGCGGCGCACCGGGCAGCTCGGCCGACGATCTGCAGGGCGTGCTGGCTCAGTTGCCGGTGGCATTTGCCGCCAAGGTCGCGCAGTGGCGCGAACACCCGCGCGTGCTTGCCCTCAAGGAAGACAGCCGACTGCGGCTGGTGCGCCTGGTGCAGCGCACCGGGGCCTGGCTTGAAGAAGGCCGCGTGAGCGAAGAGGCTGCCCTGCGCATGGCCGACTGGATCGAGCCGCTGCTGCGCCGTGACAGTTACCTCGCCCTGCTGCAGGAGAGACCCTCGGTGCACGAGCGGCTGCTGCGCCTGCTGGGCGCGGCCAAGTGGCCCGCGCGCTACCTGCTGCAGCACCCCGGCGTGATCGACGAACTGGCCAGCCAGCAACTGCTCACCGACCGCTTCGATGCGGCCCAGTTCGAGTCCGAACTCGAATCGCGCCGCGCTGCGCTGCACTCCACCGGCGAAGACGACGACGAGGCGCTGCTCAACCTGCTGCGCCGCGCACACCACGCCGAGGTGTTCCGCACGCTCGCGCGCGATCTGGAGAAAGTGCTCACGGTCGAGCAGGTGGCCGACGACCTGTCGGCCCTGGCCGACTCGGTGCTGCGCCTGACCGCGCGCTGGTGCTGGGCGCGCCTGAAGAACCGCCACCGCGACGAGCCGGCGTTCGCCATCATTGGCTACGGCAAGCTTGGCGGCAAGGAACTGGGCTACGGCAGCGACCTCGACATCGTGTTCGTGTACGAAGACGAGCACGAGAACGCCGGCGAGATCTACGCCGCCTTCGTTCGCAAGATGATCAACTGGCTCACGGTGAAAACCGGCGAGGGTGACCTGTTCGAGATCGACACCGCGCTGCGCCCCAACGGCAATTCGGGTCTGCTGGTGACCAGCTTCCAGGCCTACACCAACTACCAGCAGCAGCGCGGCAGCAACACCGCCTGGACCTGGGAACACCAGGCCATGACACGTGCGCGGTTCGTGCTCGGCAGCGTGGCCCTGGCCGGCCGCTTCGACGAAGTGCGTGAAGACGTGATCACCGCGCTGCGCGATGGCGATTCGCTGGCGCGCGAGATCGTGTCCATGCGCGAGAAAGTGCGCCAGGCGCACCCGGTGCGCGGCACCCGTTTCGATGTGAAGCACAGCCCCGGCGGCATGGTGGATGTGGAGTTTGCCGTGCAGTACCTGGTGTTGCTGCATTCGCGCACCCACCCCGAGCTGCGCGCCAACATCGGCAACATCAGCCTCCTGCGCCGCGCCGAGGCCACCGGTCTGCTCACCCCCGGCATGGGTGAAGCCGCGGCCACGGCCTACCGCGAGCTGCGCCAGATTCAGCACCGCGCGCGGCTGGACGAAGCGCCCACGCAGGTGGACGCGGCATCGGTGGAAGCATCCGCGGCTGCGGTGCGCGCACTGTGGGACCACGTGCTGGGTCCTGCCGTGAACGCCTGACGCATCTCAGGCGTCCAGCAAAAAGCCCGTCTTGAATGAACTGACCCCAATAAGTTGGACGGTTATTGATTAGCTGCTCAAGGCCTGAATCCGGTACTGAACTGGGCTCAGGCCTTTTAGTTTGAGCTTGATGCGATGGTGGTTGTAGTAGTGGATGTAGCGGTGCAGGCCTTGCTGGAGTTGCTTGATGCTTGCGAACTTGTTGAGGTAGAAGAACTCGCTTTTCAGCGTGCCGAAGAAGCTCTCCATCGCAGCATTGTCCAGACAGTTGCCCTTGCGCGACATGCTTTGTTTCAGTCCATGATCGATGAGTTGGCGTCGGTACGCTGGCATCTGGTACTGCCAGCCCTAATCGGAGTGCAGCAAGGGCCTATCCCGGTCCGAGAGCCGCGCCAGCGCCTTCTTCAGCATGCGGCTCACCAACGGGAAGACGGGGCGCTCGAGCATCTCGTAGGCCACAATTTCCCCGTTGTAGAGGTCCATCACCGGGGACAGGTAGAGCTTGTCGCCCTGGACATTGAACTCGGTCACATCCGTCACCCATTTCTGGTTCGGCCCGCTAGCCGCGAATTGCCTATTGAGCAGATTGGGAGCTGCGGCGAGCTGGCCACGGTAGGAGCGGTACTTCTTGGGTCGCACCAGGGATTTCAGGCCAAGACCCTGCATCAGACGCTGTACGGTTTTGTGGTTGACGGCCTCGCCTGCATGGCAAAGGGCGGCAGTGATGCGCCGATATCCGTAGCGGCCCTTGTGGCGCTCGTAGATGGCACGGATACGAGTTTTCAACCCAGCGTACCTGTCGCCGGCCTCAAGCACTTTTGCCTGGTAGTAGAACGTGCTGCGCGAGAGCCCTGCGGCCTTGAGCAGCGCGGGCAACGGGTAGTCCAGCCTCAGTTCGATCACGGCTTGCGCTTTTTCTGCGCAGCTTGCCGATTCACTCGAACCAAGGCATCCAATTTTTTTAGGTACGCCACCTCCGCGCGCAGGTATTCGTTTTCCTGGCGCAGCGCGTCCAGCGTGCGCGCATCGTTGGCATGCGGTGGCGGGGGATCGGGTGGCTTGGGCGCTGTCATCAACTTCGGGCCGCGTCGTCGTTTGGACTTGAGGGCATCTATACCACCCTCATGATACTGACGCTCCCACGCCGATACGACGCCCTGCCCGCCGCGTATGTCAAACAGCGCCGTCACCTGGCGGCACGACAGCTCCTCTCGCCACATCCGGCGTAGCACGTTCAACTTGAACTGCTCGTCGTAGTGGCTGAACTTCTTGCGCAGCCCTTCCATTCCATGCAGGCGATACCCTTCCACCCAACGGCGCACTGTCCCGTGGTCCAGCCCGTATCGCAACGCTATCGCTCGTGCGCCCGAAGATTCCGAAAGGTATCTCTGTACCACTTCGAGCTTGAAGCTCTCATCATGTCTCGCCATGAAAAACACCCCAAAGGTTGGATCGATGTCCAACTTTTGGGGTGCAGTTCATTGAAGACGGGCTTTTTGCTGGGGTGCAGTGCACTCAGACCGGCGCCACCACGGCGGCCGGCGTCAGCGACTTGCGAAAGCGGTTGAGTTCCTGCACTGTCTTGAAGCTCTGCTCCATCAGCAGGCTCATGTTGTGCAGGATGCGGTCGACCACGCGGTTCTCCCACACGGCATCGAAATCGATCTGCTTGTCCAGCCAGTGTTCCAGCCACTCCGGGTTGGGCAGGCGGCTCTGGATGGTGTCTTTGGGGAACAGGTCCTTGTTCACATGCAGGTTGGTCGGGTGCAGGGCCTGTGCGGTGCGGCGGGCACTCGCCATCAGCACGCCCACCTTGGCAAATGCCACGCGCGCCTCGTCGCCGAACTTGCCGATGGCGCGCTTCATGTAGCGCAGGTAGGCACCACCGTGGCGGGCCTCGTCCTGGCTCAGCGTGGCGTAGATCTTCTTGATAACCGGCTCCGAATGCCATTCGCTGGCTCGGCGGTACCAATGGTTCAGGCGGATCTCGCCGCAGAAATGCAGCATGAGCGTTTCCAGCGGCGGGGCCGGATCGAACTCGAATCGGATGTCGTGCAACTCTTGCTCGGTGGGCACTAGTTCGGGCCGGAAGCGGCGCAGGTACTCCATGAGCACCAGCGAGTGTTTCTGTTCTTCAAAGAACCAGATCGACATGAAGGCGGAGAAGTCGGAGTCGTCGCGGTTGTCGCGCAGGAACATCTCGGTGGCCGGCAACGCGGCCCATTCCGTGATCGCGTTCATCTTGATCGTCTGCGCCTGCTCGTCGGTCAGGGCGTTGGCGTCGAACTGGTCCCAGGGGATGTCCTTGTCCATGTCCCAGCGCACGGATTCGAGTTGTTTGAAGAGTTCGGGATAGAGCATGGTGGCCTTTCGGTACGGCCGCATTCTATGCGGCAGGTGAGCTGCGGTGCTTACAAATCACCGAGCCGGGCGAGGGTCAAGGCGGCCTGGTCCCGGATCGCCTGGCGCTCGCTGGCGTCCAGGCGCTGCAGGTTTTTCACCATCAGAGCTGAACGCGGATTCGCTGCGAGTTCGGTCTCGTGGCGATCGAGAAAGTTCCAGTAGAGCGTGGTCACGGGGCAAGCCTGTGGGCCGACGCGCTGCGCAGGCTGGTAGCGGCACCCTTTGCAATGGTCGCTCATGCGGTCGATGTACTGGCCGCTGGCCACATAGGGCTTGCTCGTGAAGCGCCCGCCGTTGGCAAACAGCGCCATGCCGGCCACGTTGGGCAGTTCAACCCACTCGATCGCGTCCACGTACACCGCGAGGTACCAGTCGGCAACCTGCTGCGGGTTCACCTCGGCCAGCAGTGCGAACTGGCCGGTGAGCATGAGGCGCTGGATGTGGTGCGCGTAGCCGTGTTCGAGCGTCTGGCCCACAGCATCCTTCATGCAGGCCAAGTGGGTCTGTGCGCTCCAGTACCAAGCCGGCAGATCGCGGCGGTGATCGAAGTGGTTGGCGGTCTTCATGCCCGGCATGTCCATCCAGTACACGCCGCGGATGAATTCGCGCCAGCCCAGCACCTGGCGGATGAATCCCTCCACGCTGGCCAGCGGCAGGCCACGGTCCCGGTGGGCGGCTTCGGCCGCCGCCACCACCTCGCGCGGATCAATGAGGTGCAGGTTGAGCGCCACCGAGAGCAGCGAGTGCCAGCCAAACGGCGTTCTGGTCCACATGGCGTCCTGGTAGGTGCCGAACATCTCCAGCCGCTCTGACACGAAATGCCGCAGCGCCTCGCGCGCCTGCTCGGGCGTGACAGGCCAGGCGAAGCTCTTGAGCTCACCGGGGTGATCGGCAAAGCGCGATCGCACGAGGTCGAGCACCTCGCGTGTGGTGGCATCGGGCTCGAACTGCGCGGGCGGTGTGATCAGCCCCGGCCCCTGTTTGGGGTAGCTCTTGCGGTTGTCGACGTCGAAATTCCACTGGCCGCCCACGGGCTGGCCGCCTTCCATGAGCACGCCGTGCTCGCGGCGCATTTCGCGGTAGAAGAACTCCATGCGCCACTCCTTGCGGCCGCTGGCCCAGCGTGCGAAGCGCTGGCGGCTGCAGAAGAAATGGGTGTCGTCGAACGCGCGCAACGGCACGTTCGCCGTTGCTGCCGTCGCTTCAATGTCCTGCTGCAATCGCCACTCGCCGGGCTCGCACATCCACAAGGCTTGAGGCCGGAGCTCGTCCAGCACGCGCTGCAGGCGCGCGGGCAGCGTGGCTGTGGCCGGCTGGTCCAGGGCCGCATCGTCCAAAGCCACGTAGCGCAGGGGCAGGCCCCTGACCAGCAGCGTCTGGCGGAAATGCCGCATGGCCGACAGAAACAGCGCAATGCGCGCCTTGTGGCTCCACACGTGGCTGGCTTCGCCGGGGGCTTCAATCATGAGCACTGCATCCTGTGCGGGATCGAAACCGGCCAGCGCCGGATTGCCGAGCCAGAGCTGGTCACCCAGCACCAGCACCAGCCGGCGCAGGGGGGTGGGGAGCGGCAGGGGCGCGCTCATGAAACGTTCTTCCCCGCCTGGGCGCGGCAGCGGTCGCTGCAGTACTTCACCTGTTCCCAGTTGCGCTCCCACTTCTTGCGCCAGGTCATGGGGCGGCCACAGGCGGCGCAGGGCTTCTGCGGCAGCGCGGCCTTGTTGCCTTTGAAACCGCTCATGCCACGTCCGCGTGGGCGTGTGCCCGCCAGCGGGCCACACCGATCTGGATGTCTTGCAGGCGCTCCATGGGGAAAAACCCCGGGGCGGCACCCACGGGCCGGCCACGCTGTGGCTTGTAGAGCGCCGGGCACTGGCCACCGGCCCAGAGCTCCACCTGGGGTGGCAGGCGCTCGCGCAGCTGGTCAAGCGCAGCGCGCACGTCGCGCGGGTTCTGCGAAGCGGTGAAGCCCAGCGCCACGATGTCGGCGCCGCTCCTGGCGGCAGCGCTCACGATGTCGGGCAGCGGCGTCTGCACGCCCAGCGGGACCGTGTGGCAACCCTCCAGCACCATGAAGCATTCGGCCATGAGCAGGCCCAGACCGTGCACTTCGCCAGGCAGCGTGGTGAGCAGGATGCGCGGTGGCACCGGTGCACGCGCCTGCGCCAGCTGGCCCAGTGCCTGGCGCATCACCGACTGCACAATCTCGGTGTAGAGGTGCTCCTCAAACACCGCCAGCCGGCCTTCAAGCCAGGCTTGGCCGACCTGCACGTTCATGGGCGCAACGCACTCGGTGATCAGGCGCGCCAGGCCGCGCTCCAGCAGCATCTGGGCCAGCGCCTGGCGCAGGCCGTGCGCGTCCTGGCAGCGCAGCATCTGCATCCAGTGGTCCATGGCCAAGCCTGCCTCACCGGAGGCTGGAGGTGTCGAAGTGGTCTCGGTTGGGCCGCTCGCGGGTTGAATCCGCCCGGCCCGCCGCTGCGTATCCAATGCAACGAGTTCTTCAAGTGACAGTGCGACCACCCGCCCGGGCCGATGCCCGGCATCGATGAGACGCCGGATGTGGCGCAGGCGGATCAGTTGGTCGTTGTCGTACTGACGCTCCCCCAGGGCATCGCGCGCCGGCGTGGGAAAGCCATAGCGCCGCTCCCACACCCGCAGCGTGTCCTTGGACAGGCCCGTGTCGCGTTCGACATCGGCGATCGCGTGCCAGGCAGGGGTTTCAGAGCTTGAAGTTGTCATGGACAAATGATCCAATGTTTCGCCAGATTATGGAGTTTTTGTCATGAATAGAGTGCTTGTCCACGGCAATGTCCGTTTCTCCCAGCAACTGGTCACGTTGTGCCTGGCCGCCAGTGGCTGGCTGTTGAGCCCGGTGGCGCAGGCGCAGGCATTGACGCCAGCGGCCACCAGCACCGCCTGTCCGGCGCTGCTGCAGCACCGCTTTGATCGTCTGCAGGACGAAAAGCCGCAGTCACTGTGCCAGTACAGCGGGCAGGTGGTGCTGGTGGTCAACACCGCGAGCTTCTGCGGCTTCACCAGCCAATACGAAAGTCTGGAGGCGCTGTACGCCAGGTACAAGCCGCAGGGGCTGGTGGTGCTGGGCTTTCCGGCCAACGACTTCGGCCGCCAGGAGCCGGGCAACAACCAGGCGATTGCCGACTTCTGCGAGAACACCTTCGGCGTGAAATTCCCGATGTTCAGCAAGACCAGCGTGATCGGGCGTGAAGCCAATCCACTGTTCAAGCAGCTGGCGCAAAAGACCGGCGAGAGCCCGCAGTGGAACTTCCACAAGTACCTGATCGGGCGAGACGGGCAGGCCGTTCGCAGCTACCCGAGCGCGCTCGACCCCAAAAACCCTGCCTTCATCAAGGATATCGAGCGATTTTTGTCCACCAAATCGTGACCGCTCAGTCACAATAAAACCGTTCAGTCTATTTTGCCCAACACGACCACCATGTCAGCCCCAGATTCCGACCTGAAAAGCCCACCCAAAGGGACCGCGTGGAACTTTCTGGCGTCCGTTTTTCTCTCAGCCTTCAGGTCGGTTCAAGGGCTGACCACCGAATTCCGTTTTGCACTGCGAAGCCTGCCAGGTCCCCGCGATCCGGCTGTAATCCCGAGGCGCTTCTCTTCCTCCTCCCTCCCTCCCTTGTTCGTTTCGGGGCGCTTCGCAGTCTTTTGTATCCCCGCCGCCGCCGGCGTGCACTGAGGTCCGACCATGTACACGGACCCCCATAGCGCCCCGGCCGGCCACACACCCACCACCACCCACCCGCCTCGCGTGGCCATCGTCGGCTCCGGAATTTCCGGGCTGGCCGCCGCCCACACCCTGCACGGCCTGGCCGACATCACGCTTTTTGAGGCGGGCGACTACTTCGGCGGCCACACCCACACGGTCGACATGACCCTGCCCAACGCGCAGGGCGTGGCCACCACCTTCGGGGTGGACACCGGTTTCCTGGTGCTCAACGAGCGCACCTACCCCAACTTGCTGGCGCTGTTTGCCCAGCTTGAGGTACCGATCGCCAAGTCGGACATGTCGTTTTCGGTGCAGGCCCCCGGCGCAGCACCCGGCGGCGGCCCTCTGGAATGGAGCGGCTGCAACCTCTCCACCGTGTTTGCCCAGCGCCGCAACCTGGTCAACCCGCGCTTCCTGCGCATGCTGGCCGACATCGTGCGCTTCAACCGCATCACGACCCGGCTGGCCGAGCAGGGCGAAGACCTGCGCGACAACAGCCCGCTGCTGCAACCGCTGGGCGACTTCCTCAAGGCGCAGGGTTTTTCCGACGAGTTCCGCGACTGGTATTTCCTGCCCATGATGGGCTGCATCTGGAGCTGCCCGACCGACCAGATGCTGGCCTTCCCGGTGGCCACGATGGTCCGCTTCTGCCATAACCACGGCTTGATCCAGGTGACCAACCGGCCGCAGTGGTACACGGTGGACGGTGGCGCTCGCCAGTACGTGGACAAGATCACCGCCCGCATCACCGACAAGCGCCTGTCCACCCCGGTGCAGCGGGTGCTGCGCGACGGCCAGGGTGTGCGCGTGGTCAGCGACGGCCGCGTCGAGCGCTTTGATGCCATCGTGCTGGCCTGCCACAGCGACCAGGCCTTGCGCCTGCTCGGTGGTGAAGCCTCAGCTGACGAGCGAGAGGTGCTCGGCGCCATCCGCTACCAGCCCAACCGCGCCGTGCTGCACACCGACGCCTCGGTGCTTCCCCGGAGCGAGCGCGCCTGGGCCGCCTGGAACTACGAACGTGCGCCCAGCCAAGGCGTGGAGTCCGCCCAGGTCTGCCTGCACTACCTGCTCAACCGCCTGCAGCCGCTGCCTGTAGCGCAGCCGGTGGTGGTGTCGCTCAATCCCCAGCGCGAGATCGCTGCGAAACACGTGGTGGGCGAGTACGCCTACGACCACCCGGTGTTTGACCTGGCCGCCATCCGCGCGCAGGCCCGCGTGCCGGCCCTGCAAGGCCAGCTCAACACGTACTTTGCAGGCGCGTGGACCGGCTACGGCTTCCATGAAGACGGCTTGAAATCGGGTTTACACGCGGCGCGTGCGCTGATCGATGCGCACCACCTGGTTCCCGTGACCCGGGGTACCGATGCTCAGCGCGCCGCGTTGCCCGGGGTGTTTGCGTGAACACCGCGCCGGTCGCGCAGATCGGCTTTGGCCAGGTGCGTCACACCCGGCACCGCCCACAACGCAACGCCTTCGCCTACCCCACCTATTTCCTGATGCTGCCCATGCGCAGCCTGCGCAGCCAGGGTCCCGGCGCGCTGGCGCGCAACCGTGGCGCAGCACTCAGCTTTCACGACGCCGACCACGGCGACGGCCGCGCGGACAGCCTGCAATGGCTCGACGAGTTGCTGCAGCAGCACGGCATTCTTGATGCGCAGGGCGAGGTGTGGCTGCACACCTACCCGCGGGTGCTCGGCTACACCTTCAAGCCGGTGAGCTTCTGGTATTGCCACCGCGCCGACGGCAGCTTGCGCGCGGTGCTGGCCGAGGTGAACAACACCTTTGGTGAGCGCCACTGCTACCTGCTCGATGCACCGCGCTACGGCCAGCCCTGTGAAGCCACCAAGGTGTTCCATGTGTCTCCGTTCTGCCCGGTGCGCGGGCGCTACCGCTTTGTCTTCATGCGCGCCGAGAGCACCACGCACCACGCCTGGCCCCGAACCGTGGCCCGCATCGACTACTTTGACGACGCCGGCGGCGACGCCGGCGGCCAACCCTTGCTCAACACCAGCGTGAGCGGCGATCTGCAACCGCTGAATGCGCGCAGCCTGCGCCGCGCGCTGTGGACTTACCCCGCCATGACCTTCGGCGTCATGGCCCGCATCCACTGGCAGGCCGTGCGCCTGTGGATCAAGCGCGCTCCCTTTTTCCGCCAGCCGCCCGCACCGGGCGAATTTGTCTCGGCAGCAACCCTGCCCGCGACTTCCGTGAACGCCGAACACAGCCATCCATGAACAGCACCACCGCCTCCACCAGCCCCGCCGGGTTTTCGCTGCCACGCAACGCCCCTGCGGCTGCGCGCACTACGCTGCAGCTGCTGCAGCGCCTGGTGCACGGCAGCCTCACGCTGCAACTGCCCGACGGCTCGGTGCAGCGCTTCGGCCAGGCCGACGGCCCCCACGCGAGCATGAAGCTCAACAACTGGGCCGTGTGCTCGGCCTCGCTCAAGTCGGGTGACATCGGTTTTGCCGAGACCTATATCGCTGGCGACTGGACCACCTCCAACCTGCCGGCGCTGCTCTCGCTGCTGGTGGCCAACCGGCGCGAGGTCGAAGACGTGATCTACGGCTCGTGGCTGGGCCGCTTTGCCTACCGCATCAAGCACCTGCTCAATCGCAACAGCAAGACCAACAGCCGCAAGAACATCCACGCGCACTACGACCTGGGCAACGCGTTCTACGGCCTGTGGCTGGACGACACGATGAACTACTCGTCGGCCTGGTTCGAGACGCCCGAGCAGACCATGGAAGCCGCGCAACACGCCAAGGTGCGCCGCGCGCTGCGCATGACCGACGTGAAGCCCGGCGACCGCGTGCTGGAAATCGGCTGTGGCTGGGGCGCGCTGGCCGAGAAGGCGACCACCGAGTTCGACGCCCACATCACCGGCGTCACGCTGTCCACCGAACAACTCGAATTTGCGAACGGGCGCATGCAGCGCATCGGTCGCGCGGACCGCGCCGATCTCCGCCTGCAAGACTACCGCGACATCAACGACGCGCCGTTCGACGCGATCTGCTCGATCGAGATGGTGGAGGCCGTGGGGCGCGAGTACTGGCCCACCTACTTCCATACGGTGTCGCGCCTGCTCAAGCCGGGTGGCAAGGCCTGCGTGCAAAGCATCGTGATCGACGACGCGCACTTCGAGCGCTACATCAAGGGCACCGACTTCATCCAGCAATACGTGTTCCCCGGCGGTTGCCTGCCGTGTCCGAGCGAATTCCGAGCGCAGGCAGCCAAGGCAGGCCTGGAGGTGGTGGACGAATTCGCCTTCGGCCTGGACTACGCGCGCACACTGGCCCTCTGGCGCGAACGCTTCCTGCACGAGCAGGAGCGCGTGTTGCAGCTCGGCTTCGACCAGCGCTTCCTGCGCATCTGGGAGTTCTACCTGGCGTACTGTGAAGCTGCGTTCGAGCAGGGCAACACCGACGTGGTCCAGTACACCTTGCGCAAACCCGCCTGAGGGTGATGCCGTGAACCGCCCTGTCTTGCACACCGTCTCTGCTGCCCTCGTGCTGGCGGTCGGCTGCATGAACCTGCTGCCGGCAAACGCGCAGGCGACAGCGCCCGAACCGACACTGAGTGCGGCCTTGCAAGACAAGACCCCGGTGGGCAAGGCACGCCTGCGTTACTGGGGCTTCGACGTGTACGACGCCAGCCTCTGGGCGCTGCCGGGTTTCGACGCGCGCCAGTTCGAGAGCCAGCGCTTCGGCCTGGAGCTGGCCTACCTGCGCGACTTCAAGGGCGCCGACATCGCCGAACGCTCGATCGACGAAATGAAAGGCCTGGCCGCCATCGAGCCGGCCCAGGCCACGCGCTGGACGCAGGCCATGAGCAAGCTTTTCCCCGACGTGAAGCGCGGCGACCGCATCACCGGTGTGCACGTGCCCGGCAGCGGTGCGCGTTTTTATCTGAACGGCAAACTGCTCGGCGAGGTAGCGGACGACGCCTTCTCGCGCCTCTTCTTCGGCATCTGGCTTTCAACCAAGACCTCGCAGCCGCGCATGCGCGAGACGCTGATCCAGGGCATTGCCGGAACAACGCGATGAGCCTTGCGGCGGCCCCTGCACAGGAACCGGCCGCGCGCTTCATGGGCGCGGGCGCCTGGCGACACGGCCTGGGCTATGGCCTGCTCGGCCTGCCACTGGCTTTCGTGGCACTGCCGCTGTACGTCATCCTGCCCAACCACTACGCGCGCGAATTCGGCGCGCCGCTGGCCTTGCTGGGCCTGGTGCTGCTGGCCGCCCGGCTGGTGGACGCGGTGCTCGACCCGATCATCGGCCGCTGGTGCGACCGCCTCTTTGCGCGCTCCATCGCGGCCGTGCTCGGCGCCTCGGCCGTGGCGGCCGTGGTGCTCGCGTTTGGCCTGTGGGGTCTGCTGTTTCCACCCGGCGCCGTGATCGCCGCCGGCACCACCGTGCTGTTGGCCTGGGCAGGGCTGCTCATGGCCATCACCTACACCGCGTACAGCGTGGTGGCGGTGGCGCACCAGTCGTGGGGCGCGCGCCTGGGCGGCAACGAAGCGCAGCGCAGCCGCGTGGTGGCGTGGCGCGAAGGCCTCTCGTTGCTGGGCGTGTTGATCGCTGCCGTGCTGCCGACCACGCTGGGCCTGGGTGCCACCGTGTCCACCTTCGCCGTGCTGCTCACGCTGGGCTGGTGGGTCTGGAGCCGGTCGGCCACACCCATTGCGCTGAAAGCAGCAGGGCCAGCCCTGCGCCTGGGCCCGTCGCCCCTGCGCCAACCCGCGTTCCTGCGCTTGCTCGCTGTGTTCGTCATCAACGGCACCGCCAGCGCCGTGCCCGCCACGCTGGTGCTCTTCTTCGTTCAGGACCGGCTGCAGGCCTCGCCTTCGGTGGAACCCGCATTCCTCGCCACCTACTTTCTGTGCGCGGCGCTGTCGATCCCGCTGTGGGTGCGGCTGGTGGGCCGCCTCGGGCTGGCGCGCACCTGGCTGGCGGGCATGGCGCTGGCGGTGGCGGTGTTCATCTGGGCCGCCACGCTGGGCGCGGGCGACGTGCTGCCCTTCCTCGTCGTGTGTGCGCTCTCGGGCATGGCCCTGGGCACCGACCTCACCCTGCCCGGCGCCATGCTCGCGGGCCTGATTGGCCAGCTGGGCGAACGCGGCCAGCGCGAGGGCGCCTACTTCGGCTGGTGGAACTTCGCCACCAAGCTCAACCTGGCCCTGGCCGCGGGCCTGGCCCTGCCGCTGCTGGCCTGGTTCGGTTACGAGCCCGGTGCGCGCGATCCGGCCGCGCTGCAGACCTTGACCATCGCCTACTGCCTGCTGCCCTGCGCGCTCAAGCTGCTGGCCGGCGGTGCGCTCTACGCGCTCGTGATCCGCCCCGAACGCTCTGGCCCCGTGCCCCAGACCTCCTTTCCCTCCTGAGACCACCCCATGCAAAGACGACTGTTGCTCGCCGCCGGCATCACTTCCGCCGCTGCCCTCGCGGGCTGCGCTGGCCCACAGGTCGGCCAGTACGCCAGTGAAAAGCCGCTGCTCGACCTGCGCACCTATTTCAACGGCACGCTGGATGCCTACGGCGTTTTCACCGACCGCTCGGGGGCTGTGGTCAAACGCTTCACCGTGGTGATGGTCTGCACCTGGAACGGCGACGACGGCGTGCTGGACGAAACCTTCAGCTACAGCGACGGCACCACCGGCAAACGCGTCTGGCGCATGAAGCACATGGGTAACGGCCAGTTCAGTGGCCGTGCCGACGACGTGGTGGGTGAAGCGCGCGGCGAACAGAAAGGCAACGCCTTCCGCTGGGGCTACACCTTGCTCTTGCCGGTGGACGGAAAGACCTATGAAGTGCAGTTCGACGACTGGATGTACCTGATGGATTCGCGCGTGATGCTCAACAAGGCCGAGATGAGCAAGTTCGGCGTGCGCCTGGGTGAGGTCACGCTGTCGTTCGTGAGGCGCGCACCATGAGCTCAGCGCCGGGCCGCCCCAAGCCAGCTCGCACCGCAGTGCGCAGCACAAAGGTTGACCAATGAGCACGCCACGCGCATTCGTCGAATCACCCGCCCATGCAACCGCCGTGGCCGCGGCCCCGCGCGGCTTCTCGCTGTTCAAGCCCATGAACCCACCCATCACCGACTGGCGCGGCCTGCGCGTGTGGTTGGTGGGCGCCTCCAGCGGCATCGGCGAGGCCACGGCGTCGGCCTTGCACGCGCGCGGCGCGCAGGTGCTGGTGTCAGCGCGCAGCCATGACGCACTCCAGCGCTTTGTGCTCAACCACCCGCCGCAGCACGGTCTGAGCCCTCAGGCCTGGCCACTGGACGTGACCGACGCCGCCGCCGTCACGTCCACCGCGCAAGAGATCCTGGCGCAGGGGCCGCTCGATCTCGTGGTGTACTGCGCCGGCCACTACCGCGAGATGCGCGCCACCGAGATGGACATGGCCGACCTGAAACGGCATCTGGACATCAACTACCTGGGCGCTCTGCGCGTGCTCGACGCGGTGGTGCCGGCCATGAGCGCGCGCGGTCGGGGCCACATCAGCCTCATCAGCAGCGTGGCGGGCTTTCGCGGCCTGCCCAAGAGCCTGGCCTACGGCCCGACCAAGGCCGCACTCACCAACCTGGCCGAAAACCTTTACCTGGACCTGGAGCCACTGGGCGTGGGCGTGAGCGTGGTGCACCCCGGCTTCGTGCAGACGCCGCTGACCGCGCAGAACGACTTCACCATGCCCGCGCTGATCACGCCGCCGCAGGCTGCGCAGGCCATGATCGAGGACTGGGGCCGGGGCGTGTTTGAGGTGCATTACCCCAAGCGCTTCACGCGCTGGATGAAGTTCATGCGCCTGCTGCCCTACCGCGTCTACTTCCCTGCCGTGCGGCGGGCCACTGGCCTGTGAGCACCTCGGCGCGCGCTGCGGTGGACCGCATCTGCGAGTACTTCGAGTCGATCTCGTCCCAGTCGGTGCACCGCATCGGTGAGTTCTACACAGCGGATGCGCGCTTCAAGGACCCGTTCAACGAGGTGCGCGGCATCCCGGCCATCGAGCGCATCTTCGGCCACATGTTCGAGAGCCTGCACGGGCCGCGCTTCGTGGTGAGCAGCCGCATCGTGGACGGCGCGCAGTGTTTCCTGGTGTGGGAGTTCCGCTTCCGCTTCAAGCGCTTCGACACCTCCACCGAGCAGGTGGTGCGCGGTGGTTCGCACCTCGTGTTGACGGACGACGGCTTGATCAAAGACCACCGCGACTACTGGGACGCGGCGGAAGAGCTCTACGAAAAACTGCCCGTGGTGGGCCGTTTGATGCGTTGGCTCAAGCAACGAGCCAACACATGACCCCGTTCACCCTGCGCTTGTCAAAGGGTTCGCGCGCAGGTGGTTGACAAGGCTTCGACGGGCTAGGCCCGAACGGACCAGCGTGATCAGTCCGGTTTCGTATCGATGAAGCTCGGGCGCTGATTGAGCTTCTCGCCCAGACGCGCCAGGTTCGGGTACGGCGTGCGCCAGTCGATCACGGGGAAGCGGAAGTCCAGGTAGCCCAGCGCGCAGCCCACGGCCACGTCGGACAGGCTGAAGTGGATGCCCGAGCAGAACGGCTTCTCGCCCAGGCCCTGGCTCATGCTTTTCAAGCTGGCTTCGATCTTGCCGAGCTGGCGGTCAATCCAGGCGGTGCAACGCTGCTGGTCGGTGCGTCCGGCCCAGGTGGATTCCAGGCGAGCGAGGATGGCGGCATCGATCAAACCGTCGGCCAACGCCTCCCAGGTTTTCACCTCGGCACGTTCGCGGCCCTGCGACGGAATCAGTTTGCCCACGGGGGAAAGCGTGTCGAGGTATTCGACGATCACACGCGAGTCGAACACCGCCTCACCCCCCTCCATGACCAGGCAGGGCACCTTGCCCAATGGGTTGGAGGTGGTGATCTGCGTGTCTGCCGACCACACGTCTTCCTGAATGAAGTGGTAGTCCAGCTTTTTCTCGGCCATGACGACGCGCACTTTGCGCACGTAAGGGCTGGTGATGGCGCCGATGAGTTTCATGGAGGACTGGATGGTGAAGACGGTTGCCCGTGGAAAGATGATTTTAGCCAGCCCCGCCCTTGCTCCGCCTGACAGGGTCCATCGCAAGCCCTCGCCTCCTACAATCGCCGGATGCGCCCGACCACCCCCTCTCCCTCCGCCTCCACCCCCTCCGCAGCCTCCTCCTCGGCGGCCCTGTCCCCCATTTCCGCCCTGTCGCCGCTGGACGGCCGCTACGCCGGCCGCCTGGGCCAGTTGCGTCCGTTCATGAGCGAACTGGGCTACATGCACCGCCGCGTGCAGGTGGAAATTGCCTGGTTCATCGCGCTGTCCGACGCCGGACTGGCCGAATTCAAGCCGCTGTCGCCCGGCGCGCGCACCTACCTCATGGGCCTGGTGAAAAACTTCAGCGAGGCCGACGGCCAGGCCATCAAGGACATCGAGAAGGTCACCAACCACGACGTTAAGGCGGTGGAGTACTGGATCAAGTCCAAGTTCGAGGCTCGGCCCGAGCTGGAGAAGGCCGCCGAGTTCGTGCATTTCGCCTGCACCAGCGAAGACATCAACAACACCAGCCACGCGCTGCAACTCAAGGGCGGACGCGACGCCGTGCTACTGCCTTCGCTGGATGCGGTGATCACCAAGCTGCGCGAAATGGCCCACGCCTTCGCCGCCGTGCCCATGCTCAGCCGCACCCACGGCCAGACCGCCAGCCCCACCACGGTGGGCAAGGAAATCGCCAACGTGGTGGTGCGTCTGGCCGCCGCGCGCGAGAAGATCGCCAGCGTCAAGTTGCTGGGCAAGATGAACGGTGCGGTGGGCAACTACAACGCACACCTGAGCGCCTGGCCCGAGTTCGACTGGGAAGCCTTCAGCCGCAACGTGATCGAGCAGCCCGAGCCACTCGGCCTGGGCCTGACCTTCCAGCCCTACAGCATCCAGATCGAGCCACACGACTACATGGCCGAGCTGTTTGACGCGATCGCCCGCACCAACACCATCCTGATCGACCTCTCGCGCGACATCTGGGGCTACGTAAGCCTGGGCTATTTCAAGCAGCGCCTCAAAGCCGGCGAGATCGGCTCGTCGACCATGCCGCACAAGGTCAACCCGATCGACTTCGAGAACGCCGAAGGCAACCTGGGTCTGGCCAATGCGCTCTTGCGCCACCTCAGCGAGAAGCTGCCCATCAGCCGCTGGCAGCGCGACCTGACCGACTCCACCGTGCTGCGCAACATGGGCGTGGCCTTGGGTTACGCCGTGCTGGCCTACCACTCGATGGGCGTGGGCCTGGGGAAACTGGAGATCAACGAAGAAGCGCTGGCCGACGACCTCGACCATGCCTGGGAAGTGCTGGCCGAGCCCATTCAGACCGTGATGCGCCGCTACGGTGTGTCAGGCGCCTACGAAAAGCTCAAGGAAGTCACACGCGGCAAGGCGGTGACAGCCGAGGCCCTGCACGGCTTGATCCGCAGCCTGGAGATTCCCGAGTCAGAAAAAGAACGGCTGCTGGCGATGACGCCGGGCAGCTACACCGGCAAGGCTGCGGAGCTCGCCCGACGCGCCTGAACGCGATTCGTCAGCGGGCCCGCTCCGCATAACGGTTGAAGCGCCAGGCGTCATCCTCGATGGTGATGCGCCGCCAGCTGACGCGCTTCTCGCCGGGCGACATCTCCGTCCAGCGCTGCACCTCGTCGAAGGTGCGGCCACAGCCCTTGCACACCTCGTCACCCTGGCTGGTGGAGCAGATGGCGATGCAGGGGGTGTCCGGCGTGGTGTCGTACCAAGCCATCCAGGCCTCACGCGCTGCGGCTGGCAAGGTCGCTTCGTCGGCTTCGGATTCGTGGAAGAACACCATCAAGGCATAGACCTCCGCCAGCGCTCGCGTGGGCTTCGGCAAAGCAACGCCGTCAGGCGAGGGTGAGCGCTCACGCCAGTGATTGATCGCGGCTTCGATGTCGGTGATGTGGATGCCGGCCATGGGTGGGTCTCTGGGGGGAGGCCGATCATAGCCAGATCGGCTGCGCAGCACAGGTTGATCGCACATCCTGCGCTGTGGTAAGTGCGTATCGCGGCCATCAGGCACAGGCCGGTACAATCGCGGCCTTCGAAGGGGAGTAGCTCTCCGCTTCAGCGTCCAAGGGCCCATGCCCCGACCCGCTGGACATTCGGTTTGTCGTCAGTACGAAGCCCCCAGCTTCCGGCAACCCGGGCCTGGTGACCAGTCACCCGGTCGAGCAAGACCTTTGATGGGCTCCCTGCGGGTCGATCAAGGCACTGTCCTCCCCCTTCGCAAGCGCAGCAGCGCCCGCAGGCGAGAAACACAGGTGCCGATCACCCACGAGATGTTTCACGCCTTGCTTTTTTGAACAAACGACAACGAGGAATTTATGGATTTCCTGACTTCGCCTGCGTTCTGGATCGCCCTCGGGCAGATCATCATGATCGACATCCTGCTGGGCGGCGACAACGCGGTCGTGATCGCGCTCGCCTGCCGCAAGCTGCCGCCCGCTCAGCGCACCAAGGGCATCATCTGGGGCACCGCCGGCGCCATCATCCTGCGGGTCATCCTGATCTTCTTCGCGATGACACTGCTGGCCCTGCCATGGCTCAAGTTCATTGGCGCGCTGCTGCTGGTGTGGATCGGCATCAAGCTGATTGCCCCCGACGAGGATGGCCATGGTGACGTGGCCACCAGCGACAAGCTGCTGGCCGCCATCAAGACCATCATCGTGGCCGACCTGGTGATGAGCGTGGACAACGTGATCGCCATTGCCGGTGCTGCCCAGAACGCTGGCGAGCATTCGCTGCTGCTGGTGGTGCTGGGCCTGCTGATCTCCATCCCGATCATCGTCTGGGGCAGCCAGCTGGTCATCAAGCTCATGGCACGCTTCCCATTGATCATCACGGCTGGCGGCATGCTGCTGGGCTGGATCGCCGGCGGCATGCTGGTCTCCGACCCTGTGCTGGCCAACCCGGACAAGTGGCAGTGGATGCTCAAGCTTCCGCAGAACGACATGGTGAAGTACGGTGCTTCGGTCGGCGGTGCACTGCTGGTGCTGGCCATCGGGAAGTTTGTGGCATCCCGTCAGACCCAGTCCGCAGAGGCTCATTGAGCCTCGCAGCGCCGTCATTGGCGCTGCTATGCTGAGCGTATGAAACTCATTGCCAAGTGGCTGCTCGCAGCCTGCGCCCTGCTCCTGGTGGCTTATCTGTACCCCGGCGTGCAGATCCAGAGCTTCACCGCCGCGCTCATTGCCGCGGCGGTGATCGGCCTGTTCAACGTGGTGTTGCGCCCGCTGCTCGTGATCCTCACGCTGCCCGTGACCGTGATCACCCTGGGCCTGTTCCTGTTCGTGATCAATGCCCTGCTGTTCTGGGCAGCAGCCAGCCTCATGAGCGGCTTTGGCGTCAACGGCTTCTGGGCCGCCATGCTGGGTTCGCTGATCTACTCGGCGCTCATGCTCGTGGTGGACGCGGCTGTCAAATCGGTGTTTTAACCCCTACGCTGCTCTCAGCGCTTGCTGGCTTCTTCCTCGCGCACGGTTTCGCGCAGCAGGGCTTCCACCTCGCGCCTGCGGCTGTCCACGATCGCCAGTTCCATTGAATCGGCATTGCGCTGGGCCACCGGCAGAGATTGCGCCGCGCGAAAACGGTCGGCGGCGCCTGCGTAGTCGAGCTGGGCTGCACGGGCTTCCGCCTCGGCACGCACCGCACGCAACGACTGTCCCTGGACCTGGTAGGCCCGCGCCAAAGTCTGCCAGGCCAGCGCGTCGCGCGGCTGCAGTACCACCCAGCTTTGCAAGCGACTCACCGCCCGCTGCGGTTCGCCCGAGGCAATCGCGGCCTGCGCGCCCAGCATGACACCGGCGCGCGAGGCGCTGCCCAGAGACCGGTCTCGCAACTCGGCAAGCAAGGTGGCCTGCGCCGGTGTGGCGGGCGAGGCGGCGGGCGACAGCAACAACTCCAGCATCAAGGCGTCGGCCGCAAAGCGGGCGTCGGCTGCCACTGTATCGCGCAGCTTTTGCGCCAGCTCCAGAGCACGGTCTCGCTGACCCAGACGCAAGGCTGCCAAGGCGGCGGCGTAGCGCTCGCCGGACGTTGCATTGGAACCCTGCCCAATTTGCAGCCAACCGCGCATGCGATCAGGTCCGTTTTCGGCCAGCACCCGTGCCCGTGACGACATCAAGGCATGTACCGCCACGCTCGGTCCGGGTCGGCTGGCCACCGACAGCTGACTGGTACCGCCGGGCTTGAGTCCAGGCAGATCCAGTTTGAGACCAGTCCCGACACCCGGGGGATTCAAGGTGGTCGCAGGGCTGACGGCCGGCGCTGTCGCGACAGGCCCTTGCGGCAGGCGTGCCCGCATGTCGGCGATGCGCTCGCCACTCAGCGGGTGGCTGCGCAGATAAGGAAAGGAGCCGTCGTCGTTCAGGCGCGCGGCCTGCTGCAACTTGTCGAACATGGTCACAAAACCCTGACCGTCGAAGCCGGCACCCGAGAGGACCCCGAAACCCACCCGGTCGGCCTCACGCTCCATGTCACGCGAAAAGTTCAGCTGCGACTGCGCCGCCACCGCGGTGCTGCCTGCGATGGCAGCACTCGCCACCTGCGCGTTGGACCCGGCCGCCAATGCGCCCAGGATCATCGCGCCCATCATCCAGGGCGCCATGCGCTCCTCTCGCGACATCAGGCGCGCGATGTGCCGCTGCGACACGTGGCTGAGCTCGTGCGCCAACACGGAAGCCACCTCTTCCGGCCGCTCCGTGACCGCCAGCAGACCCAGATTCACACCCAGATAACCGCCCGGCAAGGCAAACGCATTGACTGTGCGTTCCCGGGAAATCATCAGCTCCCAGGCCATGCGCTCGGCCAGCTCTGGCGGTACGTCGCCGCGCGCGCGCGCCGAGCCCAAAAGCGGCTGCCACAGCGCCTGCAAATAGTCCACCAGCAAGGGATCGTCCAAATAATCCGGATCCTGGTAGATCGACCGCGCAATGCGATCTCCCAGCCGACGCTCCGCAGAAATCGACATGCCCTCGGCACCACCCAAGCCCGGCAACGCGGAGGCATTGGGCGGCTCAGAAATGACCTGTGCACTGGACAAGGTCGTCGGCAGCAATGTGGCCGATCCCAGGATGAGCACGCCAACGGCCCAAGGCCCAAGCCGGCGCGCAGAAACCAGAGTCGCCGGCCGCGAAGCAGAGAGAGTGAAACGCATCGCCGTATGATGCCGCCAAGCCGCTCCGGTTCAGTCAAGCCCGTGCAAAACACACACCATGTCAGTTACAAACCAGCCCACTTCCGGCTCACTCACCCACTTTGACGCCCAGGGCCAGGCCCACATGGTCGACGTGGGCGACAAAGCCAACACCCGCCGCGTGGCGGTGACCGAAGGCCGCATCACCATGCTGCCCGAGACGCTGGCCCTGATTCAGGCCGGCAACGCAAAAAAAGGCGATGTGCTCGGTATCGCCCGCATCGCAGGCATTCAAGCCGCCAAGAAAACCAGCGACCTCATCCCCTTGTGCCACCCGATCGCCCTGACCCGTGTGGCAGTCGAATTCGAGGTCGAAACCGAAACCCACAGCGTGCTGTGCCGCGCCACCGCCGAATGCACCGGCCAGACCGGCGTGGAAATGGAAGCCCTGTCAGCGGTGTCGGTGGCACTGCTCACCATTTACGACATGTGCAAGGCGGTGGATCGGGGGATGGTGATTGGAGGGGTGCGGTTGATGGAGAAGAGTGGGGGGAAGAGTGGGCGGTTTGTGTCCGCCTGATCCAACCACTGATAGCCCTCAAAACCACATACATACATGCCTACTGCCTCCTCGAAAGCACTTAAGGCTAGTCAGTAAGGGTCTATGGGCAGGTAAACCAAAGGCTTGCCACTGGTTTTTTGGATCAGGACTGTCCAAAAAACTTCACGCCCTGCGACAGGCAGATACGCGACCTCATTTGGAGATACGCCTGAGCTAAGAATCGCAGACTGGATCAATGCCGCCTGAATAGGCTTCCTCGTCAGCAATTCATCGATAGATTTGGCATCTGCGAGGATTTTTGAGATTTCGGTTTCATATGGAGTCCACAAATCTGGGCGAGCTCCCAAGTGAACGCCTTGCATGGCCGCCAATGTGGCATCAATACGTTCTTTTTCGTCTTTGAATGGACGCACAGCAATCAAAGCCGGGCCCAAGACAGGAAGTGACTGAAACTCCGCCGGAGCCAAAGACAACAGCTCCGCAGGAACATCGATGGCATGAACGGTGCGGAAGCGGTCGATCTCAAAAGCCATGTAGACGGGGCGTGCTTGGTAAACGGTCCAGCAGCCATAACCCAGGGCCGCCAGCTGCATCAGCACGATCAAGGCCATGTCCACTCTCCATTCCCGGGCCGACTTGCCGGGACTGGAAACGACCAACGTGGCAAAAGGCCCAAGCATCAAATCCACCATCACCAAGATCGCAAACAGATGCAAACCACCTGACAGTGATCGGAATGGCTCAGGGTACCAGACAAAGAACATCCAAAGGGCAATCACACCCACGACCGCCCCACTTAGCAGCAAGTGGGTCCCAGCACAACGGAAACGTCGCCTCCAACTATTCTGTCCGAGCAATCAGATCTCCCAAGCAGTGTAATTTGAACAAATCTGCACAGAGCAGAGAATGAAACGGAGAATTGTCAGGGAAGACTCAAATTAGCACCTGAGGCATTCACCTCAATCAGCCGGTCTTCAATTTGTAAACGCAATTTGCGATAGATTCTATCGCCGTGTTGTGCACGAATCACTTGTAATTGTCGTGCTGCTTCGGCGGGATGATCGTTGAGTGCCAGCGACATAGCGTAACGATATTGAGTGCTGGACCAAGGATAGTGGAGCGCGACCCGTTTGAGCAAATCCTGTTGTTCTGCGGATAAGCCTGGTTTAATCACAACGCGTGTGGCATCAGTGAGCGCCTCAAGTTGAGTGAGCATCATGTTCCTCGGTTGCTCAACGTCCACATTTGTTTCGCCAATGCGCAGCAATTCAAACCGTGCGACGCGAAAATCTTCTTCAAGCTGAATATACTCAACTACGGACCATAAAGTCAACATCGACGTTACGAGCAGTACGCCAACAGCGGGCAAAGTTCGTAAGGACACTGTTGGCGGCCTTTGAAGAGCTCCTTCCATTGCGCCCAGACCCAACATAGCAGGTACTAGGAAATATGCGTATGCGAATGGAAACTCAAACATTGAATGCACACCCAATGGCAGGGCAATTGCCATTCCATACCATGGCGTTAGAGTCTTTGTAACCCGCACGCGTCGCCAGAGCCAAATGAATGTCATCACGAATAGCACCCCTGTTACGGGCAATCCAATCCAGAGACCCAAGTCGATGACAAGATTGTGACTGTAGCTAAAGGGTAGACTAAAATTATATGTATGCGCCACAGAATTGTGCGCCTCAGCAGTTTGCCGAACACCCCAACCCATCCATGGTTTCTGCATAATCGCATCAACCAATTGAGGCCACACGTCCATTCGTGCCTCACCCCCACTGGCGTCTAATCGAGCCCGGAGGGTACCGCTCGGCAGAACTTGAATGGTAGTTAACAGTGTGGGCCAACCTTTAAACATCGCCAAATACATCGCGGCAATGCCAATCGCCCAAAATCGGGATACCTGAGGTGTAATAAACGGCTGTTTCCACCACCACCAAACCAGCAGAGCCAAGAGGCCCAGAGCACCTGTTCGAGACTCTGTGATTGCCAGACCAATACACAGCAGAGCCAGAACAAGACTCATCACACCATTCCCCAAGCGCCTTGAGGAGTGAAGGTACACGAGACTGGCGATTGCCATCAGAAGCAATGTAGCCAAGTGATTAGGCTGCCCCAGATTACCTCCCGGGCGGCGCACATTGGGCATACGTAGTATCCAAGATGATGTTTCCCACACCTCAAGAACTTGCACCAAAGCCACTATGGTTGAGGCAATACCGCCAGCAAGCAGAGCAAGTGATAATGCTGCGATAGGTGAAAGCCGCTCTCTCTGTTCGACCACATCCCCACAGTCGCTTGTGGTCAATCCAAATCCTATTGCCAAGCAGATAATGCTCAGAATCAGGTAAATAGAAGTAGTAAGTGCCTCACCCAAAAATATTAACTTTCCTGATAAGAGCTGAAGCAGGGTCACTCCCAAAAGGAACAGGAGTGGCAAAGCGGGCGCAGGAACCATCACTCTTGCGGTGCGACCATGTCTTACCAACCGCACAACGGCCACCCAAGCAGCGAACAACATTGCAAAGAAAAAAGGCAACTCGGCATGCCAGCTTACCCACGGGGTGAAATGGTTGGTCGTCATCCACCCAAGAAAGAAAAGCGAGACTACTATCGTCGGAGCTGTACCCACCAAAGAAAAACGCCCCAACGGGGCGCCTTTCTGATGTCGGTAGGGTTGGCTCAAAGCCGAACAACCTAGACTATCTCTCATCGCTTATTGCGAAGAAGTTGCAATGAAGCCAGTAGCGTTGGTTACAAGCGCATCCACGCTGCGGCATGAACCAGGCAAAAACTTTGCGTCCACACCGCCAGGAGATGCACCAGGACCGCACAGCCATGCTTGCACGCCCTGGTTGACGATTGTCGGGACGAGACGTACCGTACCGTTAGCGCCGGGACCGATGTTCTGCGAAGTCACCTGGATTGCACCATCATCATTAGTTGCAATCTGGGAAACATAAGTGGAAGTAGCAATAGACGACTCACAACCCCAGTTTCCAGCGGTAGGGAAAGAGGCAGCGCTGGCAGAAGTCTGCACAGATTCCGTGATGCTCGTGCGGCAAGCGGAAGCTGCCAGAATCACTTCCGACATCTTGGCGCGCTTGGTGTAGTCCTGATAAGCCGGCAGAGCAACAGCAGCCAGAATACCGATGATGGCCACCACGATCATCAATTCGATCAAGGTGAAACCTTTTTGCATGGAACGCTTCATAGAAAAAACTCCTTGGGGTTGGGTTTGGTACGCATGACTATCAGCAGATTGCGTGCCAACTGGAACTGGCTGGATTTCGCGCCCTTTTTCACGCTTTGCAGTCTCCCAGTGACGGTTTGTGACATCTCTGCCAGCTAAAAGCCGACATTTTTTGTCACTCCGGTTGCCAAGAACCGTTTTTGTCACCCTCCGTCAGAGTTCGAACGTCTGCCCCGCACTGAGCCAGCGGATGTCGTGCCGGGTGCCATCCACACTCTGCGGCGCATCGTCGAACCGGCGGATCTCGTCCATGATCAGGCCGGTTTCGGCGGGCTTGGTGTGGGTGATGTAGACGGGGTAGCGCTGGCTGCTGTCGATTTGCTCCAGCTCTTCGGCCAGCAAGCCGGGCGCCAAGTGCAGGCTGCGCTGGGCTAGGGCCTCTTCGCGATCGCTGAAGGCTGTCTCGATCACCAGCATCGCCACGGGCAATTGATTGATGCGTTGCCAGAAGGCGGGGTTGCGGCCGGTGTCGCCGCTGAACACCCAATGGCCTGAGGGCGACGCGGCGGCAAAGCCGACAGCGGGCACGGTGTGCACCGCTGGCAGCACTTCGACCGCCTTGCCACACACCTGCAACACCTCTCCGACGGCAATGGGCACAAAGCGCATGAGCGGGCGTTCGGCACTGGGGATGGCCGAGAAGTCGGGCCAGATCAGGTTGTTGAAGATGTGGGCTTTGAGGGCTGCGATGGTGCCGGGCAAGGCGTGCACCTGCAAAGGCTGGGCGCCTGCCGAGAGCCGGCGGGCGGCCACGGCATCGAGCATCAGCGGCAGCGACGCGACATGGTCCAGGTGCGAGTGCGTGAGCAGCACATGGTCGATCTGCGCCATCTCGTCCAGGGTGAGGTCACCCACGCCGGTGCCGGCGTCGATCAGGACATCGTGGTCGAGCAGAAACGAGGTGGTGCGGCAACCATGGGCGATGGCTCCGGAGCACCCCAGCACGCGTACCCTCATTGGCTGTTTGGCATGGTGTCGCCGGCCGGGCCGGTCCTGGGTTGCAAGGCATGAATCGATTCGATGGACGTCGCGCCGTCCCAGGCGGGATTCAGCGGCAACTGCCTGCGGGAGGCTACCCTCTCCGCGTACAGGCGGTAAAGGACTTTTTTGGCATTTTGGCGCTGGAGATTGAGCAGGTGAACATCACACGCGTCCCAGTCTTGCGCGCGCCAGGCCCGCAAGGCCTGTTGCCACAAGCGCAGTTCATCCCGCAGACCGGCAGGCAGCTCACTGTTCGGGCCGAGCGGGGTGTAAACAACAATGGGTGCGCCGCCCGTCGCGAGGCGCAGGCGATCGATCTCTTGCCACACCACATCGGGTTGGCGTTGCCGGTCTTGCTCGGTTGCGATCTGGTCCACACCGTAGGTGGCCCGCAAGGTGGCCAGACTCAGCCCCGCGGGCCAGTCTGAAGGACTTTCAAAGGGTCGGCCGAAGAAGCGGGCACTTGCCAGGCCGAACGCGGTCGTGAGCACCACCATCAACGCGGTGCCAGCCAGCGGCAACACCAAGCCTTGACGCAGGTACAGCCAGCTGTTGAGTCCGATCACCCCCACCAACACAGCCGCGCCAAGCAGCCCGCCCGACCACAACCGCATGCGAGGCAAAGCGAATGCAAGCAACAGCCCTGACGCGCACAGAACCACCAGCTCGTAGCCCAGTGCGTAGTCTGGTTTGACTGGCAGGTTTCCATCCAGGATGCCCGTGATCAGATTGGCATGGGTTTCGACACCGGGGTAATGGGCCCCAACGGGTGTGAGGCGCAAGTCCTTGAGCTCTGGCGCAGTCGTGCCCAGCAGCACGATCCTGCCCTGGAGCTGCCCTGCTGGCAGGCGCCCGGACAAGACCTCGATGGCCGGGACATAGCGGAACGATCCACCCTCAGGCCCACCGCGCCCCCGATAAGGCACCAAGGCCGCAACGCGCTCGTCAACCGGAATGACGAGGGTATGTCCGTCGTGTTGGAGGCGAAGGCTCTCCAGGCCACTGAAGCGACGCGTCAACATGAGCCCCGAGGCAAAGCCAGGCTCCACGGGCGGGGAGCCCAGCGCACGACGAACAACCGCCAGCGCGAGCGACTCATACGCACGACCTTGGTATTCGGCGAGCAGCGGCAGAGACCGAACCATGCCGTCCTTGTCGGGCAACGCATTGAAGGCCCCCGCCCGGGGCACTGCCTGGGCGAGTTCGGAAATGTTCGATTCGACCGAGTCCCAGCGGGTGATACGCACCGGGCGACCCTGCAGCACGTTTGTACCCAGCACAGGGGCGGGCAACACACCAGTGGTGCGAGCGGTGGGTTCGTTGCTGAAGAAATAACCGAGCACCACCGGACGGTCCCTGAGCGCATTGGCCAATTGCGTGTCGCCTCCGGCTTGGGGGTCGGGCTGGGGAAACACGACATCAAATCCCAGCACCGCAGCACCTTGTTGCTCAAACAAGGTGTTCACCAAACGCGCCAATTGATCACGTGGCCACGGCCAGGGTCCCAAGGCAGCCAGGCTAGGACGGTCGATGTCCACGATAACAACCCGCGGATCGAGTGTGCCGGGCATGGTGGCACGCAAACGGGCGTCGTACACCATGTTGTCCAACTGGTGTACCGCACGGGTGGGGATGAAGCCCAATGCGTGCAGCAAGGCCAGCCCCAGGGGCAACAGCGTGATCAGATAGCGCAGACCGCGCTGTTTCAGGGCCTGCAGCATGAGGATGAGAGCGCCCTGCCTGTGACCGTGACGGTCACGGCGCCTCGGACGTTGATCACCGAGGCGAGCGGTGGTGATTACTGCTGGACGAACTGCATCTTGGTGCCAGCCAGCTCGATCAGATCACCGTGGCGCAAGTTCACCGCGTCGGTGCCGATGGGGCTGCCATTGATCGTGGGCTTTTGCACGCCTTCGACCATCGCAACGACAAAACCATGGGGGCGGCGGGTGATGGCGGCCACGGCCACGCCGGGTTTCCCGATGGTGGTCACCACCTTCACCAGAGGCACCTCGCGACCAGCCGCCGTGCCCGACATGACCTTGATGGCTGCATTGGCCGCGACCATGGCCACAGTGGGCTCCGGGGCAACGACGGAGCCGGCACTGATCACCATGGTCTTCTCGTGGCTCTCGTTCGCACCTTCGTGCACGAACTTGATCTTGTACTTGCCGATCTCGACCGTGTCCCCGCTTTGAAGCTGCTGCTTCTTGATGGCCTTGCCGTTGACGTAGGTGCCGTTGGTGCTGTTGAGGTCTTCGAGGAAAACGTCCATGCCGGACATCTGCATCACGGCGTGCTCACCGCTGACGGCCAGGTTGTCGATGACGATGTCGTTGTAGGGACGGCGGCCCAGAGTGGTGCGGTCTTTCGTGAGCTGCACTTCCTTGATGACGACACCGTCGATAGAAACGATCATTTTCGGCATGGCCGACTCCTCTGGAACCTGTAGATTTGTTGGTCGAAATCTGAATTACTTGCCCAGCATGCGCGAGAGTATTCCCTTGCGCACCGGCTTGGATCGAGCATACGCCAGTATCACCGATATGTTGTCCCGCCCCCCGCAGTCGTTGGCGGCATCGACCAGGGCCTGGGCCTTTTCTTCCAGCGTACCTGCGGTGATCAGTATCGCGGCGATGCGCTCGTCGCTCATCATGTCGCTGAGTCCGTCCGAACAAAAGAGGTAGAGATCTTCATCCTCCACCCGGTATTCGTTGACTTCGAGCAACACCGTGTCTTCCACACCCAGTGCGCGTGTCACGAGGTTCTTGTGGGTCGCGTACTGCGCCTGTTCGAGCGAGATCAGTCCGGCATCAATCTGCTCTTGCAGCAGGGAGTGGTCGCGCGTGATTTGAGTGAAGCTGCCTTCGCGAAGGCGGTAGCAGCGCGAATCACCCACGTGGCCGATCATGGCGCGCGTGCCCAGGAACACGCCCATGACCAGGGTGGTTCCCATGCCGGCGTATTGAGGATTGGAGTTGGCCGCGTTGAAGATAGAGCGGTTGGCGTTGTCGATGCAGATTTCCATGGCGCGGCGCAACTCGCGCACGCTGGCCTCGTTGCCGCCCTCGGCCATCCAGCGTCCCAGCTCGGTCTTGATGAAGGCGGTGGCCATGGCGCTGGCGACTTCGCCAGCGTTGTAGCCTCCCATGCCGTCGGCCAGCACCGCAATCTGGCTCTCGGCATCGATCGACACCGAGTCTTCGTTGTTGTCACGAACCAGACCCGGATCGGTCAGACAAAAATACTCAAAATTCATAGAGTTCAAGTTATACCCGCAGAACGATGTTGTCTTTTCAGGAACCACGCGCTGAATCGGGCCGCGGCGTGACAAGCGTGGCAGCCATCGCGTTATCTGCATCGCGCGGCAAGGCCTGAGTCACTTCAAACGAGTCGGCGCTGGCTTCGCTGATGTTCGTGCGGGGAAGCGCCACATCTTCTCCAGGATGGATGCAGCGCCGCAACATGGCAGCCAGTTCGGCACCGGTCTGGAAACGGTCCGCCGGCGACTTGGCCAGGGTCCGCTCCAGCACGTCGGCCAGCGCTTGCGGCAGTTCCGGCCGAAAGCTGCGCACACTGGGTGCGGGCTGATTGGCAATCTGGTACATCAACGCGGCCATCGAGTCGCCTTTGAGCGGCAGCGTACCGGTGAGCAGCTGAAACAGCATCACACCCAGCGAATACAGGTCGGAGCGGCCGTCCACGTGCAGGCCGGCGAGCTGCTCAGGTGACATGAAGCTGGGCGTGCCCAGCACCATGCCGGTCTTGGTCTTGCTCGAACCCGTGATGCGCGCAATGCCGAAGTCGGTCACCTTGACCGACTGGGTCGCCGAATCAAACATCACGTTGGCGGGCTTGATGTCGCGGTGGACCACCTGTTGGCGGTGCGCATGGTCCAACGCGGTGGCAACCTGTTCGCCGATGCTCAGCACCGTGGACACCGGCAGCAGATTGCCCGCGCGGGTGAACTCGACCAGATCACGACCGGGCAGGAACTCCATGGCGATGTAAGCGAGGTCGTGCTCTTCGCCTGCATCAAAGATGGTGACGATGTTGGGGTGTTGCAGCCGGCCTGCCGTCTCGGCCTCCCGGAAGAAGCGTTCACGCACATCGACCAGTTCGGAGCCTTCGAACTCGGCACTCAGCGCCAGCGTCTTGATCGCCACCGTGCGGCCGATCTTGGGATCGCGTCCCTGGTAGACCACGCCCATGGCGCCCTTGCCCAGTTCTTTCTCCACCTGATAGCGGCCCAGCATGGGTTTCTCCACGCCCCCGTTGTCCAGCAGCAAGGTGCCGCCCGGGTGCGAGGAGCCGCCGCCGAGCACCACCGTCTCCGACAGGTTCTTTGCCCGCTTCAAACGCCGCTGCACATCGGCGTCGGAACGGTCCAGCTTCGCCATGTGTTCGTAAACAGCCTCGGCCTTGTTGAACTGACGTTTGCGCTCGAAATCGAGCGCAAGGTGCTTGAGGTTGTCCATCAGCGCGTCGCTGAAGGGCACACGGCGCATGCGGTCGAAGGCCATGTCCAGCTGACCTTGCCCCTGCAGGGCCAGGCCCATCATGCGGTTGGTCTCGGCCGACTCTTCGTCGGACTTGGCCTTGCCTGCCTCGGTGACGAGAAAACGCCGCGTGGTGAGCGCCAGGTGCCCGATGAGCAAGAGCGCCGCTGGAAACACCAGTTGGAGCCAGGTGGCTGCGGCCGACAACAAACCGTATTCGGCCCCCAGCAAGACCATGAACAGCACGCCGGTGCAAGCCGCTCCGGCTGCCGCCGACAACCGGGGCAACACCCACACGACATAGACCACGACCAGCAGCAAAGCGCCCAGCACCGCGAGGCCGCCCCAGACCGGCTGCGCGATGTGGTGACCGGCGAGGATGCTGGAAGTGATGTGGGCCAGGATGGCGGCCGGCGAGAGGGCGGCCGATACCGGCGTGGTGAACAAGGTGCCCACACCGGCGGCCGTGGCGCCGATGATCACGATCTTGTCGGTGTATTTGCTGGCCGGGATGCGGCCTGAGAGCACGTCGTAGAACGAGTCCACTGCGAACGCCGGCTTGCCATCGTGATCGGGATAGAACTGCGGCAGAAAACGGGCCGAGTCATCGGTCGGGATCAGGCTGCGGCCCAACTGGACACCCTCGCCAGGCACCAGCTGCAGGTCTTGGGCCGTGAGGTTCAGGCTGTTGGCGGCAATGGCCAGACCCATGGAGGGCACGGCAAAGCCATCGAACTGGACCAGCAAACCTTCCTGCCGTACCGAACCGTCGACATCGGGCAACTGGTTGAGGTGGCCCACGGCCCGAGCAGCTTCACCGATGGCGGGCAGCGGCTGTTGTGAGTGCAGGGCGGGCACGCCAAAGGTCGAGTTGTCGACAATGGCGCTGCGCTGCGCAAACGCCGGCAGGGGTTGATCGGCGCGGCCTTGGAGCTCACCCAGCTCAAACACCGACGGCACGATGACGTTGCCCGCGCGCGCCATGCTGGCCACCAGACGAGCATCGGAGTCGAGCTGTTGTTCGGCCTTTCCTATGAAGCCCAGCAAACGCTGGCGCCCTTCATTGCCCAGATCGGTCAGTGGTGCGCTACCCGCTTGCGACCCCTCCAGCAAGCCGCGCAATTCCCGCAGTTGCACCAGTCCGCGGTCGGTCTGGGGTTCGAAAAAGAAGGCGGTGTGGGCAACGGTCTTGGCGCGGGCGGCACTGAGCTGATCGATCAGTTGGGCATGCACTTCCCGCGGCCACGGCCAGCGGCCAATATTGGCGATGCTCTGGTCATCGATGGCGATGATGGCGATGCGGTCGCTGGGCTGCCTGGCCGTTTTCGTGCTGGCCACATCAAAGAAGCGGCGCTCCAGCCCGCTGAAGAAATCGGTGGCGGCGTGCAGGGCAAACACCGCCGCGAGCACGGCCAGGCCCATGGCGGCGTCCGAACGCCACAGGGGGCGTTTGCGCTTGGGCCGGCTCTGGCGTTGGCTGGTGGACACGGGTGGGAAGGACCGGGTTGGTTTCAATGCAGGCTGTCGAGCACGCACGGAAGCGCAACCCTACAAGACTCATCGGGTGTCTGCGGTTGGCATGAAACCCAAGGTGTTGCATTTTGTTTCAGCGGTCATCCCCAGAGCAAGCACATCTGTGCGTTTGAAGCCGCACACACCGCATGAGCGAAAAAAAAGGCAACGCAAGCGTTGCCCTTTTCACGACCCGCGTCCTTGATTACAGACGCGACTTCAGCAGCTTGGCCATTTCCGACGGGTTGCGCGTGATCGTGAAGCCGCAGGCTTCCATGATTTCCAGCTTGGCATCGGCCGTGTCGGCGCCGCCGGAAATCAGGGCACCAGCGTGGCCCATGCGCTTGCCTGCTGGCGCGGTGACGCCAGCAATGAAGCCCACGATCGGCTTCTTCATGTTTTCCTTGCACCACATCGCGGCTTCGGCTTCGTCCGGGCCACCGATCTCGCCGATCATGATGACGGCGTCGGTGTCGGGATCGTCGTTGAAGGCCTTCATCACGTCGATGTGCTTCAGACCGTTGATGGGGTCGCCACCGATGCCCACGGCGCTGGACTGGCCCAGACCGATTTCGGTCAGCTGCGCCACGGCTTCGTAGGTCAGCGTGCCCGAGCGCGAGACCACACCGATGCGGCCCTTGCGGTGGATGTGACCGGGCATGATGCCGATCTTGATCTCGTCGGGCGTGATCAGGCCGGGGCAGTTCGGGCCCAGCAGCAGGGTGCGCTTGCCACCGGCGGCTTCCTTGGCCTTCATGCGGTTGCGCACTTCGAGCATGTCCTTGACCGGGATGCCTTCGGTGATGCAGATCGCCAGGTCCAGGTCGGCTTCAACAGCTTCCCAGATCGCTGCGGCAGCGCCTGCGGGCGGCACGTAGATCACCGAGACGGTGGCGCCGGTTTGTGATGCGGCTTCCTTGACGGAGGCGTAGATCGGGATGTTGAAGATCGACTCGCCGGCCTTCTTCGGGTTCACGCCGGCCACGAAGCAGTTTTTGCCGTTCGCGTATTCCTGGCACTTTTCGGTGTGGAACTGGCCGGTCTTGCCCGTGATGCCCTGGGTGATGACCTTGGTGTCTTTGTTGATGTAGATCGACATGTGGATTCCTTTGAAGCGCGTGCGGGGCCGTGCGGGGTTAGGCGGCTTTGACAGCGGCCACCACTTTTTGAGCGGCATCGGCCATGGTGTCGGCACTGATGATCGGCAGACCGGACTCGGCCAGCATCTTCTTGCCCAGCTCTTCGTTGGTGCCCTTCATGCGAACGACCAGCGGCACGTTCAGGTTGGTCGCCTTGCAGGCGGTGATCACGCCGGTGGCGATGGTGTCGCACTTCATGATGCCGCCGAAGATGTTGACCAGGATCGCTTTGACCTTGTCGTTCTTGAGCATGATCTTGAAGGCTTCCGTGACCTTCTCGGGGGTGGCACCGCCGCCCACGTCCAGGAAGTTCGCCGGCTCGGCGCCGAACAGCTTGATGGTGTCCATGGTGGCCATGGCCAGACCGGCACCGTTGACCAGGCAACCGATATTGCCGTCCAGGCTGATGTAGGCCAGATCGAACTTGCTGGCTTCGATCTCGGCGGGATCTTCTTCGTCCAGATCGCGGTAGGCCACGATCTCGGGGTGGCGGAACAGCGCGTTGGGATCGAAGTTGAACTTGGCGTCCAGGGCCATCAGGTTGCCCTTGGAGTCGCAGTTCAGCGGGTTGATCTCCACCAGGGACGCGTCGGTGTCCATGTAGCACTTGTAGATCTTGGCGAAGATGTCCACCGCCTGGTCCACGGAAGCGCCGGTCAGGCCGATGGCGGCCGCGACCTTGCGGGATTGTGCTTCGGTGATGCCGGTCAGCGGATCGATCATCTCGGTGATGATCTTCTCGGGCGTGGAGTGGGCCACTTCCTCGATGTCCATGCCACCTTCGCTCGATGCGATCAGCGCCACCTTCTGGGTCGCGCGGTCGGTGACAAGTGACACATACAACTCATTCTTGATGTCGGCGCCGTCTTCGATGTAGAGGCGACGCACCTTCTGGCCCTCTGGGCCGGTCTGGTGGGTCTTGAGCTGCATGCCCAGAATCTCGCCCGCGATGCGCTTGAGGTCTTCAATGGTCTTGGCCACTTTCACGCCGCCGCCCTTGCCACGTCCACCGGCGTGGATCTGGGCCTTGACGACCCACACGGGACCGCCCAGTTTCTGGGCGGCTTCGACCGCCTCCTGCACCGTGAAAGCCGGGATGCCGCGGGGCACCGGCACACCAAACTGGCGCAAGACTTCCTTGCCTTGGTATTCGTGGATCTTCATGAGGGCTCTCTCAGGAATGGGTAGAGGAATCGTCGACCGACCGCGGCGGGGGGTCGAAAAGCGGGCACTGAAAATCAGCAACCGAGGACTGTATCATGGTGCATCGCACCAAAATCGAGCGCCGCAAACACGCATTGCACGCCGATTGTTGGACGCTCTACTGAATCCTCACTGACAAGGCGGACCGGCCATGGCCAAGGTTTTCATCGACGGCGAAGCCGGCACCACCGGACTTCAAATTCGCGAGCGGCTTGAACTCATGCCCGCCATCGAAGTGGTGAGCATTGCCCCGGAGCGCCGCAAAGATCCGACCGCCAAACGCGAATTGATGGCCCAGGTCGACCTGGTGATCTTGTGCCTGCACGACGACGCGGCACGCGAGTCGGTGGCGATGATCGATGCGATGGTCGGACACCGGCCCAAGATCATCGATGCCTCCACGGCGCACCGCACTGCGCCGGGCTGGGTGTTCGGCTTTCCCGAACTCGCCGCAGACCAGCGCAACGCGGTGGTCCAAGCCGAGCGCGTGGCCAACCCTGGCTGCTACGCCAGCGGCGCCATTGCCCTGCTGCGTCCCTTGATCGACGCCGGCGTGTTGCCGCCCGATCACCCGGTTTGCCTGCCGGCCGTGAGCGGGTACTCGGGCGGCGGTCGCACCATGATCGAAGCTTACGAGAAGGGCGATGCACCGGCCTACGAGCTTTACGCGCTGGGCCTGCAGCACAAGCACATTCCGGAAATCATGGCCTACACCGGCCTCACGCGCCGCCCCATCTTCATTCCGGCGGTGGGCAACTTCGCTCAAGGCATGCTGGTGGAATTGCCGCTGCACCTGGACACCTTGCCCGGGCAACCGACGCTTGCCGACCTGCATGCGGTGTACGCCAAGCACTACGCCGGCAGTGAGTGGGTGAGCGCCGAGCCCGCGACCGAGAGCGGCAAGCTCGATGCGCTGGCGCTCAACGACACCAACCGGCTGGAAATCCGCGTGTTTGGCAATGCGCCAGCGCAGCACGCCGTGGTGGTGGCGCGGCTGGACAACCTGGGCAAAGGTGCCAGTGGCGCGGCGGTGCAAAACCTGAAACTGATGCTGGGCCTTTAAAGCCCGCTGTCGTCATCGGCGCCCTGCACCACGCGCCGGATCGCTTCACCGCCAAAGCCGCGCGAAGCCAGAAACCGCATCTGTTTGCTCCGCTCGGCGGCGTCCGCGGGCGGCTGGCCGAACTTCTTGCGCCACACCTCGCGCGCACGCGCCACCTCGGAGCCCTGCAGTGCGGCCACCGCCTCGGCCACGGCCTGCGGGTCCAGGCCCTTGGCTTGCAGCTCCTGGCGCACCCGCGAGGCGCCCAGCTTTGCCGAGCGCCGGTGCACCACCGACTCGATCACGCGCTGTTCGCTGATGAAGCCCTTGGCCTCCAGTTCGTCCAGCGCCCGGGCCAGTTCGCCCGGCTCCGTTTCATGCGCGCGGAGCTTGCGCTGCAACTCGGTGCGCGAGTGTTCCCGCCCCGAGAGCAGGCGCAGCGCCCGGCCCTTGAGGGAAATCTGGTCAAAGCCCATGTGAAACGCTCACGGCCCAAGCCGTGAACGCGACCCTCACTCGGCCAGCGGCGCAGTGCCGGCTTCGGCCTTGGCGGCTTTTGCTGCCTTGCCGCCTTTGGCGGGTGCCGGTGCTTCTTCCACCGGCAGCAGCGGCACGCCCAGTTCGGTGCGAACCTTGTTCTCGATCTCGACGCGCAGTTCGGGGTTCTCGCGCAGGAATTCGCGCGAATTGTCGCGGCCCTGGCCGATCTTCTCGCCGTTGTAGGCGTACCAGGCGCCCGACTTCTCCACCACCCGGTGCACCACGCCGAGGTCGAGGATCTCACCCTCGCGGCTGATGCCTTCACCGAACAGGATGTCGAACTCGGCCGTCTTGAAGGGTGGCGCCACTTTGTTCTTGACCACCTTGACCTTGGTTTCGTTGCCGATCGCCTCTTCGCCCTTCTTGATGGTGCCGGTGCGGCGGATGTCCAGGCGGACCGATGCGTAGAACTTGAGCGCATTGCCGCCGGTGGTGGTTTCGGGGCTGCCGAACATGACGCCGATCTTCATGCGGATCTGGTTGATGAAGATCACCATGCAGTTGGTCTTCTTGATGTGCGCGGTGAGCTTGCGCAGCGCCTGGCTCATCAGGCGGGCCTGCAGGCCGGGCAGCGAATCGCCCATTTCGCCTTCGAGTTCGGCCTTGGGCGTGAGCGCGGCCACCGAGTCCACCACGATCAGGTCGACCGCGCCGGAGCGCACCAGGCTGTCCACGATTTCGAGGGCTTGTTCGCCGGTGTCGGGCTGGCTGATCAGCAGGTCCTGCAGGTTCACGCCGAGTTTCTGTGCGTACTGGATGTCCAGCGCGTGTTCGGCGTCGACAAACGCGCACTGGCCACCGAGCTTCTGCATCTCGGCGATCACCTGCAGCGTGAGCGTGGTCTTGCCCGAGGATTCCGGGCCGTAGATCTCGACCACACGACCGCGAGGCAGGCCGCCAACGCCCAGCGCGATGTCCAGGCCGAGCGATCCGGTGGACACCACCTGAATGTCTTCGATCACCTCGCCTTCGCCCAGCCGCATGATGGTGCCCTTGCCGAATTGCTTCTCGATCTGGGCCAGCGCGACCTGCAGGGCCTTGGCTTTTTCGCTGTTGAGGGGGTTGGGCTTGACGGCTGCGTCCATGGGGGCTCCTGGGCTGGTTGGAAGGGTTGGCAAGGCCTGTGTGGTTGTGTACAGGCTGGATGCTTGAACAGCAGTTTACAAGCTGATTGAATCACGATTCTTCATTTTTTTGTCAGTTTGCCTTACTATTTGCGCATGACGGAAAGCCTCCCTGAAACGCCCATGGAACCCGACGACCGCTGGCGCGGCGGCCACCTCGGCCGGCTGATGGGCCTGGCGCTGCGGCGCTTCGACGAGCGCGTGCTCAGCCTGATGGCACACGACGCCAACGTGCCGCTGGCACTCTCTCACCTCGCGGCGCGTGCGCAGGTGGGCGCGGCCCACATCCACATCACGCGTCACCTCGGCTTGCACGGCTCGCGCCTGACCGAGCTGGCGCACCAGGCCGGCATGAGCAAACAGGCCATGGGCGACCTGGTGACGCAGTGCGAGGCCTGGGGCCTGGTGCGGCGCGAGCCCGACCCGCGCGATGCCCGGGCGCGGCGCATTGTCTTCACCGACACCGGCCTTTTGTGGCTGGACGCGTTTCGCACGGCGGTGGCGCAGGCCGAGGCCGAGTTCCGCTCGCAGGTGGGCGACGCGGTGGCTACGGTGGTGGCCCTGGGCCTGGAGGCCTATGGATCGGAAGCACCGGGGGCGCGCGCGGCCGTGCCCTCCCGGTGAAAGCCCTCGGCCCGGACAGGCTACGGCGTGGGGTATGCGACCTAAAATGCACCTGCCTTGACTGTCACGCGCACCCGCGACGCGGCACCATAACAACGCTGCCCGATCAGCACAGGAGACTCCCCCCATGCGCATCCTGATTGCAGAAGACGACCAGGTTCTGGCCGACGGCCTGTTGCGCAGCCTGCGCGCGGCGGGCGCCGCGGTGGACCACGTGTCCAGCGGCAGCGAAGCCGACGCCGCCCTGATGACCAACAACGAGTTCGACCTGTTGATTCTGGACCTCGGCTTGCCCAGACTGCATGGCCTGGAGGTGCTCAAGCGGTTGCGCTCGCGCGGTTCCTCGATGCCGGTGCTGGTGCTCACCGCCGCCGACAGCATCGAGGAACGCGTAAAGGGCCTGGACTACGGGGCCGACGACTACATGGCCAAGCCGTTCTCGTTGCAGGAGCTTGAGGCGCGCGTGCGCGCACTGGCGCGCCGTGGCATGGGCGGCAGCACCAACACCATCCGCCACGGCCCCCTCGAATACGACCAGGCCGGCCGCGTGGCCACCATCGACGGCAAGATGGTCGAACTCTCGGCGCGCGAACTCGGCCTGCTGGAGGTGTTGCTGCAACGCGCCGGGCGCCTGGTCAGCAAGGACCAGCTGGTCGAGCGGCTGTGCGAGTGGGGCGAAGAGGTGAGCAACAACGCCATCGAGGTCTACATCCACCGCCTGCGCAAGAAGATCGAAAAAGGCCCGATCCGCATCGCCACGGTGCGCGGGCTGGGCTACTGCCTTGAAAAAATCGCCAGCTGACGGTCGGACTTTCAGCGAGCCGCTGCCCCCGGCGGACGGCCGGCTGGCGCCGAAGGGATTCGGCCTGTTTCAGCGCGAACAACGCAGCCTGTTCGGCGAGATCCTGGACTGGATGCTCACGCCGCTCTTGCTGCTGTGGCCGTTGTCGCTGGCACTCACCTGGTTCGTGGCGCAGGGCATCGCCAGCAAACCGTTCGATCGCGCCCTCGAATTCAACCTGCAAGCCCTCACCCAGTTCGTGGTGCTCGAAAACGACCAGATCACCTTCAAGCTCAACGCGCAAGCGCGCGATCTGCTGCGCGCCGACGACAGCGATCTCGTTTACTACCAGGTGCTCGATCCGCGTGGCGCCCTCATCAGTGGCGAACTCGACTTTCCACCACCGCGCGACAACGAAGCGCCCGAGCCCGAGCCCGGGCGCGTGCTGCTGCGCGACGACACCGTGCGCGGCGACGAGGTGCGGGTGGCCTACACCTGGCTGGCGCGCAGCGATCCGCAGCGCCTGGTGCTGATGCAGGTGGCCGAGACCAAGGGCAAACGCTCGACGCTGGCCACCGAGATCATCAAGGGCGTGATGGTCCCGCAGTTCGTGATCCTGCCGCTGGCGGTGCTGCTGGTGTGGCTGGCACTGGTGCGCGCCATCCGCCCGCTCAACGAACTGGAGCAGCGCATCCGGGCGCGCAAGCCGGACGACCTCAGCCCGATCGAGGAGTCGTTCATCCCGCAGGAGGTCGCGCCGCTGGTGTCGTCGATCAACGACCTGCTGACGCGGCTCAAGGCCTCGCTCACCACGCAGAAACGTTTTCTGGCCGACGCCGCGCACCAGCTCAAGACGCCATTGGCGGGTCTGCGGATGCAGGCCGAACTCGCGCAGCGCGAGACCGATCCGGTGGAGATTCGCGGCTCGCTGCAGCACATCGCCCGCTCCAGCGCGCGCGCCACGCACACGGTGAACCAGCTGCTGGCCCTGGCCCGCGCCGAGACCACCGGCCGCACCCTGCCCAGCGCGCGCATCGACCTCGCCCGCCTGGTGCCCGACGTGGTGCAGGACTCGGTGCCGAGGGCGCTGGAGGCTGGTATCGATCTCGGATTCGAAGGTCCGGAGGACACGCCCGACGACTGCCTGATGGACGGCAACCCGACGCTGCTGCAGGAGATGGTGCGCAATCTGGTGGACAACGCGATCCACTACACCGGGCAGGGCGGTGTGGTCACGGTGCGCGTGCTGCTGGACCGCTTCAGCGGCGTGCAGATCCTGCAAGTGGAAGACGACGGTCCGGGCATTCCGGAGAACGAGCGCGAGTTCGTGATGCAGCCGTTCTACCGTGCGCTGGGCACCAACGTCGACGGCTCGGGCCTGGGCCTGGCCATCGTGCTGGAAATCGCGCAGCAACACGGCGCCACGGTGTCCATGGAGGACGCCCACCCCGAGCGAGGCAGACGCGGTCTGCGGGTGTCGGTGCGTTTCACACCGACCAAGCCGCAGGTGGTGCAGGAGTAGTCGCGGTGCCGGGTGGCCGGCTCAGGCCGGCTTGTACACGTTGAGTTGCAGCTTCTCGCGCTCGATTGCACGGGCCACGCCGGGCAGTTCGGCGAAGCGCTGAACCAGATCCCAGGTGGCGGGGAAGTCGGTCGGGTTGATGCCGGCGTAACCGCCCCAGCGCAGCAGCGTGAGCGCATATGCGTCCAGCGCACCGGGACGAGCGCCCACCATCCAGGGCGCGGCTTGGGCGGCAATGGCTTCGATTTCGCCCAGCAGCTCGCGGTAGCGCGCCGCGCCGAAGTCTCGAATCGCCTTTTGCGCCGCCTCGTCGTCGGTGAACTTGTGCGGCATGAACACATGGGTGAACGTGGGGTGCACCGTGTTGTTCATCCAGGCCAGCACCTGCAAGGCACGCGCACGCTCCAGGCCCGCCGGCGGCAGGATGCCGACCATGGGCAGTTTTTCGTCGAGGTACAACAGGATCGCCACGATCTGGGTGACCACCTCGTCGCCGTCCACCAGCACCGGCACCTGGCCGCGCGGGTTGAGTGCCAGGTAGTCGGGCGAACGTTGCTCGCCCTTGTGCAATTTCACGATCGATGGCTCGAAGGCCACTTCGGCGAGTTCGAGCATGGCGTGCGGCACGAAGGAGCAGGCGCCGGGAGCGAAGAACAGTTTCAGACTCATGTGAAAAACCTTTTGAAATTCAACTCAGGTGCTGGCCCACGATGCCAGCGATCTCGAACATGGTGACCTGCGGCTTGCCGAACACCAGCGCGAGCTTGGCGTCGGCATTCACACGGCGTTTGTCGGCCGCGTCCTGCAGGCCGTTGGCCTTGATGTAATCCCACAGCTTCTTCACCACCTCGGGGCGCGACACCGCGCCTTCGCCGATCACGGCGGCCAGCGCGGCGCTGGGTTGTTTGCCGGTGGCGGCGGTGGTCTTGCGCGGGGCCTTGACCGCCTTGACGGCGGGCGTTTTCTTCGCGGCGGCCTTCTTGGCGGGCGCGGCTTTGGCAGCCACTTTCGCAGCGGCTTTCTTCGCTGGCGCACCTTTCGCCGGCGCGCCAGCCGCCGTCTTGCGCGGCGGGAACTTGGACGGCGCGAACTCGAAGTTCACCTTGCCCGCTTCCTTGTCCCAGGCCAGGAAGGCCTTGAACGCGCGGCGCGTGCGCATGGAAACGAATTTGTCGAGCAGGTCCGTCTTGCCGGTCTCCAGCAGCTTGCTCATCTGCTCACGCGCCACCGGCTGCTGCAGGATGATCTTGCCGCTCTTGAAGTCGCAGGTGGGCGTGGGCTGCTGCTCGGTGGGCACCGAGCGGATGCACACGTAGTTGGCGCCGTGCTCGTGCACCGCGCCACCGCACTTGGGGCAGACGCCCAGCGCTTCGCTGGCGCTGAAGTCCACCAGCTCACCGCTTTCTTCGCCCTTCTTGTCGTCGCCGAAGTCGAACTCCAGCTTCCAGTTCTTGTCGTCTTCGCTGTACTTGAGCACGATCTCGGCCACGAAGGGCCAGCCCGCCTTGGAGCGAAAGCCGTCGAGGGGGCCGATCTTCTTGTCACGCAGCAGCTGTTCGGACTCGTCGGGCTCGAAGGTGCGCCCCGCGGGCGACTTGCCGAACGAGAAGCCACAGCCTTCGCTGTTGCCGTCGGCGCCGGTGCAGCCGTAGCGGCGGTAGTTTTCCTTCACCACGCCGCCGCAGTTGGGGCAGGGCGTGGCCAGCGTGGCGTAGTTGCCGGGGATGGTGTCGCGGTCGTATTCCTTGGCCTTCTTCACCATGCGCTCGGTCATGGCGGCGATCTCGGCCATGAACGCGGCGCGGCTGAGCTGGCCGTGCTCCATCTGCGCGAGCTTGTATTCCCACTCGCCCGTGAGTTCGGCCTTGGAGAGTTCTTCCACACCCAGGCCGCGCAACAGCGTCATGAGCTGGAAGGCCTTGGCCGTGGGAATGATCTCGCGGCCTTCGCGGAACATGTACTTCTCGGTGAGCAAGCCTTCGATCACGGCCGCGCGCGTGGCTGGTGTGCCCAGGCCCTTTTCCTGCATGGCCTCGCGCAGTTCGTCATCGTCCACCAGCTTGCCCGCGCCTTCCATGGCGCCCAGCAGCGTGGCTTCCGAGTAGCGCGCGGGCGGCTTGGTCTTCAGGCCCTTGGTCTCCACCGACTCGGTGCGCACGGTCTCGCCTTCGCGCACCGGCACCAGGTTCTGGCCTTTGTCGCCCTCTTTCGCATCGGTCACGTCTTCCGCGGCTTCCTTGCCGTACACGGCCATCCAGCCCGGCTTGACCAGCACCTTGCCTTCGGTCTTGAAGTGGTGGCCGACCGACGAGGTGATGCGTGTGGTGACCATGAACTCGGCGCTGGGAAAGAACACCGCGAGGAAGCGGCGCACCACCAGGTCGTACAGCTTCTGCTCGGCGTCGCTCAGGCCGCTGGGCGCCTGCAGCGTGGGGATGATGGCGAAGTGGTCCGACACCTTGCTGTTGTCGAAGATGCGCTTGCTCGGGCGGATGTAGCCGTTGTTGAGCGCGGTGAGCGCGTGCGGCGCCAGGTGCTTCATGCCGCTGTCGGCCAGCATCTCGAAGGTTTCCTTCACCGTGGGCAGGTAGTCCTCGGGCAGGGCGCGCGAATCGGTACGCGGGTAGGTCAGGGCCTTGTGGCGCTCGTAGAGGCTTTGCGCGAGCTGCAGCGTGGTCTTGGCCGAGAAGCCGAAGCGGCCGTTGGCCTCGCGTTGCAGGCTGGTCAGGTCGTACAGCAGGCCACTGGCTTGCGTGGTGGGCTTGCTTTCTTCCTTGACGCTGGCGGCCTTGCCGCGCACCGCATCGGCAATGGCCAGGGCTTCGCGCTGGTTCCACACGCGGTCGGCGCGCTGTTCCAGATCGGCGTCGTCGCCTGTGGGTTTCTTGAACGCGGGGTCGAACCACTTGCCGGGGTACTCGCCGGCCTCGGCCAGGAAGCTCGCGTGAATCTCCCAATAGTCGCGGCTGCGGTGGGCGCGGATCTTTTCTTCGCGCTCGACCACGATGGACAGCGTGGGCGTCTGCACCCGACCGACCGTGGTCAGGAAAAAGCCGCCGTCGCGCGAGTTGAATGCCGTCATGGCACGCGTGCCGTTGATGCCGACCATCCAGTCGGCTTCGGAGCGGCTGCGCGCGGCGTCGGCCAGGCCCTGCATCTGCTCGTTGGTGCGCAGGTGCTCGAAGCCGTCGCGGATGGCCGCGGGCGTCATGGACTGCAGCCACAGGCGCTGCACCGGCTTGCCCAGCGTCTGGTAACTGCCACCCTTCAAGCCACCGGCGTACTGCTCGATCAGGCGAAAGATCAGCTCACCCTCGCGGCCCGCGTCGCAGGCGTTGATGAGGCGGGCCACGTCCTTGCGCTTGGCCAGCTTCACCACCGCGGACAGGCGCGACTTGGTCTTGTCGATCGGCTTGAGTTCAAAGTAGGGCGGCAGCACCGGCAGGTGGGCAAAGCTCCACTTGCCGCGCTTGACGTCGAATTCTTCCGGCGCGGCGATCTCCACCAGGTGGCCCACGGCGGAAGTGACCACGTACTGGTCGTTCTCGAAGTGGTCGTCGTGCTTCTCGAACTTGCCCGCCACCGGGGTGAGCGCACGCACGATGTCCTGGGCCACGGACGGCTTCTCGGCAATGACCAGCGTTTTGGCTGAACCTTCGTTTTTCATCTCTACAATCAACTTTCCACGCGCGTGTGCACGCGCACATGGGCACGCGCACACTCGCGCGCACCTGCATGAAACAACCTTACCAAATATTCCGGCCGTGACGAAAAGCCCCAAAAAGTCGACTGCGCCCGCCGAAAAACCCGCCGTGGCCGCCCAGCCGAACGGTGCTGGCCGGCGCATCCAGACCCGCAAGTCCGGCGTGCACGGCCGCGGTGTCTATGCCGTGGTGGATCTGGCCGAGGGCGAAACCCTCATTGAATATGTGGGCGAGGTGATCACCTGGGACGAGGCCCTGCGCCGCCACCCGCACGACCCGACCGACCCGAACCACACCTTCTACTTCCACATCGACGAAGAGCATGTGATCGACGCCAAACACGGCGGCAATTCGGCGCGCTGGATCAACCACAGCTGCGCGCCCAACTGCGAAGCCGAGGTGGAGGAAGGCCGCGTTTTCATCCGGGCGCAGCGCAACATCAAAGCTGGCGAAGAGCTGTTCTACGACTACGGCCTGGTGATCGATGAGCCTTACACGCCCAAGCTCAAGGCCGAGTACCCCTGCTGGTGCGGCGCGAAGAAGTGCCGCGGCACCTTGCTCGCGCCCAAGCGCGCGGGCAAAGCGTCGAAACTCGGCTGAACGGCCCATGGCCGACACCTTGATCCGCCACGCAGAAGCCGTCTGGCAGGCGGTTGAGCCGACACTGCCCGGCTTCACGGTCGAGGTGCTGCCCAGCATCGACTCCACCAGCAGCGAGCTCATGCGCCGCGCGCGCAGCGGCCTGATGGAGCCGGTGCTGCTGGCCGCCGAGGACCAGACTGCGGGTCGCGGAAGACTGGGCAAGGGCTGGCACAGCAAGGTCGGTCAATCGCTCACGTTTTCTCTGGCGATGCCCCTGGCACCCGCCAGCTGGTCGGGCCTGTCGCTGGCGGTGGGCGTGAGCCTGGCGCACAGCCTGCACGCTGACGTTCGCCTGAAATGGCCCAACGACCTCTGGCTGCACCAGCGCAAGATCGGCGGCATTCTGGTGGAGACGGCCAGCACGGGTGAGGCCGGTCAGGGCCAGCGCATGGTGGTGATCGGCGTGGGCATCAACGTGGCGCGGCCCGAGGTGTCGGCGGTGGCCGCGCTGGTGCCGGATGGCTCTGCGGTCACGGCCATGGCGCCAGCCGGTCTGGCCGAGGTGCTGGTGGGCATCACGCCGGGCGAAGTGCTGGAGCGCGTGGCACCGGCGCTGGTGCGCGACGTCCAGGCCTTTGCCTCGCAGGGGTTTGCGGCATTTGCCCAGCGTTTTGCGCAGCTGGACGCCTTGCAGGGCCAGGCAGTGCAGTTGTCTGACGGCACACGCGGCACAGCATGCGGCGTGAACGACGACGGTGCACTGCAGGTGCTCACCGAGCGCGGCATGCAGACCGTGACCAGCGCCGAAGTGAGTGTGCGCCCGTGCTGAGGTGGGTCATCTGGCTGCTGGTGCTGGCCAACGCGGGCTACTTCGCATGGTCTCAGGGTTACCTGGACGCGCTGGGTCTGAGGCCCGCCGAACAGCGCGAGCCTCAACGCCTGACACAGCAGGTGAAGCCCGAAGCACTGCGCCTGCTCAACGGCCCCAAGGCAGAGTCCGCGCCGCCTGCACTGGCCGCACCGGTGGTGGACGCGGTGGTCACGGCACCCGAGGCGACGCCCGCACCAGCAGCGTCGGCGCCCTTACCCGCCGTCGCGCCCGTCGTGCCGGCGGCGACCAGCAACGGCCCACGCGCCTGCTGGCAGGCGGGCGGATTCACCGACGCCCAGGCCGAACTGCTGCGCGCCGAACTGACCTTGCTCGGTCTGCCCGCCGCCGGCTTTTCCTTCACGGAGGTGCGCAGCGGCGGTCGCTGGATCGTCTACATGGGGCGCTACGACAACCAGCAGCAGCTCGATCGCAAGAAGGGTGAGCTGCGCGAGCTGGGCGTGGCCTACCGCGAGATCACGGCGGCCGGGCTGGCCCCGGGTCTGGCGCTCGGGACGTACTCCACCGAAGCTGCCGCCCAGCAGGCACTGCAGAAGGCCGAGCGCGACGGCATCCGCACCGCCAAGGTGGCGCAGGAGCGCGCAGAGGGGGTGAGCACCAACCTGCGTCTGCCGTCGATCACCGACGCGCAACGCGCCGCCATCGACGCCCTGGGCGACGCGATGGTGGGCAAACGCCTGCAACGCTGCGGTTAGCAGCGAGCTCAGGCCCCCGCTGCGCGCTGCTGCGTGAGACCGGTGAACCAGTCCAGCGCTTCATTCCACAGCGGCTGAGACTTGGGCCGGAAGTAGCCCATGTGGCCCATGGCGCCCAAGCCCGCGCGGCGGGAGTCGAGCGTGACGCTGCGCACCTCGGCATTGCGGTAACCGGCCATGAAGGCGTCGCGCGAGGCGGGCGGCGCCCAGGCGTCGTCCAGCGCGTTGAGCGCCACGATGGGAAAGCGCACTTCACCGAAACGCTCGGTGGTGGACTTCATGTCGGGGTCGTCGAAGAAGTAGCGCGGGAAGCGGCACCACTGACGCCATTGGCGGTACACGTCGATGGGCAGGTCTTCGCCCATGCCCAGTCGGCTCCAGGGCAGGTAGCCGTTCATGCGCGTCCACACGGGTCCGAGCACGCGCCAGAGAAAGAGCACGCGCAGGCGCTCCAGGGGTGGCATCCAGCCGTGCCAGCCGGCGCCGGTGGCAAAGGTCCAGGCGCCGTCCACCGCGTCCGGGTCGGGCAGCAGGCCCAGCGCGTGGCCGCCGTAGGAATGGCCCACCAGGTAGAGCGGCACGCCTGGCTGCCGCATGGCTTCCACGGCCGCGGCGAGGTCCAGCCGTCCCCAGTCGAGGTAGTTCATGCGGAAGCCCTTGAGTGTGCTGGGGGCCGACTGCCCGATGCCGCGGTAATCCAGCGTGAGCACGTCGAAGCCCCGCCGCGCGGCGTGTTCGGCAAAACGCTTGTAAAAACCCTGCGGCACGGCGGTGGCGCCGCCCACTACCAGGTGGGCGTGTGCAGGCGTGGGGCTGCGGTAGCGGTGCGCCACCAGCGGGTAGCCGTCGGCGGCGGTCAGGGTGAGTCGCTCGGTGCGCACGGCCTGGTTGCGTGCGTCGGTGGGTGGGAAGGTGTTCATGAAGGTTCTCCGGTTCGGGCTGCCGTTGAGCCGCGCGCGGCCAGCAGCATCAGCAGGGTCTGCGTGGCCTGGTGGATCGGTTCGCTGCTCTGCGCCACCCTGGCCTGCAGCAGCCCGCCCTCGTAGGTGGCGACGATCAGCGCAGCGAGGCCTTGGGCTCGCGCACGCGACTCGCCGTGCTGCTCCAGGGCCAAGGCCATGCGCTCGCGCAAGGTGGCAAAGGCGCGGGCCAGGGCTTCGCGCAGCACCGAGTCGTCGGGCGTGGTTTCCAGCGCCACGGTGGCCAGCGGGCAGCCCGACTCGAAGCCGGTGTCGCTCAGGCGCGCGGTGGCGCCCGCCATCCAGCGGCGCGTGGCCTCGATCGGGTCTGGCGTGTCGGCCAGCAGCGCGTCGAGCCCGCGCAGCATGCGGGCCACCACATCGCCGATCGCGGCCACGGCCAGCTCGGTCTTGCCACCGGGAAAGTGGTGGTAGAGCACGCCCTTGGGGGCACCAGCCTGGGCGAGCAGCTCGGTCAGACCGATGCCGTGCAGGCCGCGCCGGCGCAGCGCGTCGGTCATGGCGGCGATCAGGCGTTCGCGGGTGCCGGGGGTGGGTGTGTTGGTCATGGCGTGCAATCTATAGACCGGTCGGTCTAGTGTCAAGCCATGGGGTGTCGCGCAGGTTCTCCAGGCAACAAAAAAGCGCCCGAAGGCGCTTTTTTTTGTTGGGTGCAAGCGGGCGCTTACTTGGCGACCACGCGAACCATTTCCAGACATTTGTTCGAGTAGCCCCACTCGTTGTCGTACCAACTCACCACCTTGACGAAGGTGCTGTCCAGCGCGATGCCCGCGTCGGCGTCGAAGATCGAGGTGCGGGTGTCACCGCGGAAGTCGGTGGCCACGACTTTGTCGGTGGTGTAGCCCAGCACGCCCTTGAGCGCGCCTTCGCTCTGCGCCTTCATCTCGGCGCAGATCTCGGCGTAGGTGGCTTCCTTGCTCAGTTCAACCGTGAGGTCGACCACCGACACGTCGCTGGTCGGCACACGGAAGCTCATGCCGGTGAGCTTCTTGTTGAGCTCGGGGATCACCACGCCCACGGCCTTGGCCGCACCCGTGCTGCTGGGGATGATGTTTTCCAGGATGCCGCGGCCGCCGCGCCAGTCCTTGTTGCTCGGGCCGTCCACGGTCTTCTGCGTGGCGGTGGCCGCGTGCACCGTGGTCATCAGGCCACGCTTGATGCCCCACTTGTCGTTGAGCACCTTGGCAATGGGCGCCAGGCAGTTGGTGGTGCACGAAGCGTTGGAGATGATGGCCTCGCCCTTGTAGGTCTTGTCGTTGACGCCGAAGACAAACATGGGGGTGTCGTCCTTGGAAGGCGCGGACAGGATGACCTTCTTCGCTCCGGCGTCCAGGTGCTTCTGGGCCGTGACCTTGTCAAGAAACAGGCCGGTGGATTCGATGACCACGTCGGCACCGACCTCGGCCCATTTCAGGTTCGAGGGATCGCGCTCCTGGGTCAGGCGGATCTTCTTGCCGTTGACGATCAGGGTGTTGCCTTCCACCGAGACCGTGCCCTTGAAGCGGCCGTGCACGCTGTCGTACTGCAGCATGTAGGCAAGGTAGTCGGGTTCGAGCAGGTCGTTGATGGCCACGACTTCGATGTCGGCGAAGTTCTGGATGGCGCTGCGCAACACATTGCGGCCGATGCGGCCAAAGCCGTTGATGCCAATCTTGATCGTCATGTCTCGTCTCTCCTGGAAAGTTTCAAAAAAGGATGAACAAACTCATTTCGCCAGCACGGCACGCACCGTGTCGGCCACATTGGCGGGCGTGAAGCCGAAGTGCTCGAACAGCACCGGCGCCGGGGCGGACTCGCCGTAGGTGTCCAGACCCACGACCGCGGCCACGCCGTATTTCCACCAGCCGTCGGTGGAGCCCATCTCCACCGCCACGCGCGGCACGCCGGCGGGCAGCACCGAGGCCTTGAAGGCGGCGCTCTGGCGGTCAAACGTGGTGGTGCTGGGCATGGAAACCACGCGCACCGCGATCTTGTGTTCCCTGGCCAGCAGCTCCTGCGCCTTGAGGGCGAGCTGCACTTCGGAGCCGGTGGCGATGATCACCGCCTGCGCCTTTTTCTTCAGACCCACCTCGCTCGGCTCGGCCAGCACATAGGCGCCCTTGCTGATGTCACCCAGGTCGCTCTTGGGAGCGTAGGGCAGGTTCTGGCGGCTGAGCAGCAGCGCGGTGGGGCGGTTGGCGTTTTCCAGCGCCACGGCCCAGGCCACGGCGGTTTCTGCCGTGTCGCCCGGACGCCAGACATCCAGGTTGGGGATCAGGCGCAGGCTGGCGGCGTGTTCCACCGACTGGTGGGTGGGGCCGTCTTCGCCCAGGCCGATGGAGTCGTGCGTGAACACGTGGATCACGCGCTGCTTCATCAGCGCGGCCATGCGGATCGCGTTGCGGCTGTAGTCGGAGAACGTGAGGAAGGTGCCGCCGTAGGGAATGAAGCCGCCGTGCAGCGCCACGCCGTTCATGATCGCGGCCATGCCGAATTCGCGCACGCCGTAGTTGATGTGGCGACCGCCCTGGCCTTGCTCGTTCTTCACCACGTCACCCGCCAGGTTGAAGCGCAGGCTGGGGGTGGACTTGGTGTTGGTGAGGTTGGAGCCGGTGAGGTCGGCGCTGCCGCCCAGCAGCTCGGGCAGCGCGGCGGTGAAGGTTTCCAGCGCGAGCTGGCTGGCCTTGCGGCTGGCCACGGTTTCGGCCTTGGTGTGGGCGGCCACGGCCGCGTCCACCGCCACCTGGGCAAAGTTCTTCGGCAGCTCGCCCTTCATGCGGCGCACGAACTCCTTGGCGAGTTCGGGGAAGGCGGCCTTGTAGGCGGCGAAGGTGGCGTTCCACGCGGCTTCCGAGGCCTTGCCGGCGTCCTTGGCGTCCCACGCGGCGTACACGTCTTTCGGGATGGCGAAGGGTGCGTGCGTCCAGCCCAGGGCTTCGCGGGTGAGCTTGATTTCTTCTGCGCCCAGCGGCTCGCCGTGGGCCTTGGCGGTGTTGGCGCGGTTCGGGCTGCCCTTGCCGATGTGGGTCTTGCAAATGATGATCGTGGGAGCGTCGGCCTTGTTCTTCGCGTCGCTGATCGCACGGTCCACGGCGTCGGCGTCATGGCCGTCGATCGGGCCGATCACGTTCCAGCCGCAGGCGGCGAAACGCAGCGCGGTGTTGTCGATGAACCAGGGCGTGACCTGGCCGTCGATGGAAATGCCGTTGTCGTCGTACAGCGCGACCAGCTTGTTGAGCTTCCAGGCACCGGCCAGGGCCACGGCCTCGTGGCTGATGCCCTCCATCAGGCAGCCGTCGCCCATGAACACATAGGTGTGGTGGTCAACGACCGTGTGGCCTTCGCGGTTGAACTCGGACGCCAGCAGCTTCTCGGCCAGCGCCATGCCCACGGCGTTGGTGATGCCCTGGCCCAGCGGGCCGGTGGTGGTTTCCACGCCAGGGGTGTGGCCGACTTCGGGGTGGCCGGCGGTCTTGCTGTGCAGCTGGCGGAAGTTCTTGAGCTCGCCGATCGGCAGCTTGTAGCCGGTGAGGTGCAGCAGCGCATAGATGAGCATGGAGCCGTGGCCGTTGGACAGCACGAAGCGGTCGCGGTTGGCCCACTGCGGGTTCGTCGGGTTGTGGCGCAGGTGGCGGCCCCACAGGGCCACGGCCATGTCGGCCATGCCCATGGGCGCGCCGGGGTGGCCCGAGTTGGCGGCCTGCACCGCGTCCATGGCCAGCGCTCGGATGGCGTTGGCCTGGGTCTGGGGCGACACGGCAGAAGCGATGGGGGTGGGGGTGCTGGCGGTGTCTGACATGGGGGTGCTGGAAAGTGCTGGGGGTGGGGGTGGAGCGCGGACTCTGCGCGATGGCGCAAAACAACGGATTTTATCGGCCAGCCCATCGGCGGCGGCGTGCCACCGCATTGGACAGGCGCGCCGGCCCATAATTCTTCAACGCGTGTGGCCTTGTGCGCCCGGCACGCGCACCACCCGCTCCCCATGAACCGACTCGCCACCGCCCCCCCTCTCACCCCACCCCGAGCCTCGGCCATGGTGCTCGCCGCCGGACGCGGCATGCGGATGCGCCCACTCACGGACGTCACGCCCAAACCCCTGCTGGTCGTGCAGGGCAAGCCCTTGATGCAATGGCCCATGGAGGCCCTGCTGGCGGGCGGCTTCCAGCGCTTCGTGGTGAACACCGCCTGGCTTGGCGAGCAGATCGACGAGCACTGCGCGGCCTGGAGCCGCGACCTGCCAGGCTGCGACGTGGTCATGTCGCGCGAGGGCGCCGACTTCGGCTACGCCCTGGAAACGGCTGGTGGCATTGCCCGGGCGCTGCCGCTGCTGGCCGACGTTTTCTGGGTGCTGGCAGGCGACGTGTTCGTGCCCGGCTTTGCCTTCAGCCAGGCCAGCGTCGACAGGTTCGAGGCCAGTGGCCTGCTCGCCCACATCTGGCTGGTGCCCAACCCGCCCCACAACCCGCGCGGCGATTTCGGCCTGGGCGCCGACGGCCTGGCGATCAGCCGGTCGGAGGAGGCCTACACCTTCAGCACCATCGGCCTGTACCGACGCGAACTCTTCGAGCTGCCGTGGTGTGAGGTCGTCCCCGGCAACCCGCAAGGCACGGCCGAGCCGCTGGCGCCGCTGTTGCGCCGGGCCATGGAGGCGGGCCAGGTGAGCGCGGAGATCTACACGGGGCAGTGGGTCGATGTGGGCACACCGGCCCGACTGGACGAGCTGAACGGAGCCGGCTGATTCCCCTGCGCGGTCAGAAAGCGCCAAAACGCTGACAATGGCGCGCATGGACGTCACCACCCACACCCACCTGTACGCCGATCGCCGCGCCCGCGTGGCCGCCTCGCTCGGTCCCGGCGGCATCGCAATCGTGCCCACTGCTCTGGAGCGGCCGCGCAACCGCGACACCGACTTTCTGTACCGGCACGACAGCTACTTCTATTACCTCACCGGCTTCACCGAGCCCAACGCCTGGCTGGTGATCACGGCCGAGGGCAGCACCACGGTGTTCTGCCAACCCAAGGACGTGGAGCGCGAGATCTGGGACGGCATCCGCCTGGGCCCCGAGGCCGCGCCCGAGCACCTGGGTGTGAGCGACGCGTTTTCCGTTGCCGAGCTTGACAAGCGCCTGCCCAAGCTGCTGGAGAACCGCCACACCGTGTGGTACCCGTTTGCCACGCACGAGGGGCTGGAGAGCCGGGTCAACGGCTGGTTGCAGCCGGTGCGTGCCCGCGTGCGCTTTGGTGCGCTGTGCCCCGAGTCGCAGCGCGACCTGTGCGGCGTGCTCGACGAATTGCGGCTGGTCAAGGACGCGTTCGAGCAGGACACCATGCGCCGCGCCGCGCAGATCAGCGCCAAGGCCCACATCCGTGCCATGCAGCGCAGTGCGGCCATGCTGCGAGCGGGGCAAGACGTGCGCGAGTACCATCTGGACGCCGAGCTGCTGCACACTTTTCGCGAGCACGGCTCGCAGTACCCGGCCTACGGCAGCATCGTGGCCGCCGGTGCCAACGCCTGCGTGCTGCACTACCGCGCCGACGCAGCGCCCATTCGCAGCGGCGAGCTGGTGCTGATCGACGCCGGCTGTGAGCTCGACGGCTATGCAAGCGACATCACGCGCACCTTCCCGGCCAACGGCACTTTCACCGGCCCGCAGCGCGACCTGTACGACCTGGTGCTGGCCAGCCAGATCGCGGCGGTCAAGGCCACCCGGGCGGGTGCGCGTTTCGTCGATCCGCACGAGGCCACCGTGGCGGTGCTCGCGCAAGGTTTGCTTGATGTGGGCCTGCTCGACAAGAACAAGGTGGGCAACGCACAGGACGTGATCGCCAACCGCGCGTATTTCCAGTTTTACATGCACCGCACCGGCCACTGGCTGGGCATGGACGTGCACGACTGCGGCAGCTACGTGGAGCCGTCCGAGCTCGGCACCGCGCAAGAGCGCAAGGACCCGCTGAGCGGCGAGATCATCAAGGACCGCCCGAGCCGCATCCTGCGCCCGGGCATGGTGCTCACCATCGAGCCCGGCCTGTATGTGCGCCCGGCCGACGGTGTGCCCGAGAAGTTCTGGAACATTGGCATCCGCATCGAGGACGACGCCATCGTCACCGAAACCGGGTGCGAGCTGATCTCGCGCGGCGTGCCGGTCGAGGCCAGCGAGATCGAAGCGCTGATGCGCGGCTGAGGCCGTGCGCGTCGTCAGCGTCAACACGGGCACGGTGCGCGACCTGCGCATCGGCTCGCGCCATGTGCTCTCCGGCATCGGCAAGGCGACCATCAATGGTCTGGTGGCGGTGATGCCGCTGGGTCTGCAAGGCGACGAGCAGGCCGACCCCAGCGTGCATGGCGGACTGGACAAGGCGGTCTATGCCTACCCGCTGGAGCACTACGCGTATTGGGACAAGCAACGCCGCCAGAGTGGTGCGCATTTGTTCGACGACCCGTTGCCACCGGGTTACCTGGGCGAGAACCTCACCATCGAAGGCCTGCTGGAGACCGAGGTGTGGATCGGCGACCTGCTGCATTTTCCCGGGTGCAGCCTGCGCGTGACCGCTCCGCGCGAGCCCTGCTACAAGTTCAACGCTGTGATGGGCCTGCGCGATGCGGGTCGCATCATGATGGAGCATCTCTGCCCGGGCTTCTATCTGGCGGTGGCGCGGCCCGGCGCCATCGAGGCGGGCCAGACCTTCACACTGGAGCCTGGCACGCGCGGCCTGCGCGTGAGTGAAGCCTTCGCGGCCAAACGCGGCAAACACCTGCGCTGAAACCCGCGCGCATGGAGTACAACGCAGGCATGAGCTCCCTTGCGGGCACTGTGCTGTGCCTCACCATGAACCCTTCGGTGGACGTGTCCACCCACGCCGATCGGGTCGTGCCCGCCGACAAGCTGCGCTGCGGCCCGGCCCGGCGCGATGCCGGAGGCGGTGGCCTCAATGTGGCCAGCGTGGTGCACCGGATGGGCGGACACAGCAGCGCGCTGTACCCGGCCGGCGGCGCTGCCGGCCAATGGCTCACGCAGCATCTGGTGCAAGCCGGTTTGCCGGCACGCGCGCTGCCGATCGCGCAGGACACGCGCGAGAACTTCACCGTGCAGGCGCTGGACACCGGCGCCGAGTACCGCTTCGTGCTGCCGGGCCCCACGCTCGCCGAAGCCGAGTGGCAGGCCTGCCTGGACGGCATTGACGGCTGGTCCGGGGCGGTGAGCTTCGTGGTGGCCAGCGGCAGCCTGCCGCCCGGCGTGCCGGCCGACTTCTACGCCCGGTTGGCCGGTATGGCCCGCCAGCGCGGCGTGCGGCTGGTGCTCGACAGTTCGGGGCCGGCATTGGCGGCGGCCCTGCAAGCCGGCGTGTTCCTCGCCAAACCCAACCTGCGCGAACTGCGCGAGCTCACCGGCCTGCCGCTGGACAACGCCGTGGCGTGGCGAGCCGCCGCGCAGGCACTGATCGACCGCGGGCAGGCCGAGGTGGTGGCCCTCACGATGGGCGACCGCGGCGCACTGCTGCTCACGCGCGACGGCGCCTGGCAGGCCGAGGCCCTGCCGGTCGAGGTGGCCAGCTCGGTGGGCGCGGGCGACAGCTTCGTGGGTGCGCTGGTCTGGTCGCTGCAGCAGGGGCATCCCTTGCCCGAGGCCTTCAGCTGGGCCATGGCCGCCGGATCGGCTGCGCTGCTCACGCCGGGCACTGGTTTGTGCCTGCCCCAGGACGTTCAGCGCCTGCAGCCGCTGGTGCAGGTGCAGGTGCTGGCGGTATGAACGCTGGTACTTGCGCGCATTGCCCCCGAAAAAGTCAGCATCGCCACAACCGTTTACGCAGTTCTACCGACTAGGGTTTTCCCGGCCGCAGAACTAGAATGTGCAACTCGCTTTCACATAGCAAGAATTCAGCAAGACCGGAGACAAGATCATGACCATGGACAACAGCCCAGAAAACAAACGCGCCGAGCTGCGCCGTGCCGCCCTCGAGTACCACGAGTTCCCGACACCCGGCAAAGTGGCCATCGCCGCCACCAAGCAGCTGACCAACCAGCGTGATCTGGCCCTGGCCTACTCGCCCGGCGTCGCCGCTCCATGTGAAGAGATCGTGGCCGACCCGGTCAACGCCTTCAAGTACACCGCCCGCGGCAACCTGGTGGCCGTCATCACCAACGGCACCGCCGTGCTCGGCCTGGGCGACATCGGCCCGCTGGCCGCCAAGCCGGTGATGGAAGGCAAGGGCGTGCTGTTCAAGAAGTTCTCGGGCATCGACGTGTTCGACATCGAGATCAACGAAAAGGACCCCGACAAGCTGGTCGAGATCATTGCCTCGCTCGAACCCACGTTCGGCGGCATCAACCTCGAAGACATCAAGGCGCCCGACTGCTTCTATGTGGAGCGCAAGCTGCGCGAGCGCATGAAGATCCCGGTCTTCCACGACGACCAGCACGGCACGGCCATCGTGGTGGGCGCGGCCATCCTCAATGGCCTGAAAGTGGTCGGAAAAGACCCGAAGAAGGTCAAGCTCGTCACCTCGGGCGCGGGCGCCGCCGCCCTGGCCTGCCTGGGCCTGCTGGTCAAACTGGGCATTCCGCGTGAAAACATCTGGGTCACCGACCTGGCCGGCGTGGTCTATGAAGGCCGCACCGAACTGATGGACGAGGACAAGATCGTCTTCTCGCAGAAGACCGACCAGCGCACGCTGCGCGAGGTGATCGTCGGCGCCGACATCTTCCTGGGCCTGTCGGCCGGCGGCGTGCTCAAGCAGGACATGGTCAAGAGCATGGCGGCCAAGCCGCTGATCCTCGCACTGGCCAACCCCAACCCTGAAATCTCGCCCGAGGACGTCAAGGCCGTTCGCGACGACGCCATCATGGCCACGGGCCGCACCGACTACCCGAACCAGGTCAACAACGTCCTGTGCTTCCCGTACATCTTCCGTGGCGCGCTGGACGCCGGCGCCTCGACCATCACGACCGAAATGGAAATCGCCGCGGTGCACGCCATCGCCGAACTCGCGCAGGCCGAGCAGAGCGAGGTGGTGGCCGCCGCCTACGCGGGCGAGCAGCTCGCCTTCGGCCCCGAGTACCTCATCCCCAAGCCGTTTGATCCGCGCCTGATGATGAAGATCGCACCGGCCGTGGCTCAGGCCGCAGCCGACAGTGGCGTGGCCGTGCGCCCCGTCACCGACATGGCGGCCTACCGCGAACGCCTGCAGAGCTTCGTGTTCGCCTCCGGCACGATCATGAAACCGATCTACGCCGCCGCCAAGACCGCCGCCCGCAAGCGGGTGGCCTATGCCGAAGGCGAAGAAGAACGCGTGCTGCGCGCCTGCCAGATCGTGGTGGACGAAGGCCTGGCCCGCCCCACGCTGATCGGTCGCCCGGCCGTCATCGCCCAGCGCATCGAGAAGTTCGGCCTGCGCCTGAAAGAAGAGCTCGACTACGACATCGTCAACGTCGAACAGGACAGCCGTTACCGCGATTTCTGGCAGACCTACCACCGCATGACCGAGCGCAAGGGCGTCACCCAGCAGCTCGCCAAGATCGAGATGCGTCGACGCCTCACACTGATCGGCTCGATGCTGCTGCACAAGGGCGAGGTGGATGGCCTGATCTGCGGCACCTGGGGCAACACCCACAACCACCTCGAATACATCGATCAGGTGATCGGAAAACGCGCCGGCGGCAGCCCCAGCACCGCGCAAGACGTGCGCATCTACGCCTGCATGAACGGCCTGATGCTGCCGGGCCGCCAGGTCTTCCTGGTCGACACCCACGTCAACTACGACCCCACCCCCGAAGAGCTGTGCGAGATCACGGTGATGGCGGCCGAGGAAATGCTGCGCTTCGGCCTGCAGCCCAAGGCCGCCCTGCTGTCGCACTCCAACTTTGGATCGAGCAACCAGCCCAGCGCGATCAAGATGCGCCGCACGCTGGAGCTGCTGCGCGAGCAGGCCCCCTGGCTGGAGGTGGACGGCGAGATGCACGGAGACGTGGCACTGGACCCCGAGGCGCGCGCCACGATGATGCCCAACTCGACGCTCAAAGGCGCGGCCAACCTGCTCGTGCTGCCCAACATCGACGCGGCCAACATCGCCTACAACCTGCTCAAGACAGCCGCCGGCGGCAACATCGCCATCGGCCCGGTGCTGCTGGGTGCCGACAAGCCGGTCCACATCCTCACCGCCAGCGCCACCGTGCGTCGCATCGTCAACATGACAGCTCTCACCGTGGCCGATGCCAACGTTTCCCGTTGAAGCATAGAGAAAAAGCAAGCACTAACTTTTTCACACATCTCAACCCGCTGGATTTGCCTTATTTTTCAGCAATCGCTTGCGTTTTCAGCCCACCTCAGGCACACTAGACAGCTTGGAATACAGGGTTAACCCGCCCCGTGACACCCCCACCAAAGCCATGCAAATGGGAACTTTTGTGGTGTGTTGGTGGCGGGTTGATTGCATCAGGAGCAGGGAATTTCATGGACCTGAAGCGGATCGGGGGTGCCAAGGGCGTGGCAACACTGACCTTGGTTCTGGTTCTGACGGCATCGCTTGGCACCATTTTGGTGCAGGCTCGAACACCGCAAAACCAGACACTTCACGGCACGAACGCTGCGGCTCTCGCCGAATCCGGCTTGCCCGAGCAGGGCCGACAGGTGATGGATCTGATCCGGCGAGGCGGGCCATTCCGATACGAGAAAGACGGCACGGTGTTTGGCAATCGGGAAAGGTTGCTACCAAGCCAGCGGCGGGGCTTCTACCGTGAATACACGGTCCCCACGCCAGGCCTGAGTCATCGGGGCGCCAAGCGGATCGTGTGTGGTGGATTGCAGCCCAAGTTGCCTGAGGCTTGTTATTACACCGAAGACCACTACAGCAGCTTCAAGCTGATCGTGCAGTGAGTCTTGGGTGATGTGAGCGGTTTTTTAACTTTGAACTTTGAAAGAGACACGGAGATGGACACGCCACTTCGTAACGTACGACCCAATATCGTTCAGTCGATTCGCGCCCACGGCGTGAAAGACCTGCAGGCTGCGGCCGAGCACTTGGGCCACCACTTCCTGTATGCCAACCTGGCCAAAGCCCAGAGCAAGCAGGACGTGCTGGAATTGATCGCTGCGCAGTACACCTTGCCCTCGCACTTCGGCAAGAACTTCGACGCGCTCTACGACTGCATGACCGACATGGTGCACAAGTCGGGGCCTCAGACCGGATTCATCGTGGTGCTGGAGCACATCCCCGCGCACGCCAAGTTCGACAAGGAAGCGCGCGAGCAGCTGTTGGACATCTTCCGCGACGCCGCCGATTACTGGTCGGATCGCAAGATCCCGTTCCGCTGCTTCTACTCGTTCTCGGTGGCCCGCTCGCCCAAGGGCGAAGAGCCGATCGAGGTGCAGAGCGATGAGCCCATGCCCACGGACAAGATCCTGGACGTGAGCCCGATGGCACTGCGCATGAGCAGCCCCTTCAACGCCGGGTACTGGCTGGCTGCAGCCTGATCAGGCTACACCCCCCGAAAGCCGCTGCTGCTGCAGCGGCTTTTTTCATGCCGGCAGGCTTTTGATCAGACGAACGTATTCGTCCACGGGCACTTCTTCAGCCCGGCGCTGCAGGTCGAACTCCCCGGCAAAGCCTTGCTCTTCGAGCCACCGGCCCAAGGTGTTGCGCAGGATCTTGCGGCGCTGGCTGAAGGCCACCTGCACCATCGCGGAGAAGCGCGCGATGTCGATCGCTGGCGGTTCGGCCAGCGGGACCATGCGCACGATGGCACTGTCCACGCGCGGCGGCGGGTCGAAACTCTCGGGCGGCACGAACAGCACGTTGTCCATGGCGTAGCGCCACTGCAGCATGACCGAGAGGCGGCTGTAGTCGGATGTGGCCGGGCGCGCCACCATGCGGTCGATCACTTCCTTCTGCAGCATGAAGTGCTGGTCCTGAACCACGTTCACGTGATCAAGCAGGTGAAACAGGATGGGCGTGGAGATGTTGTAGGGCAGGTTGCCCACCACGCGCAGCCTGGGCGCTGCCAGCTGCTCAGCGAGGGCGGTGAAATCCACCTTCAGCACGTCGGACTCCACCACCTGGAGCTGGGCATGGGCACGCAGGCGCACCGCCAGATCGCGGTCCAGCTCGATCACGGTGAGGCGCCCCAGGCGCTCCACCAGCGGCTGCGTCAGTGCCGCCAATCCCGGGCCAATTTCCACCATTGCATCACCGGGCTGAGGTGCGATGGCATCGACGATGGCATCGATGATGGCGCCATCGGTCAGGAAATGCTGACCGAAGCGCTTGCGGGCAATGTGCTTCATGCGCTGACCACCGAGGACACCCTCGATATCACAACTGTGGTGCTTCGCGGTATTCGACGTAGGCGCGACCGCGCACGTCTTGCACCCAGGTGCGCAAGGCTTCGTTGATCTTTTGCTCGCGCACCAGACCGCGCACCATTTCGCGTTGATCGCGCGCGGAGAGCGTGCTCTGGCGGCGTTCGTCCACGCGGATCAGGTGCACACCGAAGCGCGAGACCACGGGAAGAGACATCTCGCCCGGGCGCAGACGCCCCATGGCGGCTTCAAACTCGGGCACGAATTGGCCGGCTTGCGCCCAACCGAGGTTGCCACCATCGCGGGCGGAGCCGTCCTGGCTGTGCTCGCGCGCCAGGGCTTCAAACGTGGCCTGGCCAGCAGCGATCTGCTGGCGGTAACCGGCCAGGCGGGCCACGGCGTCGGCCTCGCTGAGCTGTGGACCCAGGCGCAACAGGATGTGGCGCGCCCGGGTTTCGCTGACGGCGACATCGGGCAGGCCCGCCTGGCGTTTCTCGATCACCTTGAGGACATGGAAACCCGCCGGGCTGCGCACGGGGCCTGCGACCCCGCCAGCGCTCAGCGAGCGGGTGGCATCCACGAACAGCTCGGGCAGTCGATTGGCCTGGCGCATGCCGAATTGACCACCATTGGCGCGCTCGGGCCCTTCGGAGAACTCACGCGCCAGCTCGGCAAAATCGCCGCCTGCGCGGGCGCGGTCGGCCACGCTTTGGGCGCGCGCCTGCAGTGTCTGCACACGGTCGGGCGCGGCGTCTTCGGGCACCGCCACGAAAACCTGGGCCAGGTTGAGCTGCAGGCTGGCCACGTCGTTGCTGCCCTGGCGCTCGCGGATGAAGTCATCGATGTCGGCTTCGCTCACGCGCACCTTCGAATCCACCTCGCGCTCGCGCAGGCGCTGCAACAGGATCTGGTTGCGCAGGTCGTTGCGCAACTGGTTGATGTCGACGCCGTCGGCGGCGATGCGGCGGCGGAATTCTTCGGGGGTGAGCTGGTTCTGCGCGGCGATGGATTGCTCGGCCTGCGCGAGTGACGCTTCGTCGACGCGGATGCCGAGCTCGGTACCGAGTTGCACCTGGGCGCGCTCACTGACGATCTGCTCAAGCACCTGGCGGGCGAGTTGCTCGCGCGGGGGCACGGGTGCCGACTGCTGGGTGAGCTGCTGCTCCAGGCGGACCATGCGCTGGCGCACTTCGTTGTTGGTCACCGGCTCGGAATTGACCAGCGCCACGATGAAATCGGCGGTGCGGGATGTCGAGGCCGCCGGCGTTGACGCAGCGGGCGCGCGCAACCCGCTGGAAGGCCGCAACGCCTGCGCGTGCACGACCGCGCCACCGAACAGTGAACTGCACAGCAACCAGATGGCCAGGCGAGGAAAGCGGGGGCGATGGGAGGAGCGGTCAGTCATATTGTTGGAACCGGCTGGGCGGGTTGATTTCTTCGCGCAGGTACTGGTAGCGCGGCACGTTGTCTTTGAGGGTCTTCAGCGGGTTGGAGCCGATGCGGGAGAAGCCCGTGAATTCCAGCTGGAACAGGATACGCTGGTTGGCCACGGCGGTGCTGCGCTGCAGGCGTTCGAGCACGATACGCCCGACCCAGCAGCCGGCGTCGAACTCAAAGCCCGCCACCAGATCGACCACCTTGCGATCGGGCACGCTGTAGTTGATGCGGCCCACGCTGTACCACTGACCTGGGCCGAGCGCACGGCCAGGCACTTCGGTGCGTGCGGGCTCTCCGAAGAAATCGTTGAGCGGCCACTGCCAACCCACGTCGAACTGTTCGCTGCTGCCGCGCTGCAGGCGGTAGGCTGCGCTGAGCGTGCGGAACTTGCTCGGTGTGTAGCGGCCGCTCAGCGTGGTGCGAACCGACTGCCGATCGCCAGGGCTGTATTGCACGTTGGCGTCGGTCAGCCAGCGCGAACTCCACTGCACGCGGGCGGCCAGCAGGATGTCGCTCAGGCGTTCGTTGACCGGGTCGCCACCGGCCAGGCCTGCGGCGTTGGGCAGGAACACGTTCTGGTCGCGGAACAGGTACCGCTGGGCCACACCCAGGCGCACCGCTTCGGCGCCGTTGGCGGGGTCCAGCAAGCGGGAGCTCAAGCCTACGGTGAGCGCACGCGTGTCCGAGATGCGGTCGTTGCCGCCGAAGGCGTTCTCGGTGTAGATCGAGGCGAGGTTGAAGTCGTTGGCGGCCGAGTCGTAGTTGGGCAGCAGGCGCTGGTCGCGGTAGGGCGTCCAGGTGAAAAAGGCGCGCGGCTCCAGCGTCTGGGTGAAGCCTCTGCCAAAGTAGCTGGCGTCACGCTCGAAGATCAGGCCGCTGTCCAGGCTGAGGGTGGGCAACACGCGCGTGGCGCTGCGCGAACCGTTGGCCAGCGGGCTGTCAAAGCTGTACTGCGTGGCGTGCAACTGGGCGCGGGGTTTGACGAACCAGCCCGGCGCCTGAAAGCGCCGGCTGATCTCGGCCACGGTGAGTGCGCGATCTCCGTTGGTTTGCCGGGTGAGCGAGGGCACCGACTGGAAGCGCGTGTACTCGGTCAGGACCGACCAGTCCACACCGCTGAGGTTGGCCACCTGCGCGTCGCTGCGCCCATAGCGCACCGCCACCGAGGGCAGCCGGTCGTAGGGCGGTGTGATGGGTGCGGCGATGTCCTGCAGCGTCTGCCAGGTGTAGGCGCCCGCGCTCACCGACCACGGACCCTGGCCCCAGCTGTACACCGCGTCGCTGGCCAGCAAGCGGGTGGTGAGCGAAGCGGTGGCGCGGGGGAAGTCGCGCCAGTAGTCGTCGTCACTCACGCGGTTGAGGTTGAGGTACAAGCCCGCCGATCCCCCGAACCCCAGGCTGGTGCCAGTCAGGGTCTGGTTGTGCTGGGCCGTGTAGCCCCAGCGGTTGGCATCGCGCAGCTGGTCGGACGGCATGTACGCGCCGCGCACCTGGCCCGCGTAGGTGGGCTGCAGGTAGCGCACTTCGGCACCCAGGTCCACGCCGCGCTTGCTCATCAGCGTGGGGTAGAGCGTGGCATCCAGGTTGGGCGCGATGTTGAGGTAATACGGCAGCGTGACTTCAAGGCCGCTGATGTTGTCGATGTTCAGCGTGGGTGGCAGCAGGCCGGACTTGCGCGCGTCGGTCAGCGGGAAGGAGAAATGGGGCCATCCGAGGATGGGGACGCCCTTGAACTCCAGCGCGCCGTTGGTGGCCGTGCCGGTCTGGGCCACGTTGTCGAACTCGATCTTCGTGGCGCGCACCATCCAGTCGGGCATCCAGCTGGCGCCGGGTGTGCGCGGGCAGGTGGAGTAGCGGGCGTCATGGGCCACGGCCTTGTCTTCGCCCAGGAAGTCCACCCGGCTGGCGTCGCCCGTGCCTTCGTTCTTGAGCAGGTTGAACGTGGGCTGGGTGAACGTGCCCTGGTAGGTCTCGACGTTGAGCTGCAGCTCGGGGCCTTGAAAGCGGTCACCGCTGCGGTTGATCAGCACGTTGCCCTTGGCCTGTGCCTCGTTGGTGCGCTGGTCGAGCTGCAGGCGGTCGGCCCGGATCACCGTGTCGTGGCGGCGCAGTTCGGCGCTGCCTTCCACCGCCGTGATGCCGTCGGTCTGGCCTTCGATGCGGTCGCCCGAGACGAAGGTGGGCGCCTGCCGCCTGGCGTTTTCGGGCAAGGTTTCCAGCAGCGTGCCGCTGGAGCGCAGCGACACGCCAGGCTGGGGTACCTCGTCGCCGTCGCCCGACTGGGCTTGCGCCAGGCCGTGCGCGCCCAGCGCACCAAGAGCCAGCAGCGAGAGCAAGCCGCGCACCGCCAGCGCCACGGGGGCTGCCTGGAGACGGGGTCGCGCAGGCCCACCGGGCAAGGCTGGAACACAGGACGGGTGGGTGCGGCGATTCAAGGGGAGGAAGTCGTTGACCGGGCCGATCAAAAGCGGACGAGCGCCGCGGATCAGCACAGGGGGTTTGTAGAATCAGCGGCCATTATCCACTGCGCGATCACGCGCGCGGCCCATTGACAAGCGGCGCCAAATCACCCACCACCATGACCCTGTCCAACACCGCCGTCGAGTGGGCCGATCCCCAACGCGAAGCCGCTTTTGCCGCCTGGTTGCGCCCGCTCGCCGACCGGCTGGGATTGCTGGCACACACGCTGCGCGCGGCCTCGGCCGATGCGAGTTTCCGGCGCTACCTGCGCATCGACGCGCAGGCCGGGCACAGCCTCATCGTGATGGACGCCCCACCCGCGCACGAAAACTGCCAACCCTTCGTGCACGTGGCCACGCTCATGCGCGAGGCCGGCCTGCTGGTGCCCGAGGTGCTGGCCTGGGACGAGCCACAAGGCTTCATGCTGTTGAGCGATCTGGGTCACCAGACCATGCTGGATGGCATCGACCCGGACAACGCGCAAGCCAACCACGGGCGCTACGTGCAGGCGCTGGACGCGCTGCTGGCCTGGCAGCTCTCATCGAAGCCCGGTGTGCTGCCGCCCTACAACGAGGCCCTGCTGCGCCGCGAGCTGCAGCTGTTTCCCGACTGGTACCTGCAACAGCACAAACAGTTTGCGTTGAGCGACACGCAGGCCAACACCTTGCAGAAGGCTTTCGACTCGATCGTGGCGCACAACCTCAACGCCCCCAGCGTCTACGTGCACCGCGACTTCATGCCCCGAAATCTCATGCTGCCGCGCCAACCCGGCGACACGCCCGCCCAACAACTCGGCGTGCTCGACTTCCAGGACGCGGTGCACGGCCCCATCACCTACGACATCGCCAGCCTCTTGCGCGACGCCTTCCTTACCTGGGACGAGGACTTCGTGATCGACGTGACCGTGCGCTACTGGGAAAAGGCGCGCAAGGCCGGCCTGATGGACTTCGAGGACTGGCACAGCGACTTCGGCGCCTTCTACCGCTCGGTCGAGTGGATGGGCCTCCAACGCCATTTGAAGGTGGCCGGCATCTTCGCGCGCCTCACGCTGCGCGACGGCAAACCCAAGTACCTGGCCGACGCGCCACGCTTCATCGGCTACATCCGCCACACCGCGCACCGCTACCGGGCCCTGGGCCCCTTCCTGCAGCTGATCGACGAAGTCGAGGGCCTGCAGGCTGCCTCGGGCTACGCCTTCGGGCGGGTCTGAGCGCATGCCGCGCTTCCACTGCCCCGCGCCGCTGCTCGCCGGCCAGAGCCTGGGCCTGCCCGCCTCGGTCGCGCGCCATGTGCAGGTGCTTCGCCTGCAGCCCGGTCAGACCATCACGCTGTTCAACGGCGACGGCGGCGAGTGGAGCGCCACCATCACCCGCATGGGCCGCAGCGATGTGGACGTGACGGTGGGCACGCACACCGCCACAGAGCGCGAACCGGACCGCGCCGTGACACTGGCCATGGGCATGCCCGCCAACGACCGCATGGACTGGCTGGTGGAGAAAGCCGCCGAACTCGGCGTGGCCGGCCTGCAGCCGCTGCACACCGCGCACAGCGTGCTGCGCCTGACCGGCGAGCGCGCGACCAAAAAACAGGCGCACTGGCAGTCGGTGGCGGTTGCCGCGTGCGAACAATGCGGTGGCAACCGCGTGCCCACCGTGCAGCCCGTGGCCGACTTCGCGGCGTGGCTCAAGGCCCTGCCACCCGCGGACGCCGCAGCGCCAGAGCTGCGCTGCCTGCTCTCGCTGGCCGAGGGCACCCAGCCGCTCACCCAGGCCCTGCGTCAGGTTGCCGTTGACTCGCCCGTGTGCTTCCTCAGCGGGCCCGAAGGCGGGCTCAGTCCGGCGGAAGACGCGCTGGCCCGCGCAGCCGGATTTGTGCCGGTGACCTTGGGCCCGCGGGTGCTGCGGGCCGAGACGGCGGCACTGACGGCGCTCGTCGTTGCGACAACATCGGCACCGTGAACAAAAACCTCTGGCTGCTGGCCGCCGCGCAAGGCCTGTTTCTCACCAACAACGTCGTCTTCATCGCCATCAATGGCCTCGTGGGGCTGTCGCTGGCGCCGCTGGGCTGGATGGCCACGCTGCCGGTGATGGGCTACGTGGTGGGCGGCGCGCTGTCCACGCCGCTGGTGGCGCGCACGCAGAGCGCGTTCGGGCGCAAGGTGTCGTTCCAGATCGGGCTGCTGGTGGCGCTGGGCTCGGCGCTGCTGTGCACCTGGGCGGTGATGGACCGCAATTTCTGGCTGCTGGTGGCCGCCACCGTGATCGCTGGCTACTACAGCGCCAACGGCCAGCTCTACCGCTTCGCCGCGGCCGAGCTCAGCGCGCCGGCGTTCCGCGAAAAGGCGGTGTCGCTGGTGCTGGCGGGCGGGTTGGTGGGCGCGGTGCTCGGACCCAATCTGGCCAGCCGGACACGCAGCCTGTTCGAGGTGCCGTTCGTGGGTGCCTACCTGTCTCTGGCGGCGGTGGCGCTGCTGTCCATGGTGGTGATGGCCTTCATGCGATTCCCAGCCGTGCCCGCCAGAGCCGCGCACGCCGACCGGGGCCGCCCCTTGCGTGTGCTCATGCGCCAACCCGTGTTCATCGTGGCCACGGCCGGCGCCGCCCTGGGCTACGGGGTGATGAACCTGCTGATGGCGGCCACGCCGCTGGCCATGCAGGTCTGCGGTTTTCCGTTCGAGGACGCGGCCCTGGTGCTGCAGTGGCATGTGATCGGCATGTTCGCGCCGGGCTTCTTCACCGGACACCTCATCAAGCGCTTTGGCGTGCTCAGCATCATGGGCACGGGTGTGGCGCTCAACGTGGTCTGCGTTGCGATCGCGCTGTCGGGTGTGGAACTGCACCAGTTCCTGATCGCGCTGTTCCTGCTCGGCGTGGGCTGGAACTTCCTCTTCACCGCGAGCACCACGCTCTCGCTGCAGTCGTACCGGCCGGAAGAAAAAGACCGTGCACAGGCGGCCATCAACTTCTGCGTGTTCGCCACCATGGCACTCACCTCGTTCGCCTCGGGCGCCCTGGTGACCACGCAGGGCTGGCAATGGCTGAACGCGGGTTCGCTGCTGCCGCTGACCCTCACCGCCACGGCCCTGATCTGGCTTGCGTGGCGTGGTCGGCAGGCCCACAATCCGGCCTGAGCACATTGACTCACGGAGGAACGCCATGGGACTGCTGGATTCTTTGCTCGGTGCTGCTACCGAGGCTGCGATGGGCTCTCAGCGCAGTGACGGCGTGGCGCCCGCCGACACCGCTGGCGGTCTGAACCCGCAAATGCTGATCACCTTGGTGAGCACACTGCTCAACAACGCGGGCGGCCTGCAGGGGCTGCTGGCCAAACTGCAATCGGCCGGGCTGGGCGAAGCCGCTCAATCGTGGGTGAGCACCGGTGCCAACCAGGCAGTGAACCCCGACCAGCTCGGGCAGGCGCTCGGCCCCGACCTGATGGGCATGATCACGGCCCAGTTCGGTGGCAACACGGCCCAGGCCTCGACCGCGCTGTCCAACATCCTGCCGGGCCTGATCGATCAGCTCACGCCCCAGGGACAGATGCCCGCCGACAACGGCTTGGGCGCGCTCGGTGCCCTGCTCGGTGGGCAAGACGGCCCGGCGCCGGACCTCATGGGCATGCTGGGCGGCTTGATGCAGCCGCGCCGCTGACACCTCAGGCGGCGCGTGGCAGTGGGGCGATCACGTCCAGCCACGCCTTGAGCGTGCCGAACACGGCCGACGGGTCGGCCTCGTTGAATATCTCGTGGTACAGACCCTCGAAAGCCTGCGCATGCACTGTGTTGCGCGGTGCGGCGGCGGCAAATGCGCGGCTGCCCTCGGATTTCACCAGGTGGTCGTCGCCCGCGTACATCAGCAGGGTCGGCACGCGCCAGTCGGGTGCTGCTTCCAGCACGCGCGGTCCGTTGCTGTCGATGAAATGCGCAAGCCGCGCCGAAATGCGGTCGTGCACCCGGCGGTCTTTCTCGTAAGCCGTCACCGTGGCGGCGTTGTGCGAGATCTTGCTCGCGTCCAGCCCGTTGGACAGGGTCTTGTTGGGTGCGAACCGGTACATCAGATCGATCAGTCGGCGCTGCACCAGGCCCAGCCCGGCCTGCAGCGCGGGCGATGACAGCACCAGACCGTCGACCTCGGCAATGCCGCGCTGAACGAAGGTGGCCGTCACCAGCCCGCCCATGCTGTGTCCCATGAGGATCAACGGGCAGGCCCACGGCTCGGCGATGTGGCGGCGCGTATCGTCCAGCACCTCGGCCAGGTCTTCCAGCAGCGCGTCGTCGTCGGGCAACACGCCCTGGGCACCACCCGAGTCGCCGTGGCCGCGCTGGTCGAAGGCGCGCACGACGAAACCCCAGTCGTTGAGGCGGCGCGCCACTGCGTCGTAGCGCCAGGCGTGTTCGCCCAGGCCGTGAACGATCAGCACCACGCCGCGTGGTCGCCGGCGCATGGGCAGGGGCCAGTCGTACAGCGCGAGGTTGAGGCCGTCGCGCAGGGTGAAGGGGGCCTGGGTCGTATCGGTCATGTCGGCACAGCTGGATGCATCGGGGCGTTGGGCAAGACCGTGATCAGGGCATGCGGGCAATCACCTGGGCCACGGTGGCGGTCAGGCGTTGCGCATAGTCCAGGTGCAGGAACTCGTTGGGACCGTGTGCGTTGCTCTTGGGGCCGAGCACGCCGCACACCATCATCTGCGCGGTGGGGAAACCCTTGCTGAGCATGTTCATGAGCGGGATGGTGCCGCCCTGGCCAATGGTGCCGCAGCCGGCGCCGAAGTGCGCCTGTGACGCGTCCTGCAGCGCCTGCTCGAACCACGGCGTGGTGGCCGGTGCGTTCCAGCCGCTGGCGGCCCCTTCGCCTTCAAACGTGACCTTGGCCTGGTAAGGCGCGTTGTCTTCCAGCAGGGCTTTGAGTTCCTGCACGGCCTGCGGCGCGTCCACCAGCGGCGGCAGGCGCAGGCTCAGCTTGAAGGCGGTGTAGGGCCGCAGCACGTTGCCGGCGTTGCGCATCTCGGGGAAACCGTCAGCCCCCGTGACGGACAGGGTGGGCCGCCAGGTGCGGTTGAGCAGAGCGTCCACCGGGTCGGTGGTGGTGGGCAGGGCAAACACGGTAGAGCCGCCGCAGTCGTGGTGCGCCCAGGGGAAGCGCTTGTAGATTTCGTCGCCCAGGATGGCGGCGGTGGCGCGCGCCTGCTCGATGCGCTCCGCCGGCACCTCGCAGTGAAAGCTGGTGGGCAGCAGGCGGCCGGTGGCGCTGTCCTCCAGCCGGTCGAGCACCTGGCGCATGATGCGAAAACTCGACGGCACCAGGCCCGAAGCGTCGCCCGAGTGGATGCCTTCGGTGAGCACTTCGACCTTGAGCACGCCGCTGGCCATGCCGCGCAGGCTGGTGGTGAGCCAGAGCTGGTCGTAGTTGCCGGCACCGCTGTCCAGGCAGATCACCAGGCCCACGTCGCCCAAGCGCGTGCGCAGCGCGTCCACATAGGGCAGCAGATCGCCCGAGCCGCTCTCTTCGCAAGTCTCGATCAGCCCGACGATGCGCGGATGGGCTGCGCCCTGCGCCTTGAGCGCCTGCAGCGCGGCGAGGCTGGCGTAGACCGCGTAACCATCGTCGGCGCCGCCACGGCCGTAGAGCTTGCCGTTGTCGATCTTGGGCGTCCAGGGGCCGAGGTCGCTGCGCCAGCCGGTGAACTCGGGTTGTTTGTCGAGGTGGCCGTACATCAGCACCGTCTGGCCGGAGGCGGGAGCCGGCGTGCCGTCCTTGCCAGCGCAGGCAGGCACTTCAAAAAACAGCACTGGCGTGCGCGGCACACCCTGCGCATCGTTGAGCTGGATCACCTCCAGCGAGAGGCCTTCGACCTTCTGCGCCCGCACCCAGTCGGCTGCGCCGCGCAACACACGGTCCAGCAGGCCATGGCGGGCCCAGTCGGGGTCAAAGGCGGGGGATTTGGCCGGCACCTCGATGTAGCGCACCAGCTCGGGAATGATGGTCTGCGTCCAGGCGGCATCGATGTGGGCCTGCAAGGCTTCTGGATCGAGGGGAGGCAGGGCGTGGGGCAGGCGGGCATTCATGGCGGCGGTCTCCAGGCGAGGCGCCCCGCGAAGACCGGGACGCTACCCGCAGCAGTATAGGCAGAGCGGCCCTGGCGTGCCGTTGCTGTGGGCACCCTGCCCTGGCGCCCACCGCCTCAGGCGTGGGCCGAGCCCGACAGGCGGAACACCCGCACCACACCGGCCAGCCGGCTGGCCTGGTCCTTCAGGCTTTCGGCCGCCGCGGCGCTCTCTTCCACCAGCGCGGCGTTCTGCTGCGTCATCTGGTCGAGCTGGCTGACAGCGGCATTGACCTGGCCAATGCCTTGTGATTGCTCTTGGGCGGCGGTGGTGATGTCGCTGATGAAGGCCGAGACCTTCTCCGCGTTGGCCACGATCTCGCCGATGGTGCTGCCGGCCTGGGCCACCAGCCGGGATCCGGTCTCGACCTTGCCCACGCTGGCTTCGATCAGCACCTTGATCTCCTTGGCGGCCTGCGCGCTGCGCTGCGCCAGGCTGCGCACCTCGGCAGCCACCACGGCAAAGCCCCGGCCCTGCTCGCCGGCGCGCGCGGCTTCCACCGCGGCGTTCAGCGCCAGGATGTTGGTCTGGAACGCGATGCCGTCGATCACGCCGATGATGTCGCCGATCTTCTGGCTGCTCTGGTTGATCTCGTTCATGGTCGTGACCACCTGGCTCACCACCTGGCCGCCGCGCACCGCGACCTCGGCATTGACCACCGCCATCTGCGTGGCCTGGCGCGCCGAGTCGGCGCTCTGACGCACCGTGCTGTTGATCTGATCGATGCTGGCCGCCGTCTGTTGCAGGTTGCTGGCGGCCTGCTCGGTGCGTGCACTCAGGTCCTGGTTGCCGCTGGCGATCTCTTCGCTGGCGGTGCCGATGCTGTCGGTGCTGTTGCGCACCTCGCCGACGATCCGCGAGAGAGAGGCCTGCATGCCGCCCAGGGCCTGCATGAGGGACGCGAGTTCGTCCTTGCCGCTGACGTGCACCGCCTGGGTGAGATCCCCGTTGGTGATGGCCGTGGCCACGCGCTGCGCTTCGTCCAGCGGCTGGCAGATGCTCTTCATGTTGGACAGCGTGGTGGGCACAACCACCAGCGCGGCCAGCGCCAGCGCCACGCCGAAGATCAGCAAGGTGTGACCGCTGGTGTCCTTTCCCTCCTGCTGCAGGCTGGTGGCCTCGACCTTGAGCACCTCTTCCACCCGCTTGAGGTTGACCAGGATGCCGGCGTACTGCTCGTGTGCGCGCGCCAGCATGCGGTTGGCCACGGTGGCGGTGTCGTAGCCGTTGTCGGCCAGCTGGCGTGTGACGGGTTCAACCGCGGCGCCATAGCGCTCGAGCTGCTCTTTCATTTCGCGGACGACAACGTTGTCACCGTCTTCCGTGCCCACCAGCATGTGATCGATCTGCTGCAGAGCGGCCTCACGCGCGGTCTGCCACTGGGCCTTGGCCTTGATCACCTCTTCGGGCTTTTCGTAGCCGATGATCATGTCCTTCTCGTAGCGGCCCATGTCACCCAGCGCCACCTGCAGGCGGGATAGGGTGAGCGTCTCTTCAAAGGCGTGATCGACAAACTCGACGCTCAGCGCGTTGAGCCGATTCATGCCCCACAGGCCAGCGCCACCCACCATGGTCAGCAAGACCAGAACGACGCCGATCGCGCCCACCATTCGGGTGCGGATGGAAAACTGTCTCATCAGTTGTTGCATGGTGATTCTTCTGGTGTCGGGTCGGGTCAGAAACTTTCCCAGTCGCCTTCTGCGCCGGCGGCCACGGCGGGGCGGACAACGGGCGCCGGGCGAACGACGGGCGCGACAGGCGCGGGTCGCTGGGATGCCTCAACCGGCGCGGCCAGGGCCAGCGCTTTCGGCGGCTGGGCCTTGGGGCTGGCCGGCTTGAGGCTGGTGGGTTTGTGGACCACAGGCTTGACAGTGCTGACGGCTTTCGCCGGCACCGCCACCGGCGCGCTGTAGGCCCGCGCGGCGTCGATGCGGAAGATCTTGATCACCTCGGTGAGCCGTGCGGCCTGGTCCTTGAGGCTCTCGGCCGCAGCGGCGCTCTCTTCGACCAGCGCGGCGTTCTGCTGCGTCATCTGGTCCAGCTGCGTCACCGCCACATTGACCTGCCCGATCCCGTCGCTCTGCTCTCCCGCCGCCGCCGTGATCTCGCCAATGATGTCGCTCACCCGCTGCACCGAGCCCACGATCTCGCTCATGGTCTGACCTGCATCGGCCACGAGCCTTGAACCCGCTTCGACCCGGTCCACGCTGGCACCGATCAGGTTCTTGATTTCCTTGGCCGCCTCGGCGCTGCGCTGCGCCAGGTTGCGCACCTCACCGGCCACCACCGCAAAACCCCGGCCCTGTTCACCGGCGCGGGCGGCTTCCACGGCAGCATTGAGCGCCAGGATGTTGGTCTGGAACGCAATGCCATCGATCACGCCGATGATGTCGCTGATCTTCTTGCTGCTGTGGTTGATCTCGTCCATGGTCGTGACCACCTGGCCCACCACCTGACCGCCGCGCACGGCGATCTCGGCCGCACTCGCCGCCAATTGATTCGCCTGGCGCGCGGCATCGGCGCTCTGGCGCACGGTGCTGGTGAGTTGTTCCATGCTCGCCGCCGTCTCCTCCAGGTTGCTCGCCGCCTGCTCGGTGCGCGCGCTCAGGTCCTGGTTGCCCGAGGCAATCTCAAATGACGCGGTGTTGATGCTGTCGGTGGCGCTGCGCACCTGGCCAACGGTCTGGATCAGCGAGGTTTTCATCGCAGCCAGCGCGTTGAGCAGGTCCCCCAGCTCGTCTCTGCGAAGGGTCTGCACATGACCGTTCAGGTCACCCGCCGCGACCGCCTGGGCGATGCCCACGGCTTCGCGCAACGGTGCCGTCACAGACAGGGTGATGCGCCAGGCGACCACGCTGGCCAGCAACGCGGACAGCGCGGCCAGGGCCAGCATCATCGTTTCCTGGCGCTCGATCGTGTCGTTGGAGGCAGCAACGGCCACATCGACCAGCTCACGCTGGAACTTCTGCAGTTCCGACATGCTGTCGGTGTAACGGTTGGCTGCGGGCAGCAGGGTCGAATCCAGCTGCCGCATGGACTCGGCGAGATCGCCGCTCTTGAGCGTTGCGAAGTAGGCCTTGCGAACGGCGATGTACTCGCTGCGGCGGGTGGAGATGTCCTTGAGCAGGGCTTTGCCCTTGTCGCTGCTGATCTCTTCGTCCAGCGTCTTCTGCAGCACATTGATGCGCTCGGTGGTCTGCGCAATCATGGGCTTGAAGTAGGCGTCCACCTCCGGGTTGTCACCCGACTTGGCCATCGCCAGCACGCGGTTGATGTTCAGGCGCGTACTCGCGAGCCACTCGTCCATGACGGCAGAGCGGTGCTCCATCACGACCACCCTCGCCGTTGCCTGCTGCGCCGATTTCAGGCTGGTCCAGCCCAGGGCGGTGAGTGCAAGCAGCAGCACCAGGACACTGGCAAAGCCCAGGGTCAGGCGGTGACCGATCTTGAGTCGGTTGAACATTGTTTTGTCTCCGGGAAAAGCGGGAAGTGAAGGCGGGCGCCCGAGGGCTTACTGCAAGGACTGGGTCGAATCCATCAGACCCATGTCGGTGCTCGACATCAGGGCTTCGATGTCCATCAGGATCAGCATGCGTTCGCCCACGCTGGCGATGCCGGTGATGAAGCTGGTGTCCACGTTGGTGTTCATCTCGGGTGCGGGCTTGATCAGCTCGCCGGCGAGTTCCAGCACGTCGGACACCGAGTCGACCACCGCGCCGACGACGCGACCGCGCACGTTGAGCACGATCACGACCGTGAAGCCGTTGTATTCCACCTTGTCGCAACCCAGCTTGATGCGCAGGTCCACCACCGGCACGATGACGCCACGCAGGTTGACCACGCCCTTGATGAACGAGGGCGCGTTGGCAATGCGCGTGGGCTCTTCGTACGAGCGGATTTCCTGCACACGCAGGATGTCGATGCCGTATTCCTCGCCGCCCAGGCGGAAGGTCAGGAATTCGGCGCTGGCCTTCTGGGCGGCCGCTGCGCGGGCGCTGTCGTGGCGGGCGATGTGGTTGGCTTCGTTGCGCATGTCCATGGGATGGGTCCTCGGTTATCGGGTTGGTCAGATAAATATCGGCGAGTCCGGCGCTGGCTAAAGGGGCAATGAGTGCCCCGAAAGCGGGACAAACCCGTTGATCACGGCACGCATGAATCAGAAAGCATTCATATCGGTCGCCCGGTTGCGAAGGGCATGCGAGTCGTTCAGGCGGAACACCCGCACGGCATCGGTCAGGCGCGTGGCCTGTTGCCTGAGGCTGTCGGCGGCTGCCGCGCTCTCTTCCACCAGCGCCGCGTTCTGTTGCGTCACCTGATCGAGCTGGGCCACCGCGTCGCCCACCTGCGAGATGCCGTTGGACTGCTCCTCGCTGGCCGAGGTGATCTCGCCGACCAAGTCGGAGACACGCCGGACCTGAACCACGATGTTGCTCACGCGCTCGCCGGCCTGCTCGACCAGCGCGGTGCCGGCTTCCACCCGCTCCACGCTCTCGCTGATCAGCCCCTTGATTTCCTTGGCAGCCTGGGCGCTGCGTTGCGCCAGGCTGCGCACTTCGGCGGCCACCACGGCAAAACCCCGGCCTTGTTCACCGGCGCGCGCGGCTTCCACCGCGGCATTCAACGCCAGGATGTTGGTCTGGAAAGCGATGCCGTCGATCACGCCGATGATGTCGCTGATCTTGCGCGAGCTCTCCGCAATCTGCTGCATGGTCTGCACCACCTGGCCCACCGACTCCCCACCGGCCAGGGCCGCCTGGCTGGCGCCACTGGCGAGCTGGCTGGCCTGGCGCGCGCTCTCAGTGTTCTGCTGCACGGTGGCGGTCAGCTCTTCCATGCTGGCCGCTGTCTGCTCCAGGTTGCTGGCCTGCTCCTCCGTGCGCTGCGACAGGTCGGCGTTGCCGGTGGCGATCTGCGTGCTGCCGGTGACGATGCTGTCGCTGCCCTCGCGCACCTCCGAGACGATGCGCACCAGGTTGGTGTTCATGGTCTTGAGGGCATGCAGCAGTTGTCCCGTCTCGTCGCGCGACGACGATTCGATGGTGGAAGTGAGGTCGCCCGCAGCCACGGCCTGCGCCACGCCCACCGCCTGGTGCAGCGAACGCGTGACGCCACTGGCCACCGTCCACATGATCCACGCCCCTGCAGCAGACAGCAGGCTCAGCAAGACCGCCAGCGTCCAGAGGTTGCGACTGGCCGCGTTCTCACGCACACGCAGCTCCTGGGACAGGGCGGTGAACACGCCATCGATCAGGGAAAACTGGGCGTCGATCTGGCGGGTCAGCGCACCGAAGAACTCGACCGGAGGGAACGAGATGCTCTCGGCGCTGACCACGTGCTGGTCGATCAGGGCCAGCGCATCGCTGGCCGCCTGCGCCGCCGCGCTCGCCGGCGCGCCGAGCGACGACTGCAACACCGACGAGGCCGCGAAAGCCTTGTTCAACTCCTTCTGCGCATTGCCCTGGTGCAGACGGGACAACTGCCCCAGCGCACCCAGCCGGGCGCGCTGGGCCGACGTGGCCTCGCCGCGCGTAAGCACCAGCGAGCCCTGCGCGCGGGCCTGGCCCAACGTCTCGGTGAGCTGCGGCAAGTGCGCCAGGGCGGCCTGGATCATCGAGTAGGTGACGGTTTCAGGATCCAGGCTCATGCCGGACACATCGGTCACGTCGCCCAGCAGCTGCAACTGCAGCTCGATCAGCGCCGTGTGCCGCGCAAAGCTCTCGCTGCCGTTGACCGAGCGCTGGTCCACCGCGTTGGCCAGGGTCGTGAAGTCGCGCCGGGCGGCCTCCAGCTGGCTGGCGAGCTGGGCGGACGCCAGATCCGACAAGGAACCCTTGACCCGGTCGAACGCCGCATCCACCTCGGCGCGCTTGGCCTCCCGGGGCGACTTCACCGCTTCGTTGCCACCCAGATAGCCCGCGGACAGGCCCCGATGCTGCTGGGACAACTGCAGCAGCTTGATCAGATCACCGGCTGGCGCGAGACCACGGGCCTCGCCGCGCGCGGCATGGAAGGTTTGCAACTCGGCGCGCACCGCGATCGACACGGGGGCCACGAGCATCAGAAGTGCCACCACGCCGATGAGGACGAACTTGTGGGCAAAACGCAGGTTGGCAATCAGTTGCTTCATGAAAACTTCAGGGTCAGGTGCGCCGAGCGGTCCGGCGTCGTTGCAGGACTGCGCTTCGGCAGGATCGGGCCGTGGCGGGGGCCACGACCGGCTCAGGTCGGGTTTTGCACGTCATGACAAACCCTTGCCTGTGTGAGGTATCGGCCGGTGGGAGAACGAATGAAGCCGAAAAATGCGTGGCCTGCTCGCTCCCCGTCGGTCATCTGCTAAGTTGTGGCCATGAACGCGACCTCACCCCTCCCAGAACACCTCTCGTCCACCCCCAGGATCGACAGCGACCACCCCGCCGTGCAGGCCTTCGCACAACAGCACGGCCAAGGCAGCAGTGCACGCGAGCAGGCGGTGGCGCTCTACCTGGCGGTGCGCGACCAGGTGCGCTACGACCCCTACCGCATCGACCTCCGCGACCATGGGATGACCGCCAGCACGGTGCTGGCGCAGGGCTTCGGCTGGTGTGTGCCCAAGGCGGTGCTGCTGGCGGCGGTGGCACGCGCGGCCGGCATTCCAGCGCGGCTGGGCTTCGCCGATGTGAAGAACCACCTCTCCACCGAAAAATTGCGCCAGACCATGAAGACGGACGTGTTCGCGTGGCACGGCTACACCGAGCTGTGGCTCGACGGTGCCTGGCGCAAGGCCACGCCGGCTTTCAACATCGAGCTGTGCGACAAGTTCGGCCTGCTGCCGCTGGAGTTCGACGGCGTGCACGACTCGCTCTACCACGCGTTCGACCGGGCAGGCCGCCAGCACATGGAGTACGTGAACGAACGCGGCAGTTTCGACGATCTGCCGCTGGCGCAGATCAGGGCCGTGTTCGCCGAGGTCTACCCGTCGATCACGGCGGGCCAGGCCATCGAAGGCGACTTTGGGGCGGACGCAGCGCGCGAAGCTGGCCGCGTTTGAACAGGGTCAGGTGCTGAAGCGGAACACCGCGGTGCTGGCCAGCAGATTGGGCCAGCGGTGCACTTCCTCGCCTTCGTGCAGGCCGAAGCTCTTCTCGATGGTCAGACCGTTGCGACGCGCCAGCACCTCGAAGTCGGCGTGCGTTCCCACGCGGATGTTGGGCGTGTCGTACCACTGGAAGGGCAGGCGCTTGGTCACGGGCATGCGGCCCTGCACCACCGCCAGCCGGTTGGGCCAGTGAGCGAAATTGGGGAACGCCACCACACCGATGCGGCCCACGCGCGCGGTCTCGCGCAGCATGGTCTCGGCATTGCGCAGGTGTTGCAGCGTGTCGATCTGCAGCACCACGTCAAACGCGTTGTCGCCGAAGGTGCTGAGACCGTCTTCCAGGTTGAGCTGCAGCACATTGACGCCCCGGCGCACGCAGGCCAGCACTTTCGCATCGTCGATCTCCACGCCATAGCCGCTGCAGCCGCGCGTGGCCTGCAGATGGGCCAGCATGGCGCCGTCGCCGCAGCCCAGGTCGAGCACGCGCGAGCCGGGTGGCACGAGGCGAGCAATGGATTCCATCAGGCGGGTATCGCTCATCACACACCTCCCGCGATGGTCTGGTCGAAATAGGCACGCACCGCGTTGAGGTAACGCGGGTCGTCGAGCAGAAAGGCGTCGTGCCCGTGCGGTGCGTCGATCTCGGCGTAGCTCACGTCGCGCCGGTTCTCCAGCAAGGCCTTGACGATCTCGCGGCTGCGCTTGGGCGAGAAGCGCCAGTCGGTGGTGAAGCTCACCAGCAGGAATTTGGCCTGAGCTTTCGCGAGCGCCGCACTCAGGTTGCCGCCGTGCTCGCGCGCCGGGTCGAAGTAATCGAGGGCGCGGGTGATGAGCAGATACGTGTTCGCGTCGAAGTACTCGCTGAACTTGTCGCCCTGGTAGCGCAAATAACTCTCGATCTGGAACTCCACATCTTGCGTGGTGTAGCGGTAAGCCAGCTCGGCCGCCGCTGCCGGATCGGCGTCGTTGCTCGACCTCAGGCTGCGTCCGAACTTCTCGTTCATCACGTCGTCGCTGAGGTAGGTGATGTGGCCGATCATGCGGGCGATGCGCAGACCGCGCCGCGGCAGGGTGCCTTCGCGCAGGTAGTGCCCACCATGGAAATCGGGATCGGTCACGATGGCGCGGCGCGCCACCTCGTTGAACGCAATGTTCTCGGCCGTGAGGTTGGGCGCACTGGCCACCACCACCGCGTGGCGCACGCGGTCCGGGTATTGCAGCGTCCAGCTCAAGGTCTGCATACCGCCCAGACTGCCGCCCATCACGGCGGCCAGGGTCCGGATCCCCATGGCGTCCAGCAGGCGGGCCTGCGCATCCACCCAGTCTTCCACGGTCACCACCGGAAAGTCCGCACCCCAGGGTGCCCCGGTGGCCGGGTTGGTGTGCGTGGGACCGGTGGAGCCAAAACACGAGCCCAGGTTGTTGACACCAATCACGAAGAAGCGATCGGTGTCCACCGGCTTGCCAGGGCCGATCATGTTGTCCCACCAGCCTTCGCTGCGCGCGATCGGTCGACCCTGCTCATCGGCATGGCGACCGGCCACATGGTGCGAAGCGTTGAGGGCGTGGCAGATGAGCACCGCGTTGGAGCGCTCCGCGTTGAGCGTGCCGTAGGTTTCCACCACCAGCTCGTAGGCAGGCAAGGCGGCGCCGCTGCGCAGCGGCAGTGGCTCGGCGAACCGGAACGTTTGGGGCTTGACGATCAATCTGGTTTCCTGTGGGCGGCGCGCGCCCGAAAAAAATCCCGATGCCGCCAAAAGCGAGACCGGGATGCTGGACCAGGAGTCTCTTCTTTAGCGGCATTTTTAAAGCGCCCGCAATTCGGATCAAATCGGCGCTATGGGGACCAGTATAAATTGAACAGCCCCCAAACGCGCAGCTCCAACCAACACCCACCCATGTCGGAACTTTTCGGACTTGATGCCTATGCGCCGCGCGAGGTGGCCCAGCGCGTGGAGACCGTGGGCGTGGCCAAAGCACGCATGGCCACGCTGCCCTTGTGCCTGCTGGGTGTGCTGGCCGGCGCCTTCATCGGACTGGGCACGCTGTTCTTCGTCATCGTCAAGTCCGACCTCACACTGGGATTTGCCACCGGTCAGGTACTGGGAGGCGCGGTGTTTTCACTGGGTTTGCTGCTGGTGGTGGTGGCCGGCGCCGAGCTGTTCACCGGCAACAACCTGCTGGCCATGGCCTGGGCAGACCGGCAGATCACCACCCGCGAGTTGATGCGCAACTGGCTGCTGGTCTGCGCCGCCAACTTCGTGGGTGCTGCGGCGTTGGCGGTCCTGGTGCATGCGAGTGGTCACACCGGCATGAACGGCGGAGCCATCGGTCAGCAGGTGGTGCGGATTGCCCTCGCCAAGCAGGCACTGCCGTGGCAAGAGGCCTTCGTTCGCGGCATGCTGTGCAACGTGCTGGTGTGCCTGGCGGTCTGGATGGCCATGGCCGGGCGCAGCGTGGTGGACAAGGCCGTCGCCGTCGTCTTTCCCGTCACCACCTTCGTGGCTGCCGGGTTCGAGCACAGCATTGCCAACATGTACCTGTTTCCGCTGGCCATGATGATTCAGGCATCCGAAGCCACCAACGCGCCGTCTGTGACCTGGACAGGCCTGGCGGGCAACCTGCTGCCCGTGATTGCCGGCAACCTGCTCGGCGGCAGCGTGCTCGTGGGCCTGGCCTACCACGTGGTCTACCGCCGCCGCGCCCCTTGAGCGGGGCGGCGGTGTTGTAAAGCCGCGTCGACGTCAATGGGGGCGGGGGCGTCCTGAAAAATAGTTACTGTCTGCGCGACATTGCGCGCATAATCCCTTGGCGAGCGTCCAAGACGCTCGTTTTGACAAGTGATCGGTCGGTTTCGCGTGCTACAGGTTTTTGTGTGCTAACGGGGCTCCATCGCTATTTTTCTCAGTGTTATTAGGAGTCCCGACCATGGGCAACAAACTGTACGTTGGCAACCTGCCATACACCGTTCGCGACGAAGACCTGCAACAAGCCTTCAGCGCTTATGGCTCGGTCAACAGCGCCAAAGTCATGATGGAGCGCGATACCGGTCGTTCCAAAGGTTTCGGCTTTGTCGAAATGGGCAACGATGCCGAAGCGCAAGCCGCTGTTGAAGGCATGAACGGCCAATCCCTGGGCGGTCGCAGCCTGGTGGTGAACGAAGCCCGTCCGATGGAAGCCCGTCCTCCCCGCAGCGGTGGCGGCGGCTTTGGCGGCGGCCGCAGTGGTGGCGGCGGCTTCGGTGGTGGTGGCGGCAGCGACGGTGGTTTCCGCAGCCCCTACGGTGGTGGCGGCGGTGGCGGTGGCCGTCGCGAAGGTGGTGGCGGCGGCGGTGGCCGTGGCGGCTACTGATAGCCCAATTTCAGCTTGACTCGGTGAATCTTCGGATTCGCTGATCGGCCAAAAGAAAGCCCTGCGGCATAGCCCAGGGCTTTTTTCATGGGCTATCCAGAAGCTGCCGGGTCAGGCACCGTTCTGGGTTTCGCCTTGTCTGTGTTTGCGCGCCCGGCCAGACAGCACCCGATCAAACAAGGCGTTGGGCAACAGGCGCAGCAGTTTGGCCACCACACCCATCTGCCATGGAATCACCCGGTAGCTCACGCCAGCGACGATGGCATCGAACGCGCGGTCGGCAAAGGTTTCGGGGCTCAGTAGAAACGGCATGGTGTAGCGGTTCTCGCGGGTCAGCGGTGTGTCAACGTAGCCGGGCACAACGGTCACGACCGCCACCCCGCTGCCACGCATTTCTCCGCGCAGGCTCTCGCAGTACGCCACCACTGCTGCCTTGCTGGCGCAATATGCGCCGTGCCCTGGCAAACCCCGGATGGCCGCCACGCTGGCAATGCCCACCAGCGCGCCACTGCCGCGAGCGGCCATGGCGGCCACAAACGGGTGGAATGTGGCGGCCATGCCGGTGTTGTTGAGGGCGAAGGTGCGCGCCATCACATCCAGATCATCGCGCTCGGTGGTGTCCATGCCGATGCTCACGCCCGCATTGGCAACGACAACGTCGGGCACGCCCTGCGACTCCAGGCAGGCTCTACCCGCGGTCACGATGCTGTCGATGTCGGACACGTCGGCGCCGTAAACACGGCAACGATCTGCATCCCACCCGTTGGCGTCCGCAAAGGCCTGCATGTCGGCGGTGCGTCTCGCCACCAGGGCCAGCCGGTATCCGCTGCGGGCAAAGCGGGCGGCCAGCGCCTGGCCAATGCCGCTGGATGCACCGGTGATGAAGGCCAGCGGGGCCTTGGCATTGTCGGTTGGCATGGTCTTGAAGGCGAATGAGCGGTTCAGCGGGGCACCAGTTGGGCCTTCACACGGCCTTTGAAATCGGCCACGCCGGAGTCGCCCCGGTAGTCGAGTGTGTCGGCCACCAGCCGGTCGGTGCCACGCAGCAGCACCACGGGCTGATCGGACACGACGCGCTCTGGGTCGACGAACACCTTGAGGTATTCGCCCTTGAACTCCAGGCGCGGAAGGGCTTCACCGTTCGCCCCGACGGCCGCTTCGCGCACCACCACCGCATTGCCTTCCAGGATGAACTGGCTGTTGTCGGCGTTGGTGGTCACCAGTTTCGCACTGGCCACCGTGGGCCGCCCTTCGGGACCGATGTTGCGGATGCGTGCGTTGTCGATCTCGATGCGGTCGTCGTCGGGATGGTGACGCGCCTCATCACCGGCCACCTCGGACGTGAGCGTGCCTTCGGGATCAAACGCCTTGACCGAGAAGCCACGCATGAAGTAGTCGGGCTCGCTGCTCACCGGCCGTGCGGGCCGCGGCGCCTCGGGCGCGGGGGTGGCGCGCAGCAGCCAGTACGAGGCCAGTGCGAGCAGGCCCATGAGCATGACGGGCAGGTAGATCGAGACGCGATCCAACAGCTTGGGTTTGCGACGGGGTGGCCGCGCCGTCGGCTCGTTGAGGTCGACGGTGTCCAGGAAATCCAGTGGATCGGACGTGCTCATCGGGCGGCCGCCTCCAGTTCGCGGGCGTAGACACCGCTGGCCACGAGCAGCAGGTCGCACAGGTCGCGCACGGCGCCTGCGCCTGGCAGCCGTGTGGTGACGTGGTGGGCCACGGCCAGCACCTCGGCGTGGGCGGTGGAGGGCGCACAGGCAAGGGCAGCGCGGCGCAGCATGGGCAGATCGGGCCAGTCATCGCCCATGGCCGCTGCGACCGACCAGCTCAAGCCGAGTTCGGTCAGGATCTCTTCGGCCGCCGGGCGCTTGTCTTCGGTGCCAAAGCGCGTGTGCACCACGCCAAGGGCTTTCAGGCGCGCGCGCAGGGCCGCCGAGTCGCGCCCGGTGACCACAGCCGGCGTGATGCCGGCGCGCTGCAGCAGCTTGATGCCATGGCCGTCCAGGGTGTGAAAGCGCTTGAGCGCTTCGCCCGATTCGCTGAAATAAAGACCGCCGTCGGTGAGCACACCATCCACATCGAAAAACACCACGCGGATGCCCTGCGCCTGCAACAGCAATTCGGGTGTGAAGTTCAAGGCCGGGCGCAAGGCGGGCAGGTCGTTCATTCAGATCACTTTCGAGCGCATGAGGTCGTTGGCGTTGAGCGCTCCGATGAGGCGGCCACCCGGGTCCACCACCAGCACGCTGGTGATGCGGTTGGCTTCCATCACGCCGGCGGCCTCGACCGCCAGCGCATCGGCGCGCACGGTGCGTGGGTTGGGGTGCATCACGTCGTTGGCGCTCAGGGTGCGCAGGTCGGTGCTGCTGCCGGTCTTCTCGATCAGGCGGCGCAGATCGCCGTCGGTGAAGATGCCCAGCACGCGGTCGTCGGCGTCGACCACCGCGCTCATGCCCAGCCCTTTGGCGCTGATCACGCCCATCAACTCCATCAAGCTGGCCTGGGGACCGACGCGCGGCAGGTCGGCGCCGCTGCGCATGACGTCGCTCACGTGGGTGAGCAGTTTGCGCCCGAGTGCGCCGCCGGGGTGCGAGCGGGCAAAGTCGTCGGCCTTGAAGCCGCGCGCATCGAGCAGGGCCACGGCCAGCGCATCGCCCATCGCGAGTTGCGCGGTGGTGCTGGCGGTGGGCGCGAGGTTGTGGGGGCAGGCTTCCTTGTCGACCGAGCTGTCCAGCACCGCCAGGGCGTGTCGGCCCAGCGTGGAGCCAGGCCGGCCGGTGAGCGCGATCAGGGGCACGCCCATGCGCTTGATGTGCGGAAGGATGGCGGAGAGTTCGTCGCTCTCGCCGCTGTTGCTGATGCCCAGCACCACGTCGGCCGCGGTGATCATGCCCAGATCGCCATGGCTGGCTTCGGCGGGATGCACAAAAAGGGCCGGCGTGCCGGTAGAGGCCAGTGTGGCGGCGATCTTGCGGCCAATGTGACCGCTCTTGCCCATGCCCATGACCACCACACGTCCCTGGCAGGTCAGCATGCAGGCCACCGCCGTGGAGAAAGACTCGCCCATGCGCAGGGCCATGGCCGTGACGGCCTGGGCTTCTATACCGAGTGTTTCCTGGGCCATCGCCAAAGCGCGGGCGGCATCGAAGGTGGTGGGCGAACTCATGCGGTCATTATCGCCGTGGGTCTTCCCGCAGGGGCTCCCTGCGCCGCCATCGCTGGCCGTTAACATGACCGCATGACCTCGCTCGACATTGCCCTGCTGTACTTGCTGGCATCCGTATTGGGCGTGGTCGTGTGCCGGCTGCTGCGGCTGCCGCCGATGTTGGGCTACCTGGTGGTGGGCGTGCTGATCGGGCCCAATGCGCTCGCACTGGCGCAGGACTCCAGCGGCATCCGCTATCTGGCGGAATTCGGCGTGGTGTTCCTCATGTTCGTGATCGGACTTGAGTTCAGCCTGCCCAAGCTGCGCGCGATGAAGCGGCTGGTGTTCGGCCTCGGTCTGTCGCAGGTGGTGCTCACGGTGCTGATCACCACCGCAGCCTCGATGGCTCTCACCCTGCTTCTGCCCACCTGGTGGAACATCAGTTGGCAGACCGCGCTGACGCTGGGCGGCGTGATGGCCATGAGCAGCACGGCCATCGTGATCAAGCTGGTGGCCGAACGGCTGGAGCTGGAGTCCGAACACGGCAAGCGGGTGCTGGGCATCCTGCTGTTCCAGGATCTGGCCGTTGTGCCTTTGCTGGTGATCATCCCCGCGCTCGCAGCCGAGCCGGAAGACTTGCTGATTGCAGTGGGGTGGGCCAGCCTGAAGGCCGTGTTGCTGCTGGGCCTGCTGCTCACGGGCGGGCAGAAGGTGATGCGCTGGTGGCTCACGCTGGTGGCACGGCGCAAGAGCGACGAGTTGTTCATGCTCAACCTGCTGCTCATCACGCTGGGCCTTGCCTGGCTGACCGAACACGCCGGCCTGTCGCTGGCGCTGGGGGCGTTCGTGGCCGGCATGCTCATCTCGGAGACCGAGTTCAAGCACCAGGTGGAGACCGACATCCGCCCGTTCCACGACGTGTTGCTGGGGCTGTTCTTCATCACCATCGGCATGATGCTGGACTGGCGCATGGTGCTCGGCAGCTGGCCGCTGGTGCTCCTGCTTCTCACGCTCTCGGTGGTGTTCAAGCTGGCGCTCATCACCGGTCTCACGCGTGCGTTCGGCGCGCCCATGGGCGTGGCACTGCGCACCGGCCTGTACCTCGCGCAGGCCGGTGAATTCGGCCTGGTGCTGCTCACGCTGGCTGGCAACAACAACCTGATACCGCCCAACCTGTTCAACCCTGTGCTGGCGTCCATGGTGCTGTCGATGCTGGCCACGCCGTTCGTGATCATGTATGCCAACACCATCGTGACAAGGCTGGTGGGCAGCGACTGGTTGATGCAATCGGTGCAGATGACCAGCATCGCGCGCAAAGCGATCAACGCCGACAAGCACGTGATCATTTGTGGCTACGGACGCTGCGGGCAGAACCTGGCCCGCCTGCTCGAGGCCGAACGCATTCCCTACATGGCTCTCGACCTCGACCCCGACCGCGTGCGCCAGGCCGCGGCCGCTGGCCATTCGGTGGTGTTTGGCGACGCTGCGCGCCTGCAGGCGCTCATGGCCGCAGGCTTGCACCGCGCCAGCGCCGTGGTCATCACGTATCTGGACACGGCCAGCGCACTCAAGGTCTTGCGCCACACCCACGAACAGGCGGTGAACGTGCCGGTGGTGGTGCGCACGGTGGACGACATGGACCTGGAGAAACTGCGCGCGGCCGGTGCCACCGAGGTGGTGCCCGAGGCAATCGAAGCCAGCCTCATGCTGGCCAGCCACGCCCTGGCTCTGGTGGGTGTGCCCATGCGCCGCGTGATCCGTGTGGTGCAAGACCAGCGCGATGCGCGTTACAACCTGCTCAAAGGCTACTTCCATGGCGCAGACGACGATGGCGCCGATGAAATCGACCACGAGCGGCTCAACACCGTGACGCTGCCCGCTGCCGGGCGCACGGTGGGCAAAACGCTGGAGAGTCTGGCCCTGCACGCGGTGGGGGTGCGGGTGGTGAGCCTTCGCCATGCCAGCGGCATGCCGGCCACGCTGACCGACGACACCGTGCTGCAAGGCGGTGACACGCTGGTGCTCAGCGGCAAAGCACCCGCCCTGGCGCTGGCCGAGGACAAGCTGCTGTCCGGCTGAAGCGCCACGGCCCCGGGTTCAGTGAAAGCCCCGTCGATTAGGTATAGATTAAGAATCTTCGGTTCGAATCGCGACTGATTGGTATGTATGCTCGCGGTTTTCCAATGTCCGGAGTCTTTTCCATGATCGATCGCCGTTTGTTCCTGGGTGCTGGCGTGGCTGGCGCTTCCGCACTGACCTTCTCGTCCGTGTTCTCGCAAAACACCCCCAACGTCGGCGCACCGGTCCTGCCTGTGCCGGGCTTTCGCAAGATGAAGCTGGGCGCGATGGAGATCATCGCGATCAACGACGGCGCGCTGCGTCGCCCGCTGGGTGAAGAGTTTGTGCGCAACGCGCCGCTGGAGCAGGTCAAGGCCATGCTCGCGTCGCAGAACCTCTCGACCGATTACGTGGACATCCCCTTCACGCCTTACCTCATCGTCAGCGGCAACACCAAGTACCTGATCGACACCGGCTTCGCCGACAACGGTCCGCCCACCACCGGACGCCTGGCAGCCAACATGGCGGCCGCTGGCTACAAGCCCGAAGACATCGATCACGTCATCCTCAGCCACTTCCACGGCGACCACATCAACGGCCTGATCAAGAAAGACGGCTCGCTGGTCTTCCCCAAGGCGAAGGTGCACGTGCCCAATCCGGAGATGGCCTTCTGGATGGACGAGGCCAAGATGGCCGAAGCGCCACCCGCTGCCCAGGGTGGCTTCCAGAACGCCCGCCGCGTGCTCGGCAAGATCCCGGCGGACCGCCTGGTGCGCTTCGAGCCGGGTGCCGAGCTGGCACCGGGCATCCAGTCATCGGCTGCATTCGGCCACACGCCGGGCATGGCGGTTTTCACGGTGCGCTCTGAAGGAAAGTCGTTCATGTACACCGCCGACGTGACCAATGTGCCCTCGCTGTTCGCTCGCAGCCCCGACTGGGCTGTCTCGTTCGACATGGACGCCGAGATGGCGCGCCAGACGCGTCGCCGCATCTTCGACACGCTGGTGAAAGACAAGATGGCGGTGGGTGGCTTCCATTTCCCCTTCCCTGCCCTCGGCACGCTGGAGGCCTCCGGCAACGGATACCAGTTCAAACCCATGGCCTGATCGGGTCGCCATGGTCTCCCACCCCGGCCTACGCGCCGGGGTTTTTTTTGCCCGATCGATAATGGGCAACCACCTCAAACCCCGACCCCGATGGACACCTCTGCTTTCCTCAAGGCCCACATCCGAACGGTGCCCGACTGGCCCGCGCCCGGTGTGCAGTTCCGCGACATCACACCGCTGTTGCAAGACCCGAAGGTGTTTCGCGTGCTGATCGACGCCTTCGTGCACCGCTATATGGACCCGGCCCTCAAGCCTACCGTGGTGGCCGGGCTCGACGCGCGGGGCTTCATCATTGGTTCGGTGCTGGCCTACGAACTGGGCGTGGGCTTCGTGCCCATCCGCAAGAAGGGCAAGCTGCCGTTCACCACGGTGGAAGAAACCTACGAACTGGAATACGGCAGCGCCACGGTAGAGCTGCACACCGACGCGGTGAAAGCCGGTGACAAGGTGGTGCTGATCGACGACCTGATCGCCACCGGCGGGACCATGATGGCCGGACGGCGGTTGCTGGAAAAGCTGGGCGCCGAAGTCATGGAGGGTGCCGCCATCGTGGACCTGCCCGAACTCGGCGGCTCGCAGAAGCTGCGGGAATCGGGTCTGGCGTTGTTCACCCTGGTCGACTTCGCCGGGCACTGAACGCCGAGCGCGCCAGCGCGTCAGAGTTTGCCGCGCTGTGTCTCGCTGAGTGCCGCGAAGTCGCTGTGCGATTCGGGCACCGGCAGTTGGGCTTCTTCGGGTGACGGGTACGTCGGCTTGACCGAACTCTGCAGGGCCTTGCGAAACGCTGCGAGCTCTCCCTCGTCCAGCGCCTGCATCGGGGCGTGCGAGGAGCGTATGTTGGGTTTTGGGATGGCTGTGGGGTTGAAGAGTTCGGCATCGCGTCGCGTTTGCGCCGACACCGACGCACGCAAGGCCACACCCACCTGATCGTTCGCGGCGCGGCGGCGCCAATACACAGAACGCACCGCCATGCCGTGACGGGCCTTGGCGCTTTGCTGGATCCAGTTTTCGATCTCCAGCAGGTACGCGTCGGGCATGCCCTCGGCCGGCAATGCCAGGTCGATCAAGACCAGAAAACTGTCGCCATTGGCATCGAGCGTCAACACCTTGAATTCGTAGCTGGTGGACAGCACGCCGGCACGGATGAGCGACTCGCGGACCACGCCAAACAATTGCTCGCGTCGCAGGATGCGGCGACCCTTGCGTGGCGAGATCAGCGGCAGCGTGGTCTGGCCAAACGACTTGCGCACGCGCGCCAGCCGTCCCTTGCCCGATGCGTTGGTTTTCTTGGCTTGCAGCCAGTTCATGAAGGACATGGTCAAAGTGTGCACAAGGCGTTGCGCCGAGATGGTATGAACTGGGGCGCGACCCGCGGCCATCAGGTGACCGCCACCCGTTTGGGCTTGTTGTACATGCGCCGAGCCAGCACCGCAGACATGGCCACAGTCACATCCAGGGCGATCTCGGGATGGCGGATTGAAAGCTCTCGGAAACGCAGTGGCGTCATGCACCAGAGGCGGCAATCACTGCCTGCGTGAACCGTGGCGCTGCGCGGCAGGTGGCTGAAGAACGCACCTTCACCCAGCAGCGAGCCCGAGCCCACCACCGCAATGCGCACGCGCTCCTTGTCGTCTTCGTAATGCACGGTGAGCGTGCCGCTCTCGACGAAGTACACCGTGCGGTCCTTCACTCCTTGTTCGATCAGCACCTGCCCCTGCTTCAACGCGACGGGCTGCAGGTAGTTGGCCAGCACTGGCCACTGGGTTTCGCTGAGGTTCAGGGGCACCGCGTCCAGCGCGCTGCTGTGCCGCATGGCCTGGGCCAAGCCGTTGATATCGAAGCGCAAAGATGTCGGAGGTGTGACATGCATCACGTCAAGATACCCGCGACCCCCGCCACCGCGCAAGCTGAAATTACCCGTGCTTACACCTGTGCCGCCCGGCGGCATTCGCAGCGCTCCGGGCGGCGCCGTCGATCTACTTTCCGATGCAGAAACGCGAAAAAATCTCGCCGAGCAAATCGTCGGCGGTGAACTCGCCTGTGATTTCACCGAGCGCTTGTTGTGCCAGGCGCAGCTCTTCGGCCAGCAGGTCCAGATGCTCGGCCTGCGCGGCGAGCAAGGCATCGGCCTGCATCAGGTGATCGTCCACACGCTGCAATGCCTGCAGGTGGCGGGCACGCGCCATGAACAGGCCATCACCAGATTGCTGCCAGCCCGCCAGGGCCAGCAGGCGCTGGCGCAAGGCCTGCAGGCCCTCGCCCCGTTTGGCCGAGATCGCAAGACCGCCCTGCAGGTCGGTGTGCGCCGAGGGGCTTTGATCAAGCTTGTTCCACACATGCAGCACCGGCACGCCCGCCGCCACGGCCTGGGCCAGGCTGGTGGCAATCGCGGCATCGGCGCTCTGGTAGGGGGCTGTTTCGGTACGGGTCAGGTCGTGCAGGAACAGCACCACGTCGGCCTCGCGGATCCGACCCCAGGCGCGCTCAATGCCGATCTTCTCCACCTCGTCCACATCGGGGCTGTCGCGCAGGCCGGCGGTGTCCACCACATGCAGCGGCACACCTTCGATCTGGATCGTCTGCTGCACCACGTCGCGCGTGGTGCCCGCCACGGGCGTGACGATCGCGAGCTCGGCGCCTGCAAGGGCGTTGAGCAGTGAGCTCTTGCCCGCGTTGGGCTGCCCCGCAATCACCACCTGCAAACCGTCGCGCAACAAGGCGCCCTGCCTGGCCTGCGCCTGCACGTCCGCCAGGGCCTCGCGCAGCCGCCGCAGCTGCCCGGAAGCGTCGGCTTTCTGCAGGAAGTCGATGTCTTCCTCGGGGAAGTCCAGTGTGGCCTCGACCAGCATGCGCAGGTTCACCAAGGCGTCGCGCAAGCCGTGGATGCGACCCGAGAACACACCGGCCATCGAGCGCGACGCACTTCGCGCCGCCGCCTCGGTGCTCGCATCGATCAAATCGGCGACGGCCTCTGCTTGCGCGAGGTCGAGCTTGTCGTTGAGGAAAGCGCGCTCGGTGAACTCACCTGCTCGGGCCACGCGCAAAGCAGGCAGCACATCGCGTCCGACCTCAAGGCAGCGCGCCACCAACAGCTGCAACACCACCGGCCCGCCATGGCCTTGCAGCTCCAGCACATCTTCACCGGTGTACGAATGCGGCCCCGCAAACCACAAGGCCAGACCGTGGTCGATGGGCTGCCCAGCCGCATCGGCAAACGGCAAATAGGTCGCCTCGCGCGGCGTCAACACACGCCCCAGCAAAGCCTGCACAAACGGCCCCAAGCCCCGGCCCGACACCCGGACAATGCCCACCCCACCCCGACCGGGGGCGGTGGCAATGGCAACGATGGGATCACGCGAGGCAGCGAGCATGGGAGTCGAGCATAAAGACGAAGGGCCTGCAACGCAGGCCCGGCGAGGAACGAAGTGCCCCAACCCAGGGGCGTCAAGGGTCCGGCTCTGCCGGCCCAAGACGCCGTCCCCCTTTGAGGGGGGAAGCCGCGTCAGCGGCGCAGGGGGGTCAACTCTTAAAGTTCGGCATGCTGAACTTCAGCGGCACACCCAGGCGGTTGTTGATGAACGACTGTTGCGCGATGGTGAGCACGTTGTTCGTGATCCAGTACAGCACCAGGCCGGACGGGAAGAAGAAGAACATCACCGAGAACATCAGCGGCATCAACCACATCAGCTTGGCCTGCAGCGGATCCGGCGGCAGCGGGTTGAGGGCGGTCTGGATCATGGTGGTCACGGCCATCACCAGCGGGAGAATGAAGTACGGATCGGGCGAGGACAGATCGGTGATCCAGGCCATCCAGGGCGCGTTGCGCATCTCCACGCTGGAGAGCAGCACCCAGTACAGCGCGATGAACACGGGGATCTGGATCAGGATGGGGAAGCAGCCGCCCAGCGGGTTGACCTTTTCTTCCCGGTACATCTTCATCATTTCCTGCTGCATGGCCTGCGGGTTGCCCTTGAGGCGCTCGCGCATTTCCATGATGCGGGGGTTGATCTTCTTCATCTTGGCCATGCTGCGGTAGGCGCTGGCGTTGAGCCAGTAGAACGCGGCCTTGATCAACACCACGAGCAGCACGATGGACCAGCCCCAGTTGGCCACGAAGCCGTGGATCTTCTCGAGCAGCCAGTACAGCGGCTTGGCCAGGATGGTCAGCCAGCCGTAGTCCTTCACCAGCTCCAGTCCAGGAGCAATCGTCTCCAGGACCTTTTCTTCTTGCGGGCCAATGAACAGGCGGGCCTGCACGCTCTGCGTCTGGCCGGGTTCAATGGCCGCCAGGTTGGTGATGCTGCCCACGGAGAACAGCTTGTCGTCCACTTTGCGCACGAAGTTGTCGCGAGCCACGCCGTCGCCCAGCAGCCAGGCGGAAGCGAAATAGTGCTGCACCATCGCCACGTAGCCGTCGCTGGCCGTCTTGATGTACAGGTTTTCCTTCTTCTTCTCGATGTCGGCAAACTCGACCTTCTGGTACTTCTTCTCGTTGGTGTAGACAGCCGGGCCCGTGAAGGTTGAGTAGAAGGGCGTCTCGCTGCTGAGCTTGCTGCCATCGCGCACCAGTTGCAGATAGAGCTGCGGGCTCACGGCCTGCGTGCCGAGGTTCTTCACCTCGTGTTTCACGGCGATGTCGTAGCGTCCGCGCGTGAGGGTGTAGGTCTTGACCAGCTTCACGCCGCCCACATCGCCCGACTCGAAGCGCACCTGCAATTCATTCTGGCCATCGGCCAGCGCGGTCTCTGGCGTCACAAGGTTCATCGGGGTCTTGTGGGTGGGGAACGAACCACCGATCAGGCCGGTCTGGGCCACGTAGATGCGGTCAGCACCCTGGGTCAGCAAGGTGAACGGTTGAACGCTCTGGTCCTTGCTTTGCCGGGTGGCTTCGGCGTGCTTGAGCAACTCGGCGCCGATCAGCGATCCGCCTTCGGTGTTGAAGACCAGCTTGAACACATCGGTGGTCACCTCGTGGCGCGCGGCCACCGGGCTGGGCGCACCAGCTGGCGCCTCACCCGGCGCACTGACAGCCCCCGCCGATGGCACGGCCACCGCAGCGGGCACGCTGGCGTCGGATGCTGGGGCCGAGGTAGCAGCCGGAGCGGCCACCTGCGTCGAGCCGGGGAAGAAAGTGGGCTTGTGCCCATTGTGGATCTGCCATTTGTCCCAGATCAGGACCATGGACAAACCAAACACCACCCACAGGATGGACCGACGGATGTCATTCATGACGCGTTCTTCTTTGCTGAGGAGGGTGAAATCAGACGGGAAAAGAGGGCGGGCCGGGCATCGGGCACCGGATCGAAGCCCCCTTCGCACCAGGGATGACAGCGTGCAAGCCGTGCGGCCGTGAGGTAGGTGCCCGCCGCAGCACCGTGTTGCTCCAGCGCGCCGATGGCGTACGCCGAACACGTGGGCTCAAAACGGCAACCGTTGCCCAACGACGGGCTCAAGAGCAGTCGGTAAGCTTTGACGAGGCCCAGCAGCGCCTGGCGCGGCCAGTCAGACCACATCACGGGCCTCCAGCGGCGCAGCGACTTTCGGCAGCATGGCGCGAGACAACAGCTGCTCCAGCTCAGCGCGCACGGCGCGCTTGAGCGCATCCGACGTGGCACTCACAAATTGCTTGCGACTGAACTCGCTGCGCAAACGCACCACCCAGGCAGCCTGCGGCAAGGAAACCGGCTGGTGCCGTGCCACTTCGTAAATCTGGCGACGGATGGCGTTGCGCGTGACGGCCCGACGCGCCCAGCGTTTGGGCAGCAGGACACCCAGCCACGCATCGGCCACAGGAAACAACGGCTTGCCCTCGACGTGAACATCAAGGACAGCGCGGTGCAAGGCGAAGTGGGGAGTCTTGGCCACGGGCGCTCCAGCCATGACGGCCTGGAACTGCTGGCGGGACCGCAGGCGCTGGGTCACTGCACGAACGCCATCGTCTGGCTGCAGACGGGCCGGGCACAGGGACGTCGGCACGTCATGCGCCGATTCAAAGCGCCGACTCAGACAGCCAGACGCTTGCGGCCTTTGGCGCGGCGGGCGTTGATCACAGCACGGCCGCCGCGGGTCTTCATGCGAACGAGGAAGCCGTGGGTGCGGGCGCGGCGGATCTTGGAGGGCTGGTAGGTGCGTTTCATGGTGGTCTCTTACAAATCGGGAAAACCCGCAATTATCGCAAAGAAAACCCAAGTGCGGCAAGCACTTGCCCTTATCTGCAGACGATCCACTTCAGCAGCAGCCCCCTTCTGCATGACCACGATGTCCCGCCGGCCGGCTTGTGGATAAGTCTGCGGCACCCCTACAATGGCCACCGCGCCCCGCGTCATTTGTCCACAACCACAACAACATCGCATTCCCAGC